>JBEKNI010000003.1:0-168773 GCA_049522975.1 Occallatibacter sp. | reverse complement strand
AAATCCCTAAAACGCGGAATCAAGGGAAAACGGCTCAAAGCCGCATGGGACCACCCCTATCTGCTCAATCTACTGGGAGTTTGATATGCGTCGCCCCTGGATTTACGCCGCCTGCGGGCGTTCGGCGGGCAGTTGCGGCGAAGTTGGCGGCGGGCTCTCGATGGTTTCGGGGAGAATTTGCAGGCCCGCCTGGCGGATGAGATTGGCGACAGCGGCGGCGCTAAGCCGGGAGGCGTCATACTCGACGCGGAGCGTGCGTGCGGCGCGGTCGAAGCTGAGACGGCGAATGCCGTAAACGTCCCTTACCGCGGCCAACGCGAAGGTGACGGTCTCAGCGGGCGGCGTGGCATAGGAGAAGAGAATCTCCACCGTGGTCATGAGCAAAGAATAACACTGGGCTGCGATCAGCGATGGCGGCAACGGTGCGCTCAGTATTCGCTACGAACGACCGCAAGCCCGCGAGGTTGCTTTTCGCAGTCATTCACGAATTCCGCCTTGTCCGGGCCGGTGAGCGTCATATGGAAGCGGCACGGCGGATCGGAAAGCGATCCAGGAGGATGGGCGCGCCGATGGCTGATCTGGAAGTAGAGGGTTTTCCCGTCGAATGTGGGATTCAGCAATGGTTCAGGCAGTCCCGGCGAAGCCGTGAACGGATCATTGACGGTGAACCGCCGCAGCATATAGAAGAGAGCGGCGCCCGTCAGGCCGCTGCCTTCGTCTGAAACGACCAGGGTGACAATCGGCAGGTTGTCCATCTCACCGCGCCAGACTCCGGGGATGACTGCCTTGCTGGCAGAAGGCGCTTGTCCGGTTGCACTGCCCTGACCAAGGGCAAGAGAGGCGGAGAGCAGCAAGGACAGCGCCGATGCAATTTTGAGAACGTTCATAAGTCCTCCTTGGTGGCGTCAAAGATATATGATTCGTGCGCCCATCTAAAGATGGTCGATCAGAGGCCTTTCAGGTAGGCGCGAATCTCCGGGCTGCTCCAGTCCTGCGCGCCAATGAACTTGCGCCGGATGACTCCCTGGCGGTCGATGACGTAGGTTTCCGGCCATAAGCTGGAGTGGTATAGACGGGCAGCCTGCTCGGCGGGGTCGCGGACGGTGATCAGGTCCACGTGATGCCGGGCGAGGAACCGGCTATAGGCCTCCGGGTCTTCGTCGGCACTGACGGCCAGGATGGCGAGGCCGGGCTTGTCATGATGAAGGGCAAGCAGGGAAGGCATTTCTTCGACACAGGGCGCGCACGAGGTGGCCCAGAAGTTGAGCAAAACCACGCGGCCCCGGTAGCTGGCAAGATGAACGGCGGTTGCGCCATCGGAGACGGTGAAGTCCGGGGCCGGTTGGCCGGTCTGCGCCGGGTGAGCGCCGCGGTCGCAGCCGGGCGCGAGGGCCGACGTCGCAAGCAGACAGAGAGGAAGGAACCGAGGGAGCCGCACATCCTTATAATAACGAGCGAAAGGCCCAGTCGAAAGAGTGAAAAGAAATGGAGAACGAAAGGCGACAGGCGGAGGGTGGCTTCAAGCCTGTGCTCGGGATTTCCGATGCACCGGCGGCGATGCCGGTCTCCTGGGCGACCGTCTTCGAGCAGCCCGAGCTGGAGGAGTTGCTGGAGCTTACCGTCATCGTCCCGGCGCGCAACGAGGAAGAGTGCCTGGGTGCGTGCCTCGAGTCGCTGGTGAGCCAGTCCGATGAAGTCTTCAAGCTCGGCCGGGACTGGAAGTTGATTATGGTCAACGACCACTCGTCCGACAGGACAGCGGAGATCGCCTGCGGCTTTGCCGGCGTCGCCGTGATCGAAGCGGAGAAGCTCGAGCCGGGCTGGACCGGCAAGAACAACGCCATCTGGACGGCGGCCAAGCGTGCGCGGGGCCGCTGGCTGCTCTTTACCGATGCCGATACGATTCACGAGCCGGGAAACCTGCGCAGGGCGATCCATGAGGCCGTCAAGCACAAGGCCGGCATGTTGAGCTATTCGCCGCGGCAGATTGTCCACGGGCTTTGGCAGCGCTCGCTGATGCCTCTGGTCTTCTGCGAGCTGGCTCTGGCCTATCCGCCGGCCAAGGTCTCCGACCCCGCGCAGCGGATCGCGGCGGCCAACGGGCAGTTTCTCCTGGTCGAGCGAGAAGCATATCGGCGGCTCGGCGGCCACGCGGCCGTCTCTGAAAAGGTGCTCGAAGACGTGGAACTGGCCTTTCTGGCCAAGCGGCGCAAAGTGGGTCTGCGCTTCCGCTATGCCGACGACGCGGTCTCTACGCGCATGTACCGGTCGACTTCGGCAATGGTGGAGGGCTGGACCAAGAACTTGGCGCTGCTCTTCGACAATTGTCTTGCGCTGGCCGTCTGGCGCGTGATCGACGTACTGCTGCTGGCGGGCTTGCCGATGCTGGCGGTCTGGCTCTGGAACGCGCATTTTGCCGCTCATTCGCTGCAATGGTTGGCTGCGGGCTGGGTGCTGGCGCTCTTGTGGGTTCGCAATCTTTTCCGCTTCTATGGCCGGGTGGCCAAGTCCAACTTTTCGTTTATTGACTGTGCCATCTCGCCGCTGGGATTGCCGCTGTTCGTTGCGCTGCTCTATCGTAGTTGGTTCCAGCATAAGATTCTCAAACGCGTAGGTTGGAAGGGCAGAAACTACGCGGCGTAAAGGGGCTTTCAGCTTGATGAAGTTCACAGTCTCACAGTTTCACAGTCAATAGGGGGTGGGTGGGGCGGCATTGTCCGATCTAACCCATTTACTTTGTGCAACATCTGATTTTTACCCCGCAAGAAACGGCTGAAATTAGCAGAAAAGCGCCCGAAAAGGACCCAGATTGGCACGAAAAGGGGGTGTGAGCTGGGGTACAGGCCAGACGGAGAGTCGGCATTGTCCCGTTGATGCTCGATCTTTTTGCCGCTCTTCCAGCTTTTGCCATGATTCCCGTCCTGACCTATTTATTTACAGCTTGCCCCCAAAGAACGTAATTATCTGTAAGACCGGCTCGTATTCTGTTGCGAAGGGAAGGCTCATCGGCAGCATGCACATCCGGCAAGGCAGATTGGAAAGGGCCTGGCAGTTCAAAGTATGAAGCCTTGACTGTGCCTCAAGCATCTTCTCCACTGAGGGTCGGAATGATCTATCTGACGCGGCGGGCGACATTTTCCGCCTCGCACTACTACTGGAACCCCGCTTGGGACGAGGAGAAGAACTGGCAGGTCTTCGGCCGCTGCGCCAATCGCAACGGGCACGGGCACAACTACACGCTGGAGGTCACTGTGGCGGGCGAGCCGGACCCGGTGACAGGCTTTGTGGTCGATCTGAAGTGGTTGAAGGGAGTGATCGAGCGCGAGGTACTCGACGCCTGGGACCATCGGCATTTGAACCTGGAGGTTCCTGAATTCGCGGCAACGGAGTCTGCCGCTATGATTCCGACCACGGAGAACCTTGCCATTGCGGCCTGGAAGCGGCTGGAGCCGGCAGTGATTGGAGCCGGCGGGGCGCGGTTGAGCCGGGTGCGGGTCTATGAGACGCCGGAGATCTTTGCTGAGTTTCGGGGTGGAGCATGAGAGCCAGCTTCGGCCGCCGCTATACGATCAGCGCCAGCCACCGGCTGCAGACGGAAGCGCTGTCGCCGGAGGAGAATCGGGCCACATACGGTAAGTGCAACAATCCTCACGGCCACGGGCACAATTATGTTGTTGAAGTGCTGGTGGGAGGCACGGTGGACCCGGAGACCGGCATGGTGGTGAACATGGCGGCGCTCGATGAAGTGGTGAGAACAAAAGTGGTGGAGCGATTTGATCACACCAATCTCAATCTCGATCCGCTCTTTGCGGATCGCGTGCCGACGACAGAGAATCTCTGTAGGGAGGTCTTCGGATTGTTAAAAGACGCGCTGCCGGCGGGTGAGTTGGAGCGGGTGCGCGTGGAAGAGACGGAAAATAACTTTTTTGAGTGCTACGGCGAGTGAGCGCAAAAGCAGGTCCTTCGACTGCGCAAGTCGTAAAGTGCGCGACTTTCTCAGCCCAGGATGACAGTTCTTTAGAAGATGAAGAAAGCCCTGTTCCCCAGGGCGGGAGGTGAGAATGATGGCGCAACCGATGGCAATAAGCAAACCCGTACCAAGCGCAGTGAGAGTAGAGGACGGCCTCAGCGAAGTTAGCACGGAAGAGATGTACCGCGAGATTCTGAACCGGCTGGGCGAGAACCCTGACCGCCAGGGACTGCTGGCCACGCCTAGGCGCGTGGAGAAGTCGCTGGCTTTCTTGACCAAGGGCTACAACGAAGATCCAACGATGATCCTGCGTGGCGCGCTCTTCGACGAAGACTACAACGAGATGGTGATCGTCAAGGACATCGAGATCTTTTCACTCTGCGAGCACCACATGCTGCCCTTTTTCGGCAAGGTGCACGTGGCCTACATCCCAAAGGGAAAGGTTATTGGATTAAGCAAGATACCACGTTTAGTTGAAGTATTTTCTAGGCGCTTGCAGATTCAGGAGCGGCTGACGCGGCAGATCGCCGACGCCATTCAGGATGCGATTGCTCCGCAGGGCGTGGGGGTGGTCATCGAGGCGCGGCACCTGTGCATGATGATGCGCGGCATCGAGAAGCAGCACTCGTCGACGGTGACTTCGGCGATGCAGGGCTGCTTTCTGCAGAAGGAGACGCGGCTGGAGTTCCTCTCGCTGGTGCGGCAGCCGGGCAACGGCGGGACGTAGGCGGGCGAGCTGTAACAGAGGCCAGTCAGCTAAAGTAAATAGGTGAACGGACTTCTCGTTATCGACAAGCCGGCCAGCATGACCAGCCACGATGTGGTGGGGCGGATGCGCAAGATCGCCGGCGAGAGATCCGTCGGCCATCTGGGTACGCTGGATCCGATGGCTACCGGTGTGCTGCCCCTGCTGCTGGGCAAGTTCACCCGGCTGGCGCAGTACTTCTCCTCTGCGGAAAAGAGCTATGCGGGGGCGATTCGCCTCGGCTTTGCCACCGACACCTACGATGCCGAGGGCGAGGCTGCCGGGCAGGACTCCTGGCTGGAGTGGGCAGAGGCGCTGACCCTGCAGCAGGTGCGCGAGGCCGCCGGCCGCTTTCACGGCGAGATGGAACAGATGCCGCCGCCGTTTTCCGCGAAGAAGATCGGCGGCAAGCCCGCCTACAAACTGGCCCGCGAGGGCAAGCCGGTGGAACTCAAGCCGGCAACAGTCCGTATTTCCTCCTTCGAGATCACAGCGCTGGACGGAGCAGAGGCGGCCTTCACAATGAGCATCAGCGCCGGGGGGTATGTTCGGGCTGTGGCTCACCAACTGGGCCAGGATTTGGGCTGCGGGGCGCACCTGAGCTGTTTGCGGCGCACTCAGGCGGGTGTGTTCACGCTGGCCGGGGCGCACACGCTGGAGGAACTGGAGCAACTGACCGGGAATATCGAGGCGCTGGAGGCGCTGTGCGTGCATCCGCGCAGCCTGTTGCAGGAGATGCCCTCGGTGACTGGCGACGCAATGGCTCTGGGACGACTGAGAAACGGAGCGCAAGCCAACCTGCCGGAGTTCTCCCGCGCGCCGCTTGTGAAGGTCTTTGCCGGACAACGGGAGTTGGTGGGAATTGCCAAGCGCGTCGCCGGAACGCTCTTTCAGCCGGTGGTGGTGCTCTGTGGTTAGTAAACAGTGGGGTTGCGCAGTAAAGGCACGAGCGTCGGCAGCAGCGTCCGTGCGATGATCTCGGAGCCCTTAGCTGTCGGGTGGATGCCGTCAGACTGGATTGTGCCGGGGACGTTTACCAGGTCTTTGTAAATCATGGCGACGAAGGCGACTTTGTGTTTGGCGGCAAGGTCGCTGAAGACCCGATCGAAGGCCTGAATGTACTCTTCGCCGTAGTTGGGTGGGAGGGTGATGCCGGCGAAGAGAATCTTGATATGGGCGCCTTCGAGGGCGGTCAGCACTTGATCCAGGTTGCGGCGAGTCTGGTCCGGAGGCAAGCCGCGCAGGCCGTCGTTGCCGCCGAACTCGACGATGACAATCTCCGGGTGTAGCTGGAGGACGGAGCGGAGACCGGCGACGGCGTCCTTGGTGGTTGCGCCGCTGGTTCCTTGATTGTTGACCTTGTAGTGGTAGCCGCGGGCGTCGAGGTCGCGTTGGAGAGCATAGGGAAATGACTGGCCGGTCTCAAGGCCGTAGCCGGCGGTAATGCTGTCGCCATAGCAGACCAGGACGGGGCGGACCGCGGGCCGCTGTTGGGCAGGCAGGACCGGACCGGCGAGAAGAATCACTCCAAGCGAAACGATAAGCGAGCGGCGAACGTCCACAGGAATAGTGTATTCGCGCAGGGCAGGGAAGAGGGAGCAGGAGGCTGGCGAGTGATCGAGGTTCGGGAGGCGAAGAAGTGGATTCAGAATGGCGCGCGCCGGGTGGAGATTTTGAAGGGGATTACCCTGACCATTCCAGCAGGCCAGTTTGTGGCCATTCTGGGAGCCAGCGGCAGCGGGAAGAGCACGCTGCTTGGCCTGCTGGCGGGGCTCGACACGCCCAGCAGCGGCGAAGTCTGGCTGGACGGAGCGCCGATCCACAATCTCGCAGAGGCGGAACTGGCCGCGGTGCGCGGAGAGAAGATCGGGTTCGTCTTCCAGTCGTATCAACTGATTGAGACACTTACAGCTTTGGAGAATGTCCTGCTGCCCTACGAGTTGAATGTGGAGGGCAGCGGCCTGGAGCGGGCGCGGCGTTTGCTGAACGAGGTTGGCCTCGCGGAGCGCATGGACCACTACCCCGTGCAGCTTTCCGGCGGTGAGCAGCAGCGTTTGGCGCTGGCGAGGGCCTTCGTGGTCGAGCCGCCGATTGTGATGGCCGATGAGCCGACGGGCAATCTGGACTCAGCCAACGGGAAGATGGTGCTGGATTTATTGCTGGAGCGCAAACGCAAGTCGGGGACGACGCTGGTGCTGGTGACGCACGACGCCGAAGTGGCTAGCCGCGCCGACCGCAAGATTGTGCTGCGCGATGGAATGGTGGTCGAAGATAGCCTGCCCTCTGCGGAACAACAAAATTCGGAGGGAGGCAGGGGTTTTACCCCCCGCATGGAGCCGACCGAACCAACGCGGGCTTTAGCCCCGGACGTACGCAATTCGAAGATCACGGATGAATCAGACTCATCTTCCATAATCGGCATAACCCCAAATCAGGCGCAACATGGCTAAGCGCGCGTTGAGTTGGAAGCGGGCCGGGGCGATCGGCTGGCGGGATTTGCGTTCCGCGCCAGGCAAGTTCGGCTTTGTGGTGCTGTCGGTGGCCGTGGGCGTGGCCGCTTTGGTAGGGGTGCGAGGGTTCAGCGACAGCTTCCGGCGAACGCTCTCGACCGAAGCGCGATCATTGATGGCCGGCGACCTGAGCGCCAGACTGTTTCATGAGCCGACGCCGGAGGAAATGGCCGGGATTGCCGCCATCGCGCAGAAAGGCAACATTCGCACCACATGGGTGACCGAGACCGAATCCATGGCCTCTGTCCCGTCGGACCCCAAGACGTATCCGGTGCCTCTGCTGGCCTCGCTCAAAGCCGTGGACCCGGCCGAATACCCCTACTACGGCAAGGCCGAGTTGGAGCCGGCGATCACCCTGAAGCAGGCTTTGGAAGGCGACTCCGCTGTGGTGGCCGAGGAGTTTCTCATCCGGCTCAAGGCTGGAGTCGGCCAAACGCTGCGGCTGGGCGGCAGAGATTTCCGGATAGCGGCAGTGCTGAAGCAGGAGCCGGACCGCATCTCGGCCGGGGCGGGACTCGGGCCGCGAGTGATGATCTCGCAGGAGGCGCTGGCGAGGACGGGTCTGCTGGCGCCGGGCAGCCGTGCCGGCCATCGGCTGCTGATGATGTTGCCGTCGCAGGCCGGCCGGCAATTCGATCTTGCCGCGCTGCGCAAGCAGGTCGAGACGGCTCTGCCCGACGCGCAGGTAATGGACTATCGCGAGGGCAATCCGGGACTGAACAAGGGTCTGGAGAATGCGACCGCTATTCTGAGCTTGATCTGCCTGGTTGCCATGGTGTTAGGAGCGATTGGCGTGGCCATGGCCATGCACGCGCACCTGGAGCAGCGCATGGACACGCTGGCCATTTTGAAGGCCTTGGGCGCGAACTCCAGCGATCTGCTGCGGATCTTTCTTTTGCAGACGCTGGGGCTGGGGCTGGCCGGTGGGCTGCTGGGCGTGGCCGCGGGCGTGGGAGTGATGGCGGCATTGCCGGCGGTCTTCGGCAAGCTGCTGCCGGTTCATGCGACGCTCGAGTTTCCCTGGCAGTTGATCGCCGCCGGGCTGGGAACCGGACTGCTGACTACGGTGTTGTTTTGCCTGCCGCCGCTGCTGGACGTTCGCGGGGTGCGGCCGGTGCTGGTCTTGCGGCGGCTGGTGGAGCAGGGGCCGGAAGGCTTCGGCGGCTGGCTGGCGAGCTGGTGGGCTCGGCGGCTGCAACTGGGGCTGGCGGCTCTGGTGGTGCTGGCGTTGGGCGGAATTGCCTGGGCATTGTCGGATTCGGCCAAGGTAGGCACCTGGTTTGCCGTGTTGTTCACGATTGCGCTGGTCGTGCTGCTGGCGCTGGCAGCGGCTACGCTTTGGATTCTGCGCCGCCTGCTCAAACGCGTGCGACTGCGGCTGCCATCGTTTCTGCGCCACGGGCTGGCCAACCTCTATCGGCCAGGCAATCAGTCGGCAGCGGTAATGGCTGCGCTGGGAACGGGCGTAATGCTGATTCTGGCAGTCTACCTGATGCAGGCGGCGCTGCTGAGGGATCTGCGCGAAACGGCCTCGCCCAAGCTGCCAAATGTCTTCCTGATCGATGTAACGACCGATGAAGTTGCCGGGGTGAGGGAGTTCTTCGGGCGCCAGCCGGGAGTGAGTCAATCTCTTGGCCAATCTCTGGATCTGATGCCGGTGGTGACCGGCCGGTTTGTTTCACTCAACGGAAGGCCGGTAGAGCAGCTCAAAGACGAACACTTTCCGCGCTGGATGCTGGTGAACGCCAGGCTGACCTGGGCCGATATGGTTCCGGCGGGCGACAAGGTGATCCAGGGCAAGTGGTGGACCGATCCGGGCACGGCGGAGCTGGCTGTAGGAGAAGGCGTGGCCCAGCGGCTGCATCTGGGTGTGGGTTCGGCGGTCGAACTGGAAGTGGGCGGGACGGCGAGGCCGCTCAAGGTTGCCGCGATCTATCGCGCCGATGGGCAGCACCTGGGAGCGCAGGTCTCGTTTGTGCTGCCCTCGGGCCAACTCAAGGACGAGCCGGCCACTTGGTACGGCGGGGCGCACATCGATCCCAAACAGGTGGCGGCGATGGAGCGGGCGCTCTTCGCGGCCTATCCCACGGTGACGGTAATCAACCTGGCCGATGTGCTGGAGCGGATCGAAAGCGTGGTCGATCAGATTACATTTGTGGTGCGCTTTCTGGCGGGGTTTTCAATCTTTGCGGGGCTAATGATTCTCGCTTCGAGCATTGCCGGCACGCGCTTTCGGCGGATGCGCGAGGCGGTGGTGCTGAAGACGCTGGGAGCCACGCGAATGCGGATCGTGCGCACCTTCAGCGTCGAATTCAGCGTGCTGGGATTGCTGGCCGGATCGGTGGGCGTGGTCTTCGCGAATCTGCTGACGCGCGTGCTGCTACGCAAACTCGAGGTGGGCTTTCATATCGAGTGGAAGGCCACACTGATTGCACTTCTGGGAACTGCGGTGCTGGCTACCGTGACAGGCTGGATCGCGAGCTACAGGATTCTCGGGCTGCGGCCGCTGGAAGTGTTGCGCGAGGAGTAAAGGACGAGGTTCGAGTTACAGTTGAATCAAGGTAGCGTACTACGGTGTTTTACGTGAGGCGAATATGAAATCGTCAATTGTCGCGACAATCGGTGGAGCATTGCAGATCTTGGGCTGCTGTGCGCTTGCATTTGCGTGCTTCCTTGCATGGATAGAGTGGGGAGGTAGGAGTCCCGGGGGCTGGTTTTCCAACCTTGAGTTTAATGAGGTTGCGAGAGAAGTGGCCATTGCTATGGCAATTTCGGCCGTCATTGGCGCGGGAGCAATTGCTTTTGGATGGCGCATGAGACGCATGAAAAGCGGTTCGAATGGGAGGCTCATGAATAAAGACCGTTTCACAAGACTGAATTGCTCGTCCCGCCCCCAGACACTACACTGGTTTGGGAAGGAAATTGCAAACAGCCAAAGGAGAGAACCATGTCAGACGAAGCAAAGTGCCCGTTCTCAAGCGGCCTCCGGAAACACACAGCGGCTGGAGCCCCTACGAATGCAGACTGGTGGCCCAATCAACTGAACCTGAAGATCTTGCACCAGCACTCCCCGCTGGCCAATCCCATGGGCGAGGCGTTCAATTATGCGGCCGAGTTCAAGACCCTCGATCTGAATGCTGTGGTCAAGGATCTCCACGCCCTGATGACGGACTCGCAGGACTGGTGGCCCGCGGACTACGGCCACTATGGGCCGTTCTTCGTCCGCATGGCGTGGCATAGCGCGGGCACCTACCGCATTGCCGATGGCCGCGGCGGCGGGGGCTCCGGAGCGCAGAGATTTGCTCCCCTTAATAGCTGGCCGGACAACGTGAGCCTCGACAAGGCGCGTCGGCTGCTCTGGCCGATCAAGCAGAAGTACGGCCGAAAGATCTCCTGGGCCGACCTGATGATTCTCGCCGGCAATGTGGCGATCGAGTCGATGGGATTGAAGACCTTCGGCTTTGGCGGTGGGCGCGTGGACATCTGGGAGCCGGAGGAAGACATCTACTGGGGACCGGAGGGCAAGTGGCTCGCCGACGAACGCTACAGCGGCGACCGTCAGCTCGAAAATCCGCTCGGAGCAGTTCAAATGGGCCTGATTTATGTGAACCCGGAGGGGCCGAATGGCAAGCCGGACCCTATTGCCGCTGCAATCGATATTCGCGAGACCTTCGCGCGCATGGCGATGAACGACGAGGAAACCGTTGCCCTTATCGCCGGCGGACACACCTTCGGCAAGACTCATGGCGCTGCCGATCCGCTCAAGTATGTTGGTCCGGAACCCGAGGGCGCGCCCATCGAAGAGCAGGGCCTGGGCTGGAAGAACAGTTTTGGCAGTGGGAAGGGCGTCGATACGATCTCGAGCGGCCTCGAAGGCGCATGGACCACCAACCCGGTCAAGTGGGACAACGATTATCTCGAAATCCTCTTCAAATATGAATGGGAGCTAACCAAGAGCCCCGCCGGCGCACAGCAATGGATACCCAAAGGCGGAGCGGGGGCTGGCACGGTGCCGGATGCGCACGACCCATCCAAGCGCCACGCGCCCACCATGCTGACGACGGACCTCTCGCTGCGCATGGATCCGATCTACGAGAAGATCTCCCGGCGCTTCCTGGCCAATCCGAAGGAGCTCGCAACCGCCTTTGCCAAGGCTTGGTTCAAGTTGACGCACCGCGATATGGGGCCTCTCTCGCGCTATCTTGGACCGCTGGTTCCCAAGCAGCCGCTGATCTGGCAGGATCCCGTCCCCGCCGTGGATCATACTCTGATCGGGGAGAACGATACTGCATCCCTGAAGGCTAAGATTCTCGCATCCGGCCTTTCCATCTCGCAACTGGTGACGACGGCCTGGGCGTCGGCGGCTACCTTCCGCGGCACCGACAAGCGCGGCGGGGCCAACGGGGCGCGCATTCGCCTGGCTCCGCAAAAGGATTGGGAGGTCAACCAACCGAGCGAATTGGCGAAGGTCATTCGGAAGCTGCAGGCAGTCCAGAGGGATTTCAACGGCAAGCAAAAAGGGAAGAAGAAGGTCTCGCTGGCTGACCTGATCGTTCTGGGCGGCTGCGCGGCCGTTGAGGCCGCTGCCAAGGCGGCCGGCCGCAACGTGAAGGCGCCCTTCTCGCCAGGGCGCACCGATGCGTCGCAGGAGCAGACCGATGCGGCCTCCTTCGCTGTACTGGAGCCGGCCGCGGATGGCTTCCGAAACTATATGCGCAAGGGACTGGAGTCATCGGCGGCTGAGCTGCTGGTGGACAAGGCAAACCTGCTGACGCTGACCGCTCCGGAGATGACGGTTCTGATCGGCGGGTTGCGCGTGCTCGGCGCGAACTTCGGACACTCCCAATATGGCGTCTTCACCAAGCGGCCCGGAACACTGACCAACGATTTCTTCGTCAATCTCCTCGACATGAAGACAAAGTGGCAGAAGTCCGCTACGTCGGAAGGCGTGCTGGAGGGGCGGGATCGGGCGACCGGCGAGCTTAAGTGGACGGGGACTGTGGTCGATCTTGTCTTTGGCTCGAACTCTCAGCTCCGGGCACTCGCTGAGGTCTATGCGTGCGCCGATGGGCAGAGGGCGTTCGTGCGGGACTTTGTAGCTGCCTGGAGCAAGGTGATGAACCTCGATCGCTTCGACCTTCGGTGATCTGACAGGTAGCGCCGGGCCTCCGGCTGGCTGTCGCGTGGACCTCCCGGTCCACGCGGCACTGTCATCGCATTGCCTCCCTACCCCATCTCAACGTCCACCTGATTCTCCGCCAGCAACTTCTCCGCCGGAATGAAGTTGCCTTTCAACTGCCTCCCATTGAGAACCAGCTTCTTGACGCCCTTTTGCGCTCCGGCCGGATTCTTCACCTCCACAATCAATTTCTTGCCGCGAACAACGCGAGTCATTTTGAATTTTCTCCACGCGGAGGGAATGCAAGGATCGATTCTGAGGCCGTCATATTCCGGCTGAATTCCGAGAATGTACTGTGTGGCAGCGAAGAAAGACCACGCTGCTGAGCCGCTCAGCCAGGGAACGCGCGAGGCGCCGAAGCGCGGACTGTATTTGCTATGGGTAAATTGGCAATAAACGTAAGGCTCGATCTGCCGGAGCTCTGCGCGCGTGTTATAGGCGGCGGGCAGATAGGCCCGAAAATACTGGTAGGCCAGATCGCCGTGGCCGAGCAGCGCCTCCGCCATGACCGCCCATCCCTGGGTGTGCGAAAAGATGCTGGCGTTCTCCTTCAGGCCCGCATTGAATAGCGCGGCCCGCATGACGTGAAAATCGGTCTCGACAAAAGGAGGGTCGCATATCATCAGGCCGAACTCGGTGGCCAGACGCTCGCGCACTGACTGCATTGTCTGCGCAGCTCTTTCGGGATTGGCATGTCCGCTGATCAACGCCCAAGATTGCGGATTGAGAAATATCTTGCCTTCGGCACTTTCCTTCGAGCCGAACTTGAAGCCGTCGGCGCGATAGGCGCGCAGATACCATTCTCCGTCCCAGGCATCCTTTTCCAGGCTGGCATCTAACTTCATCAACTCATTCTTGGCCCACTTCGCCTCCTCTTCGGCGATCATGATGTGGCAGACTTCCTGATAAACCCTCATCGCGTAGCGCAATTGAAAGGCCACGAAGACTGTCTCTCCCCGCAGTCCCAGGCGAATGCAGTCATTCCAATCGGCGGACAAGCCGCAGGGCAGGCCGTGCGCTCCGCAGCGTTCCAGATTGAATTGAATGGCCCGCTTCATGTGACCCAGAACAGTATCTTCTCCCCGGTCGGCATAGGGCAATACCTTGTTGTAGAAGGATAGGTCGCCGGTCTCTTTGACATAAGCCGGAATCGCATTGAAGAGCCAAAGGCAATCGTCGGAACGGTAATCTTCTTCCCTCGGAGCGGCTTCGCGTCCTGGGTGGTGATCGAATTGCCGCACCACAGGCATGGCTCCGCCGGTCGCGACCTGCCCGGTTATCATCAACTCCAGCCGCTTGCCGGCCTCTTCGGGAATGGTGTGCATCACGCCTAACATATCCTGCACGGTGTCTCGAAATCCCAATCCGTCGCGCTCGCCTGCATAAATCAAGCTGGCCGCGCGCGACCAGGCATAGGTGATCAGGCAGTTGAACGGGCTCCACATATTCAGCATGCTGTTTAACTCGGCGTCCGGTGTTTCCACCGTGAGGCCGGCGATGCGCTGATGCCAGTAGCTCTTCAACTTGGCAAGTTCCTCGTTGACCTTCGCCATGCTCGCGAATTCCGCAGCCGCGGCTTTCCCCTCATCGCGGGCGCGACCAATGCCCATCAAAACGAGAAACTCTTTGATCTCGCCGGGCGCGAGATCTATCCTGGCCTGCAAAACACCGCAGGCATTGTCACCCACGGCGAGGGAGTTTGTGCATTGCCCTTCCTCGACCGCCTGAGGATTACCATAACCGCGATAACCCCCAATGAAAGCTGCTCGGTCTGTATCATAGCCAACGATCTCGGCGCCCACCAATGCCTGGAAGGTATGCCGCCCCTGGTCCTTTTCCGCAAAGTTATCCGGCATTGTTGGAATATTGACGTTGGTTCCATGGTCGATGATGTTATCTTCGACCTCCATTGTTACTGTGTGCTGGGTGTATTGCAGATTGATCAGATCGTCGAAGGCGGACCAGTTTCCCGCATATTCCACATAGGTAAAGGCACTGAGCCGGCGTGGCTTATCGCTCAGGTTGGTCAGCTTCACATGCCAGCACTCGAAGTCCCTTCCCAGCGGAACAAAGTAAGTCGTCTCAGTGCCTATGCCGTCATATTCGGACGAGATGACCGTGTAGGCACTGCCATGGCGGCACTCCGACTTATATTTGTCGAGCGGCTTGCCCACCGGCTGCCACGACGCGGACCAGTAGTCCTTGCTGTCGTGGTCGTGCAGATAGATGTAACGGCCGGGCTGGTCCATGGGGAGCGCATTGAAGCGAAGCCGCATGAAACGCCCCAGAGCCGCCGATTTGTAGAAGCTGTATCCACCGGCGTTGTTGGTTATGATTGCGCCGTACTCGGTCGAGCCAAGGTAGTTGCTCCATGACTTTGGAGTATCGGGACGAGTGATCACATACTCTTTTTTCGCGTCGTCGAAATACCCGAATTGCATAGGATCGTATTTCTCCCATATTCTTGAAGAACATTTAATGTCGTGCCCTTTCAAACCGTCGCCCCATGTGCGATTCCTTGGTCCGCGGCACCCTTGCACATTTGGAAGTTCAGGGAAGCGCCAGCGCGTCTGCCTTCGCTTGTCTCTCCTGCAACTCGCCCTGTAGCTTCTTCATCCGGGCTTCGTTGAGCGGATAGAAGAAAAGGCCAACACCGGTCAGCAGGAAGAGCACAGCGGGAATGACGGTGAAGAGCAGCAGGATGCCATGCAGTGCGTGAGGCGTCTGCGCCACATTGGCCTGGTAGCCAAAGATCGCGAGCAGCCACACAATCACCGGCCCGCCGATGCTCCAGCCGAGTTTGTTTGACATACCGGCGGCGGAGAAGACCAGCCCGGTGGCACGGCGGCCGGTGCGCCACTCGGAATAATCGGCGGAATCGGCGAACATGGCCCACAACACAGCCGAGGTCGGTCCCGTCACGGCGCTATAGAGTACCTGGAAGACGAACATCAGGACCACCTGCTCGGGCCTGACCCAGTAAGAGACAACCAGGAAGAGTGCGCCGAGCGTCGCCAAACCTATGTATGTGGCTTTCCTGCCGGCGAATTTCGTGACGTGTTGAATCACAATAGTGCCCAGCAGCGACATGAGCGTGCCGGCGACCATAAAGAGACCGGGAAGTTCCTTTCCACCTACAGTATGCTGGAAAAGATAACTGCCAACATGGAAATGCAAAAAATAGACGGATTGTTCACCCACGTAGTACTTGAAGTAATAGAGGATGGCGCCGGCGCGGATGGCAACAGCGCATACAGTCAGCGTTCCCATGCCAAAGAGGATGAGCCACGGCCAGTTGCATGCAAGGTCAAACAGGTCCCGCCATAACGAACTCTTCTCCTCGAACGGCTGCACCCGTTCTTTTGTCAGCGCGAATGTCAGGAAGAAAAGTGCGACTGCCGCAACGGCATAGATGCCCATGGTCAGTTGATAGCCGTGTGCTTTGGCAGCTGCCAGAAGCACCCCGCCCATCTCCGGCTTCACTTTTCCGAAGTAGTCCACCAGATAAAGCGTCGAATACTGAACCACCAGCCCTGCCGCAAAGGCAAAGGCAAAGCGGTACGATGAGACGCTGGTGCGTTCCTGCGAATCGGGCGAGATCACGCCCATCAAAGCCGAGTAAGGAATATTGATGGCCGAGTAAACCATCATCATCAGGCTGAGCGTGATGTAGGCATAAATCAGCTTTCCGTTGGGGCTGAAGGATGGAGTGGTAAAGGTCAGCACGCTGATAATGCCGAAAGGAACCGCAAACCAGAGCAGGTAAGGACGGAACTTGCCCCATCGCGTCCGGGTCCTGTCGCCCAGCACGCCCATGAAGAGGTCAAACCCCATGTCGAGAAAGCGCGTCAGCAGCAGCAGCGCGGCCAGCTTCTCAAGCAGCGAGCGTTCCAAAGCGGCATCGGGAGTATAGAAAAAGACGTCGGTATAGAAGTTGACCTGGAAATATATGAAGGTCATCCAAAACAGATTGGAGGCCGCGTCGCCGAACGCATATCCGGTCTTCTCGCCAAAGGTTAGTTTGCTGGTCTTCGGTTCCATTCGTCCTGGTCCTCAGATGGGCAGAGCTGCTTGGAGATACAGCAGCGCGGCAGCCTAGAGCCGCCTCCCGCGCAAGTATACATGAGCGGGAGAAGGTCGCGATGGTTGCGGCGCACACCGCTTCAGAAGTCCTCTGTGGATTCGACGGCGGGCAGGACGTCGTCTTCGCGGGCCATCCAGACATAGAGGGTGGGCAGGAGAAAAACGCCGATGACGAGATTGGCGAGCAGGCCGCCGACGATGACGATTGCGAAGGGACGCTGCGAATCGGAGCCGATGGCGTGGGAAAGCGCGGCGGGCAGCAGGCCGAGCGTGGCTACCAGCATGGTCATCATGATAGGCCGCAGGCGCAGAACCGCGCCCTCGACGGCGGCTGCGACGATGTGTTCCCGCGTGGATTCTTCCATGCCCTTGCGGCGAGCGCGGAGCTGGTTGATGAACTCGATCATGATGACGCCGGTCTGTACCGAGACGCCAAAGAGCGCCAGGAAGCCGACAGCCGAAGAGACCGAAAAATTGGTATGGGTGATGAACAGGGCTAACGGCCCACCGATGGAGGCCATGATGACCGAGACCAGGATGAGCATGGCCCACTTGAAGGAGCGGAACATCGTGTAGAGGATGAGGAAGATCGCCATCACAGTGATGGGGATGACGATGTCCATCCGCTTGTCGGCGCGCTTTTGGCTCTCGTACTCGCCGGCCCACTCGGTGTGATAGCCGGCCGGTAGCTTCACGTTCTTGTTGACTTTGCCGAGGGCTTCCTCGACGGTCGAGCCCAGGTCGCGGCCGCGAACTGAGTATTTGATGGCGATGTATCGCTGGCCGCCCTCGCGGTATATTTCCTCGGCGCCGTCGTCGGCGGAGAGTTTGGTCAGTTGCGCCAGCGAGACGCGTTCGCCGGAAGGCGCGAGCAGACGCACATTCTCGATGGCTTCGCGCGTGTCGCGGTATTGCTGCTGGTAGCGCAGCGTCACGTCAAAGCGGGCCTCGCCCTGCTGCACCTGGGTGATGGCGTTGGCGCCCACTGCGGTCTGAATGGCGTCCTGGATATCGGCAACATTGATGCCCCAGCGAGCCGCTGCGGCGCGATCCACGGTGTAGTTGAGATTGGGCTGGCCGATGATGCGGAAGATGCCCAGGTCTTTGATTCCGTTGACGGTGGTCATCTGGGACTGAATCTCCTCGGCCTTATTTTCCAGGGTGCGCAGGTCGTCGCCGTAGAGCTTGACAGCCAGTTCGCCTTTAACGCCGGAGACGGCTTCCTCCATGTTGTCGGAGATGGGCTGGGAGTAGTTCCAGAGGACGCCGGGGAACTTTTCCAGTTCCGTGTTCATGGCAGCGATCAGAGCTTCCTTGTTCTGGTGGAAGACGGGCCGCCACTCCTTCTTGGGCTTGAGGTCGACAAAGTACTCGGTGTTGAAAAAGCCGGTAGTGTCGGTGCCGTCGTCGGGGCGGCCGGTCTGGCTGACGACTTGGGTCACCTCGGGGAAGGAGGCCATCACCAGTCGGGCCTTGTTAGTGAAGTCGATGCTGGCGGTGGGGCCTTCGCTGGGAGGCAGCGTGCCGCGAACCCAAATGGATCCTTCGTCCAGGTGAGGCAGGAACTCCGAGCCGATGGGGCCACCAAAGGTGAGATAGAGGGCGATGCCGAAGAGCAGGGAAGCGATCCCGAAGGTTGTGCGGCTGTGCTCGATGGCCGCGCGAACCGCGACGCGATAGCGCATGGTGAGCCAGAGCAGGGGAGCGTTGCGCCACTCCTTTGCGCCCTTGCTGAAGACCATGCCGGCCAGAACCGGCGCGACAAACATGGCGAAGCCCAGCGCGCCCAGCAGGGCAAAGGTGACCGTCCAGGCCATGGGCTTGAAGAGCCGGCCCTCGACAGCCTGAAGGGTGAAGATGGGCAGGTAGGCGGTAATGATAATGCCACGGGCGAAGAAGACGGGACGCTGTACCTCATGCGCGGCCTCGCGAATACACTGCGCCGGGGTGTGGGTGCCATCGTGCTGTGAAAGATGGCGAACGATGTTTTCGATCATCACCACCGAGCCATCGACCAACATGCCGAAGTCCAGCGCGCCCAGCGAAAGCAGGTTGGCGGGAATGTGGCTCAGGTCGAGGCAGATGGAGGCGAACATCAGCGCGAAGGGAATCGTGAGGGCGACGACAATTGCGCCGCGCACATTGCCGAGAAAGAGAAAGAGAATGATGGAGACCAGAAGCATGCCCGCGGTCAGGTTGTGCTCGACGGTGTCGACGGTGTACCGCACCAGATCGGAACGATCGAGGAAGGGAACTATCCTCACGCCCTTCGGCAGGATGCCGGGGCGGTCCTTATCGCCGTTGAGCTTGTTGACTTCGGCGTGAATGCCTTCAAGAACCGGGTCGGAGTCGTCGCCTTTTTGCAAGAGCACAATGCCCTCGACTGTGTCTGGATTGTCGATGACTGTCTTGTCGTCATAGATTTTCTTGCCGTCCATGATCGCGTAGGGCTTGGCGGACTTGCCGATCTGGCCGAGGCGAATCTTGGGCCCTTGCGTGACCGTGGCAATGTCTTTGATCTTGATGGCCGCGCCGTTCGAGTTCTTGACGACGGTGTTCTCGATGTCCTGAACGCTGGTGAAGAGGCCGACGGATTGGACATTGATCTGCTGCGCGCCCTGCTCGATGAAGCTGCCGCCGCCGTTGGTATTATTGTTGGCGATCTGCTGCTCGACCTGACTGATGCTCAACCCATAAGAGACCAGTTTCTCCGGGTCGAGCTTGATCTGGTATTCCTTGGTTGGCCCGCCGAAGCTGGACACATCTACAACGCCCGTCACACCCTTGAAAGACTTCTCCAGCGTCCAGTCTTCCAGCGCCTTTTTTTCCATCACGTCGTAGGCGGGATTGGTACTTTCCAGCGTGTACCAGAAGATCTGGCCGACCGGGCTCCAGTCGGTGCCCATCTGCGGCGCGAGATTGGCAGGCAGATTGACCTGGCTGAGCCGCTCCAGCACATGCCCGCGATTCAGGTCGCTGGTGGAGTCGTCGTCGAAGATCAGCATCAGGCTGGACAAGCCGGCCAGCGTGGTGGAGCGCAGGTGCGTGAGGTGGGGAATCCCGGCCACCTGAATCTCGACCGGCACGGTGACCTGGCGCTCAATTTCTTCCGCGGACCGGCCTGGCCACTGGGTGATGATCTGCACATAGTTGTTGGCTACGTCGGGGTAGGCTTCGACGGGGAGATTGCGGAAGCTGACGATGCCCCATGCGGAGAGCACGACCACTGCGCCGAGGACCAGCCAGCGGTTCTTGAGCGCGAAATCGACAAGTGCGCGAATCATTTACTGGGTCCCCGCGGTTTCGAGTAAGAGAGCATTCGTGACGACCCGCTGGCCGGGCTGGATGCCGGAGAGAATCTCTTGGCGGTTGCCGTCGAGCATCTTGCCGGCGTGTACTTCGGTGCGCTTGAACTGGTTGCCGCCGGCGGGCAGATAGACCCAATCGCGATCATGCAGGTGGAGAACGGCATCGGCCGGAACCCAGGCGTGCATCTCCTTGGTGCGGCTGGTGAAAGTGGCCGTAGCGAACATGCCCAGCTTCAGGAATCCAGGATTGGCGAGCTCGATGCGCACCTTGGCGGTGCGGATGGAGGGATCGAGGATCGGGCCGATGTCGCTGATGCGCCCCGAGAGCGGACGGTCGGGGAAGGCGCTGAGCCTGATGCGCGCTTCCTGGCCGAGCTGCAGCCGGGGGATGTCGTTTTCGTAGACATCGCAGACTATCCAGACGGTGGAGAGGTCGGCGATAGTGAAAGCGGTGGCCGAGCCGGAGAGGTTTACGCCTGCCGCGGCGGCGTTGGTCACGTTCTGGGCAACGATGACGCCGGAGATGGGCGCATAGACATTGACGATGCTGCTGGGGTGATCCTTGTCCACGCCGAGGGTCTTCAGTTGCTCTTCCGCGGCGGTCAGGTCGGCCTTCGCGTCCTTTTCCGTGTCCTCGGCAGCCTCCAGCATTGCCTGGGAGATGGCGCCGTGCTTGAAGAGGTCGTCGGCGCGCTTGTAGGCCATGTCGGCCATATGCTCATCGTTGGCGGCCTTGAGATAAGTGTCGAAGGCATTGGTAATGTCGGGGCTTTGGACCTTGAAGAGCAGTTGCCCCTTCTTCACGTTGTCGTCCAAGCGGGCCTTGATATCGACCACGCGTCCATTGGCCAGCGAAATAACCGGAATCTCGCGCGATATGTCTGGGAGGACGCTGCCGGTGGCCGTCAACTCCGAGGCTGACTCGTTCTCTCCGGCGGAAACCAGCGGGAACTTGGCCACGTCGTTCGCGTCGATGGTAATCAGGTTCATGTCGGCGACGGGAATCACCGTTGGATTGGACGGCGCACCGTCGCCCTGGTCCTTGCCTTTGCAGCCGGAGCTAGGGACGATGCCTAGCGAAGCAACCAGGCTGAAAGTCAGCCAAGCGATGGGCAATTGTCTGAGGAAGGGCTTTGAAATCATTGGATTACCTCGCGTCCCACGGCAAGATTCAGTTGTGCGGCGGCGGTCAGATAAGAGCCGATCAGTTGCAGGTAGGCCAGTTGGACGGCCCGGTAGTCGCTCTGCGCGTTGAGAAAGTCCATCAGAGACGCTCCGCCGTGCTGGTAGGAATAAGTCACCGTGTCGCGCACTCGGAGCGCCTGCGCTTTGTACTGCGCCTTGTAGGGCCGGAGCAGGGCGATGTTGCTCTCTACCTGCGCGTACGCTGAGTCCACGTCGCCGAAGACCTGCTCGCGAGTGACCTCGGTCAGTTGCTGGTTGCGGCCGATGTCGATCTCTGTACGCTGCTTCTCGCCCTGATTGCGGTCGAAGATGCGCAAGGGAATGTTCACGCTGGCACCCAGCGTATAGCGGCCGAAGTTGTTGTTGAAGGCGGGGTTATAGGAGTACCAGGTTGCAAAGGTCGGATCGGCGGAGCCGTTGGCGATGGCCAGCTTGTGGTTGGTTTGGGCCTGCCGAATTGACTCAAGCGCGGCTCTCAAGTCGGGGCGCTCGTCGAAGGCTGCCAGGCGGAAGTCTTCGAGCGGCTTCAGGTCGTCGGCGAAGTCGAAGGGGCCGGTAACGTCGAACTGCTCCACCGGCGTGCGGTCGTCGAGTAGCTGCAGCAGTTGAATCTTGGAGGTACGCAGGTTGACAATAGCGGTCTGAATCTCCGCTTCATATTGCACGCGCACCAGCTCGATGCGGTCCAGGTCGATCTGGGCGATGTCGCCCGCGCGGTAGCGGTCGCGGCTGATCTTGATGATGTTGTCGTAGTAAGCCAGGTCGGCTCGGGCCAGTTCGAGAACCGCCTTGGCCTCCAGCGTTTGAACGAATTGCGAGCGCAGATCGAAAAGCAAGTTGCGCTCCAGATCCTCGTGCTGCGAACCGGCTATCTGGGTGCCTTCCTTCGCGCTCTCCAGGCGCAACTCGCGCTTGTGTTCGCGCTCGTGCAGGTAGTTGATGCTTGGCACAAGCTGATCGCCGGTGAGCGGAAGCCAGTGGGTGCCCTGACCGGGGAGCGTGTGTGGAGCGATTTGCAGCCCATCGCTGGAGAGTCCAATGCCTGGATTGGGGCGCAGGAAAGCGGTAATCTCCGTGGCCTTCATCTCGTCCACGCCGAGGGCGTCGGCCTTGAGGGCGGGGTTCGCGGCTTCAAACTTGGCCTTCACCTGCTCCCAGGTCAACGCAGCGCTCGGCTGGGCTGGAGCGCCCGGTTGTGAAAAGCACAGGGGCGCAAGAAGGAGCGGCGTGGCCGCCGCCGCGGCAAACAGGGAAGGGAAGAATCGCTTCATACGCAGCCTTTGCGCCGTCGTCGATACGACGTTGACAGGATAAGGGGGCCAAAAGACGCAGGAGGAGCAAGGCGAAGGATCAAGCGGCGGGCGGCGGCCGGTTCTGAATGGAAGCCAGGGCGGGTGTCTCCACCAGCGGGGCCGGCGCGGGCCTGGACGCGGCAAAGCTCAAGAAGCCGAATGAAAGCTCTGCTAAAACCGGCGGAGGCGGGGTTGCCGCGGGAGGAAAAGGCGAGTGAGGGCAGGAGACCGCATGGTTGCGGCGCGCGCAGCAGTCTAGCTCGGCTGGATTCTGGAGGGCTTGCAGGTCGTCGGTCACCGAGATCACGGGGAGGAGAATCACGATGAGCATGGCCAGCGCGGCGGCCTGGGTCCTCATGGTGGCCCGTTCGCCGTGCTCATGGCGCAGCCACAGCCTTACCAGCACGAAGGCCAACAGAGCCCAGACGAGATTGAGAGCCAACTCCATTCGCAAGTCCTATTTTATATGAGACGGAATTCGACAGCTTCAGGTTTGACCGCGGGCGCGAAATCCCCGTATTATAATCGAGTTGGTTGCGGCATTTTGCCCCCTCGTTCAATGGCAGGACAGCTGACTCTGGATCAGCATATCGGGGTTCAAATCCCTGGGGGGCAGCCAAAACGGGTCCGCTGGCTAAGGAAAGCAAACCGGGACTGAATGTCTGATAACGTATATTCTGTATAGTGCGCGCCGGTCTGAATTCGATCCCGCTTTCTTCCCGCAATTCTCTCAATAATCAGGAGTTCTCTCGTGTACTTCCCTGCTGGACAATAGATGTTACCGCACTGTTAGTACGCCTCCAGGCACAAAAATCCAAAATGTACGAGTCGGCGATCATCACAAGGGTAAAGATGGACAACGTATAGGCCGCGTGCACCACCTTACTGCGCTCCAGACGTTTGACCCACACAATGGGCACAATCGTCATGAAAATCAACCAAATTCCCGCGAAGACCGCTTCTTGGTATCGGGTTAACTGGTGTACCTGCCGGTGGTAGCTCAGCAAAATGCTGATAAGCCCTGCCGCCGAACAGATCGTGACAAGACTGGCAAGACTCTTCCTCGGATAGAATCCATCTTTCGTACACTACGCCTACATCTTATATCGCCCCAGATCCTCGTCGTTCAGCCCCTCCAGCCAGCCGCGTAACTGCTCGGCCGTCGGGCCTTCTGGCGGACCCGAGGTATTCAGCTTAGCGGTCTGCATCACCTGCTCGGTCACATAGATCGGGCAATCCGCGCGCAACGCCAAGGCGATGGCGTCCGACGGCCGGGCGTCGATGACCATGGGATCATCCCCCTGACGAAGCCACAAGGTCGCGAAGAAGGTGTCGTCCTTAAGCTCTGAGATTACAACACGTTCCAACTGCGCATTCAAGTGACGAACGAGGTTTCTGGCCAGGTCGTGGGTCATGGGGCGTGGCGCTGCAATTTTCTCGATCTCGATGGCAATCGCGTTTGCCTCGAAGATCCCGACCCAGATGGGCATCACGGTCTCTGAAGCGATGTCCTTCAGAACGACGATGGGCATACTGGTGGCCGGGTCCATCACCAGTCCGCGTATTCGCACTTCAATATCCATGGCTTCCCTTCTCTCGCCCGCTATCATCATAGACCTGTTCGCCCACCAAGCTGTTTGGATGTGTAGCGGTAATCTTCACCTGCAAATAGCTTCCAGGGGCCGGAGCGATTGGCTGGACGCAGGTAAAGTTGACCGGCTTGTTCTGGCTGCTGCGCCCGACGATCTGTCCTCGCGAGGGATTGACTCCCTCAACCATAACCTCCATGATTTGCCCTAAGTGCCTGACATAATTCATCCTCTGGATCTCGCGCTGGCGGTCAAGCACAACTTGAAGCCGGGCAGCCTTCTCTGAATCGGGAATGGAATCGATCATGGTTAAGGCTGGAGTGTTAGGCCTACCCGAGTATTTGAAGCCGAAGACGCAATCGTACTCGACCTCGGCCAGAAGGTCCATGGTCGCGATGAAATCGTCCGCGGTTTCGCCGGGAAATCCGACAATGATGTCGGTCGAGATCGAAATCGGCCGACGCGCGGCTTTGATCCAAGCAATCCTCTCCAAGTACCACTCGTGTGTGTACTCGCGGTTCATCGCCTTGAGAATCCGCGAGGAGCCTGACTGAACCGGCAAATGCACATGGTCGCAGAGCGTGGGGAGGGCGTCGATGGCTTCGACAATATCCCGGGTGAAGTCGCGCGGATGACTGGTCATAAAGCGCACGCGGCGGATGCCCGGCACCTCGCCGACGGCAGCAAGCAACTCCGCGAAGCTCCTCTTCCCTTCCGGGTCCCGATAGCTATTCACGTTCTGGCCCAAGAGCTGGACTTCGGTATAGCCCAGGTCGGCGATGCGCCGCGCCTCGGCGAGCACCGAAGCTGAACCGCGGCTGCGCTCCTTGCCCCTGGTGTACGGCACTACGCAGTAGGCGCAGAATTTGTCGCAGCCCTCGATGATGGTGATGTAGGCGCGATAGGGGTTCTTGCGAGCGGTAAACTCGGTCTCGAAAGTCTCGTCGGTCTGGCGGTCGTCCAGGCCGGTGATGCGCGCCTCGCCATCTTCCAGGCGCGCCAGCATCTCAGGCAGCTTTCGATACGAGGCCGAACCCGACACGAGTGAGACGTAGGGCGCACGCTCGAAGATCTTCTCGCCCTCCTGCTGCGCCACGCAACCAAGCACACCGAAGCGCTTGCCGGCCTTATGGAGAATCTTGTGATCGTTGAGGCGATTGAAGACCTTTTGCTCGGCTTTGTCGCGAATGGAACATGTGTTGTAGAGAATGAGGCCGGCTTCTTCTTCTGATCCGACCTGCCGGTAGCCCTGCTGCTCCAATGTGCCGATGACCTTCTCCGAGTCATGGACATTCATCTGACATCCGAAGGTTTCTAAATAGAAGGTTTTTTCGGTTGCCATGGCAATTCCAAGTATACCGCCATCGGCGAGGAACGATTCCCTGCCCTGCTCTTGCCCTTATTCACCGGCCTGAACCCGGTCACCTTTTGATCCAAATCTCCACGCGCCGATTTCTGGCCTGGCTCTCGTCGCTGTCGCCGGAGGCAACGGCAAGGCCCGAACCATATCCACGAACAATCGCAGGATTCATACCTCTCTGGATAAACTGGCCTTCAACCGCCTTGGCCCGACTCAGTGAGAGCGCCTGATTGGCCGCAGGGGAGCCTATGTTGTCGGAGAATCCGAAAAGCATGACTTTGTCCCCGGGAATCTTCAGGTCCACAATCAGCGAGACGACCCGATCCAGATCGACCCTGGCCTTGTTGTCCAGCGCCGTTTGGCCGGGTTCGAACCGGAAATCGAGCGAAAGGCGATTTGCATCCTTGGTGAGCCACTTGTACTCCGCCGGGGCATCCGCAGGTACTGTCTGCGCCACCTGTGCAACATTCTGGGCAACGAAACCGCTGGCGGCAACCACGTCCTGACCCTTCTTGGAGAGAGCGAACTCTATAAACTGGCGGGTGTACTTGTTGCTCGAAGCAGCGGGAGTGTAGAGGTAGAGCCGCCTCGATAGAAGATAGTCTTCGGTTCCGACAGTGAGCCGGGTAGGCAGCAGCGGCTGTGTTCCCTTCTCGGATACGGCGATAGGTTTGGCGCTTGCAATATAGGGGAGGCCGATAAAGCCGATGCCGTACGGATCAGCGGCCACAGCATCGGAGAGGGCCTTGCTGTCCTCGATCCTCTGCGCTCCCGGAGCCAACGGCTTACCCGAAAGCACCAAGCTTTTGAAGGTGTCGTACGTGCCGGAATTATCATTCCTCGCGTAGATCTTGATGGCTCCGCTGAAGGAGCCCAGTTGCGACCAGTCCGTGATCTCGCCGGTAAAGATCCGCATGATCTTGTCTTTATCAAGTTGGTCGGTGGGGTTTGCGGCGTTGACAATGACGGCGATGCCGTCAAGACCCAGGACGTGCTCGCTTGCAAGCGAGGCCATGTCTCCCAGGGGTGCTAGCTTGACTGTTTCCTCGGGTTTGATCTTGCGCGAGGCCATGCCGATGTCACAACTGTTCTGGGCCAAAGCGGTGAACGCGGTCGCCGAACCATGCGCGGCGATGGTAATTGAGGACGGTGCACTTCCCCCAGGCAGCAAACCCTCAACAATCTTCTCTTGGGGGTTGGCTCCGGGAAGAATGCGAAGATCCGTCGCGCCCTGGTCCTTCAGGAATGCCTCGGCTAGCGACGGCCCAAGCGTGTCTCCAACGGTGTTCGAGCCAGCCAGCCGAAGGATCGTGTTCGGTGCGCTCTGAGTCGCTGCCGCATTCGCGCCATGCGGCCTGCCCCAAGTGGCAAACACAGCAATCCCCGCGATAAGAAGAAGGGAAACCACTCCAGCAGCCATGAGGGTTGCGGATGGCCTGTTACTGTTTGGGGCTTGGGCACGCTTGGCCGCCATGTTGCTTTCATCCTGCAACAGTCCCCCACACTCGGGACAAAGGAAGGGAGCCCCCTTGGGAATCGGGATCGGCTGTTTCCGCTTGGCATCCTTACAGCTCTTGAAGTTGGCACATTTTCCCCATCGCACAGTCATACTCACTCACCTTTTCGAGCTTACGTAGTCGTGACGCGTTTTTGGCACCTGCCTTTGGGGAATTCAAAGCACACCGATTCTGAGTTCGCCACGACCAACTCTCATCACCACAGCCTCGCGTTGCATGAATCGAGGGACGCAGGACCGAAAGAGGTTTCAGGTTACCTAAAGTAGGTTACCTTACGAAGGTGACGAAAGTCATTAATGGGGAATAAAAAAATTGAAGATATGCCAGCAAACGAAAGCGCACCGGCTAGCGCAGTGGCCTGTGAGCGCCTGGGGAACCCAGCGGATCCGTAGAATCAGCGCGAGCCGGTATGGAGGTAGGCTAGCAGCGCGGCCTCTGCTCCTATGTGAAACGGCCCGCGAAAGAGGGCATCATTCCCTTCCCTGCCAGGAGATTCTACCGAACCGCCGCGTCCGTTGCGGGAATACCGCTGGGCAGAGTCCTCAAGTTAAAGATGCCATGGAGGTCTGGCGGAAGCTTCTTGAGGTCCAGATCGTTGTCTTCGTGGCAGTGGGCGCAACGCACCTGGTAAAGATGGTTCCCTTCCGCCTCTGCCGGGGTGAGCGCCGGGCGAGCGTGGCAGCCCGCCAGGCCGAAGACCCCTCCGAGGCAAACCACAACACACAAGTGCGATCTGGAGGAGAGATTTGCCATACTACTGCTACTATGCCAGCATAGGCCGGGCCGGCGAGAGTCCTTGCGTCGAGTATCACGCGCCCAGAAGAGACTCCAGGCTATGCGCACACCCAAGAAAGGCAAAGGCCCGAATCGTTCTCGCGATCCGGGCCTTTGCCATGACAAATGCCGCCGCTTAGTGCACAATCACGGAGATCTGGAAGCTCTGCTGTGAGCAGGGCGCAGAGGTTGGGGTTCCACCACCGCACGGCTGCGTCTGTGGGGGGCTAGGCAGAGGAGAAACATAGGGATCCATGGAGGCAACCACCGTGATTACGCTGTCGCCTTTCGGGGTGTAGAACTGAATTCCCCCGCTATTGCAAGCCATCAGCCCGCTGGCCGCGCCCGCCAGCAGAGCCGCGCCGATCAACAAGGCAACCGTTCCCCAGGCTCCCTGCATTCGGCGGCGTGTGCAGAAGAGCAGCAATCCGGCCAGACCGCCCATCCACCAGAGCGTCGAACTCTGCACCGGAGAATTCGGCGGATTGTTCGCCACAACCGTCAACGTTGTTGTGGCCGGAGGATAGAAGGCTTTGGATGTGCTGGCCATCACCGCAACCTGCCCAGGCGAAAAGAGGCAGACCGCATTCGCCGGCAGTGAAGAAGCCAGGCATTGATAGCCGACGACACCCTGCCAACCGCCATAACTGGTGTTGGTAAACGTGATGGAAGAACTGGTGGCGCCGGCATTGAGAGATGTGCCGCTGGGCGAAAGGGCCACGGAACCGGATGCGGTGGCAACATCGAATGACTGCGTTCCGGTGCTGGACCCAGTGAAGTTGCCGTCGCCTCCATAACTGGCCGAGACGGAGACAACATCGAACGCCAAGCCACTGGCCGGCGATGCCGGCACGTAGGCTAAAGTGGCTTGGAAGAGTCCTCCAGCAGCTGGGGCCAAGGGTGCCGTCTCCAGGACTGGGGTGCTTCCAACGCCCGGGTCCGCGATGGTGAAGGTAACGGCTCCGGAGGGGATCACCGCTGTGGAGGACGGAGTGACCGTCGCAACCAGGTTGATTGCGGTGCCGGCCGGCTGGCTTGGCGGATCGAGGAAGGCCGTGGTGAACGAGAGCGCGGTGGTGGTGGAGAATTTAGCGATGTTCAAGGTAATGATCGCTGAATCGCTGCGCGCGTAAACGTACGTAGAGGTGGTGGCGCCCTGGTAGATTGCCTGCAACGTATGGGTTCCGCCGCCGAGTCCATTGGGCAGCGTGAAGGTCGTTGCCCCGTCGGTGAGCGTGGAGGTGGTCACCTGAGCGCCATCCACCTGCAGAACCACCGAGCCGGAGGGCGTGCCCAAGGCCGAGGTAACCGCGGCACTCATTGCGATTGCTTCTCCGAGATTCGGGGTTCCACTCGGGGAAGTAATCGTCAGCGTCGTCGTAGTCGCCGTTGTGCCCTGACCTTTGCCGGTAAAGATAACCTGAGGCGCGGCGACGTTGGTTGCATTGCTGCTCAAGACGAGGGTATCGATGTATGTGACGTTCCCTGGGGGAGTAAAGGTGGCTTCCACGACGCAGTCGGCTCCCACCGCGATGCTGGCGCCGTCGGTGCAGGCACCGGCCTCGGAGGTTGTCAGCGTGAACGCGGTTGTGTCTCCGGTGGCTACGTAGTACGGGGTATTCAATACCAATGCCTGATTGCCGGAGTTCTCGATGTAGAACGAGCCGGGATCGCTGGTGGTGTTGGGGGTCCAGGTACCCAGCGACTGCGAGGCATTGGTGCGAGCCAGCATGTAGGCGGCGGCATTCACACTGTCGGTGACATAGAGGTTTCCTGCCTGATCGATCGCCAGGCCATAGGGGTTGGCGATGCCGACACTGACCTCCAGGGCGCTGCTCTCTGCCAAGGCGCCTGCGAGATAGGGGATGCGCACGACCTTTTGATTGCCCTGATCGACGACGAACAGATCGCCCGCGACGTCGGTGGCCAACGCCGAGGGATTGCTAAATCCATTGGCCACAACGGCAATCCCCGTGCCGCTGTTGGGATTGGCAATGCTGTAGATGTTACCCGTACCGGGGTCGGCAACGTAGATGGTTCCCGAGGCCGAAACGGTAGTCGCCAGCGGACCGGTGAAACCCGATCCCAGGGTAATTCCATTCACTGCGTTCCAACCTTCAAAGGCGGGCAGGAAGACGATGCGATTGTTGCCTGTGTCGGCGATATAAAGATCACCCAGCGCATCGGTGCTGAGGCCGGCTGGGCCGCTCAGTGCGGAACCGGCAATCGTCGTGCTGCCGGAGACCAGCATGGTCTGCGCGGCTGTGCTCAATGCTCCATTGACCATCGGGACTTCAACGATCCGGTTGTTGCCGGTATCGGCGATAAAGACATCCCCGATACTATCGACGGCAACGCCTTGCGGCTTGCTCAGCCCGGCGCCAATCGATGCCGGTGTGTTGCTCCCGGCCGGAATCTCCCAGACCGCGTTGTTTCCGGAATCCGCTACAAAGACATCGCCTGCAAAATCGACGGCAATGGCCTCAGGCGCCTTCCAGCCTGATCCCAGGGGATTCAGCGCGCCGGGATCGGCGGTGAGGCCGGCGCCCAGGCCCGTGCCACTCAGAATCACGGTGTCAATCGGTCCATTTGCATCCGAGAGCACCAGGCCGCCGCTGACCAACCCAGGAGCAACGGGCGTAAAGTTGATACTCAGCGTGCAGGTCTGTCCAGGCGTATAGGCGGTGCTCAGAGCGCAAGTGCCCCCGCTGGCCACGGTGAAGACGCCGTTGCCGCCAATAAACCCGAAGGCCGTCAGTGTCTCCGGCGCATTGAAGACCACATTCACGGTCGTAGAGGCGACGGCTCCCACAGCCGCGGAACCAACATTGGCGTTGTTGACTGTCACTTCATAGATCGATGTGGTCCAGTTTCCGACATAGACATTTCCCTGGGTATCAAGATCGACGGCAGTCTGCGCATCGAAACCTCGAGCATAGATGTACTCGTCGCTTGGATTCAGCGCGCCGGCTTCATTCGGAATGATGAAAAGGGTGGTATTTGACTTGTATTTTGGACCCTCGTCGGTTACCCAGAGGTTTCCCGCGGCGTCCGTGTATAGTCCAAAGAGGTTGGAGTAATTGGGCGGGACGGAAACGGTGGCTGGCGTGGGCAGGGCGACCGGTGTTGAACTGTAAGCGCCATTGCTGTAGGCCAGTTCATACAGGATGTTGTTGCTCATGGCAAGGTAGAGATTATTACTTTGGTCGAGCGCCATTGAAATGATGTAGTTGCTCAGACCGGTAAGCAAGTCTGTCGATTTTCCGCTGGGCATTGTTTCGAACAGCCCGTTTCCGTCGGTAGCAATGAAGACGTCACCAGCTGCGTCGCTCACAACAGCGGATGCTTCCCAATAATACTGATTGCCTCCCGCAACCGTCGCGTCGGGCGCGTAGTAGGTGGTTATGGCCTGAGCACTGGTTTGCAGGACGCAGTTCACGATCGGATACTTGATCATGGCACCGCTGGTCCATCCAGACGAAACATACAGATTCGCTTTGGACGCATCCATATAGAGATAGTCGTTCCAATCCCAACCCGGCGAGGTTCCCGTGATTACCTCCGTTGCCGCGCCGCCTCCGGCCGGCAGCTCCCACACGTTTCCGCTGTATTCCTCCAGGATATAGATGTTCCCGCAGGCGTCCAGGCCGGGGTTCACCATGTTGTTGGCAATCCCGCCGGGTGGAAGCGCAGTATAAGTGAAGGCCACCGCCGCCGGCACGCTCGATGCGGCCTCGGCCGCAAACGGCAACAGTAACGCCAGAATGCCCATCAGCGGCATCATCCATGCTGTCCGCCGCGTCCAACTTTTCCCCTGGTTATTGCTGAACATCTCAAGCCTCCCAAATGCGGCTCCTGGCCGCGTACCGCTTGTGTTTTCCATTCCGGATCCCAAATTTTCCGCTTCGCCGCCCTATCCCGCTCGCGTGCTGCGCATGAGGGTGCAAGCTAACCGCACCCTCGCGCGCCGGGGCTAGAAGTTGTACTTCACGCCGAATTCAACGATGCGCACACCGAACTTGTAAGGCGTATACCCAAAGCCAGCATTCGACAACTTAAGGCCCGCGAAGGCCGCCGACTGGGTCAAATAGCACCCGCCGACGCCAGTTGTTTTGTTGCACGTCGGATCGGAGAACGTCAGATTCAGCGCGTTGCCGCTGTTGTTGGTGAACGACGGAATGGGGTGGTTGAGGAAGTTGAACGCCGCCATGCGGAACTGAAGATTCTGCCGGTCGGTCATCTGAATGTCCTTGTAGACGGAGAGATCGGACTTGAAGAAGGCCGGACCGCGCACATCGGGAAGGTTCCACGCCCCCTGCGTCCCCAGCGCCGGCACGCCGAAGCAGTTCCCGTTTGCATATTGCCTGGAAACTTGGTGTCCGGAGAGGATTGCCGAATGAAGGCCTTTCCGGGGATCGCAGGTAACCGTCGGCTGCAGGTTGTAGTCGGAGCTTCCCAGCCAGGTTGAGGCAGTGGCCGGAACGTTGATAGCGGTTGAAAGCGTGCTATCGGTATAGTACCCCGCGTTTGCGGAAAAGCCGAAGCTGGTGCTTCCATTGGCGATGGCCAGGTCCGGACCGCTTTGCCAACTGGTGATGCCAGACAGCTCCCAGGAGTTCAGAACCCAGCCCAACTCGCGGTTACGGCGGAAGAGCTTGCCTTCCTGGTAAGAGAAGTTGAAGTTGACGGCTTGAGGCCGGTCGAAGGAGACAATGCCGTAGTCGTGGTGGGCATTGATCGGATCGCCGATGTTGCCCGTATCCCAGTTGCCGCGCACCGCCAGAGCCTTGGACCAGGTGTAGTTGGCTCCATACACCAGCGCACCGCTCTGCTTGTTCAAAGCCACCTGCAGCGCGTTGTAGTTGGCCCAGTTGGTGTGTTCAGGAACATTCACATTCTGGTAGTTGGGATAGGGACGGTAATCGGCCTGTTCCGCGGTGGGAATGTTCGAGGCCGGGTAGGTTTGGCCGTTGAGCGGATCTGGCCCAAAGAACGCGCCCAGAGGAATCACGTTCACGTTTTGCATGCTGGGCCCGGAGGATGCCTGCTGCCTGACCAGGTTGGAACTCGCGTTGCCGACGTAAGCAACCTCCAAAGTCGTGTGCCAGGGGATCTGCTGGTCCAGGGTGAAGTTGTAGTTGTAGGTGAGCGGCTGCTCGCTGTCGTTGGGATCGTCGGCTGCCGTGCTGATCGTGCTGCCATGGGCAACCCCAGCGGAGCCTTGCACAAAGGTTCCGACCGACGCGCCATAGAATCCGCAGCCGATTACCTGTCCGGATGGGGCCGATGGAGGAGCGCCCTGGGCGGGAATTGTGGGGTAATAACCATGCATCAACTCATCCAACGTGCAGCTATAGTTTCCCGAGTAGCCGTGATCCACGACGTCGATGGAGGTGTTCAGCGCTTCCGACGCGACCTGATAGGCGTCGCGCGAACGGTAGGCGCCCCATCCGCCCCGAAGGGTAGTCTTGCCATTACCGAATAGATCGTATGCCAAACCCACGCGGGGCGAGTAAAACAGCGCGCGGGTTCCCATGCCGGCAACCGGGATGCTCGGATCCAACTGGTGCCAGGAAATGCCGGGAAAGGTCTTGGAGTCCAAGGTCACATTCTGATAGAAGACGCCGGGGGTGATCTTGGCCGGCTCCCAAACCGCTGCGCCGATCCCGTGAGAATCCATCCAGGGTGGGAGATGGGAGAGCCGGATGCCGTAGGTGATCGTCAACTTCGAGGAGACCTTCCACTCGTCGGTGGCATAAAACTCCAGGCTGTTGAAGTACATGTCGAGGCTGGGATCTGAGGTGCTCTGGTTATATCCGCCGGGGCAGCCGATCAGGAAGTTGCCCACGGTATTACCCATGTATGTGCCTGGCGGCTTGGAGGCCGTCCATGCGCCGGTGGTCTGATCAATGGTCCCGGTAGCAGTTGTCTGATTGATGAGGCAACCGTTGTAGCGATCGAAGAGGATGGTGCCATTGGCATCGCTGCCCAGGGTAACCTGGTTGTTGCGGGTTTGCTCCAAGTAAGCGCCAACCTTCATCGTATGGGTCCGGTAGACCTTGGTGAAGTTGTCGGCCAGGTCCCATGAGGATTTGCGGAGATATTGACCCTGGCCGCCGACCGGCACATAGCCCATGGAGAAGTTGGGAATGCCGATGCCTTCCCACGAGTAGATGCGGGGCAACTGATTGCCGTTCTTGAAGAATCCGCCGGAATATCCGGCCTGGGCCCAGGGAGTGCCGGTGTCGGAGGCCAGGGCGCGATCCTTGAACTGCTCGGGCTGCTCGAAGAAATTGCCCGCCGCAATGAGTTCATTGGTCATGCTGGCGCCGAACGTTTTGGTCAGGTTGACCGAGGCCCAGTTGGAATGTCCGTTGGAATAGAGGGGCGCCGGGTAGGGAATGGTGCTGGGAGGATTGTAATAGATGTCATTCAGCGGGATCTCGGTGTTGACCTTTTCCCAGTTGTAGGCGACACGCAACTTCAGACTGTCAGAGAGGCTATCTTCCACGCTGCTGTGAATCTGAAAGCCGTTGTTGGTGGCAAGCACGTTCTGGACCCAGTTGTAGCCGTCCGAGACATAGCCGTTGGCGGGCTGAGGCGTGCGGTTGATGGTTGGATAGAACTTGGTGAATGTGAGCATCGCGGGATTGATGCTGTTGAGGATTCCGCCCGTGACCGGAAGACCATTCTGGTCGGTCTGCCCGATGGGAGAGAAGCAATCCCCGCCGATGCTCTGCCAGCTTGCGGTTTGCGAATACGGCTCGGTGCAATTGGCCACCAAATCGGTTGAATTGACATTGAAGGCCGCGGCGATGGAATCGGAGGATAAGTCATATCCGGGATACTGCGGGTCCTTATCCAGCATCCTGGGCGTGGGAATGAAGGCAAAAGTGGGGCCGCTGAAGGTTCCGTTGGTGTTGGTGGTCTGCACATATTGCTCATAACCGGCCCAGAAGGTCAGTTTTTTGCTTTTGTTGAACTGGGTACCGGGAATCTTGACCGGCCCGCCTATTCCGGCGCCGGGGTACGAATATTTGACTGCCGTTTTGGCAACCGGCTGGTACTTTCCGGTTGCGGGATTCACAGAGCCCTGATCGTTCGACAGCCAGTCGTTGGAGTCGAAGATGGCGTTGCGGGCATACATGTAAAGGTTTCCGTGGTAAGTGGATCCGCCCGACTTTCCCACCGCATTGATGACGATGGGGCCCTTGGCTTCATCGGCGCCGAAGTTCGAGGTCTGAATCTTGACCTCCTGTACCTGGTCCATATTGATGTTGGCTGTGGTGGCGCCCATGTCGCCGGGGTCGATCACGCTGGCGCCGTCGGCGCTGAGGTTCACAAGCCCCTGCTGCGGAGCCGAGCCGTTGGCGCCGAAACTGCCCAGTTGCCCCGATCCGAAGTTGGTGGTCGTATAGTCGGGAGCCGAATTCTGCAGGCTGACCCCGGCGTTCAAGGTGAAGCCGGGCAGCATACTCACCAACTCCAGTGCGTCGCGTCCTTCGGAGGAGAGGCGCGCGATGTCCGCGGCTGTGATTAGTGTGCTGTGTTCTGGGGAATCGAGGGTAACGCCCGCCACGTCGGCCGTAACCACAATGGATTCGACAATCTGGCCGATCTTCAGCTTGATTTTGGGAACGGTCAGGCTATCGCCGGGATGCACCTCGATGCCAGTCACCTTCCAGGTCTCGAAGCCGACCATGGTCACCTGGATGCTGTAGGTGGCTGGTTGAACGGCAAGGAAGTTGAAGAACCCATCGCCATTGCTGGTGGTGTTGCGGGTTGCCTTACTGGCTTCGTTGATCAGGGCAACCCTGGCACCGGGAACCAGGGCGTCGGCAGCATCGCGAACGGTACCGGAGATGGATGAGGTTGACTGCGCCCAGGCTGCGGAGACGAACAGCAGTACACCCGCACTCCAAAGGATGGCGCACCACAGCCGTTTTTGTCCCCAGGACCGTGAAAACCAGGTGCGGAGAGGATGGATCATTGACTTCGACAAAGCATGCCTCCAAATTTGAGAGCCTTAGCCTCCGGCTCAATGACTGAATAGGTTTTCCGACTGAACCTGAAAAATGCCCGCTGACGTCTTGTGCTGTGCGGGCCGATTCGGTTCATTCTTTCACAAAGTCTAACGCGGCGCTGTGAGGGTCCTCACAACTCCGTAAACGCTTTCAAACGTGCCGCCTCCATATTGGCGCTCTGTTTCATTTTGGGCATTTCTGGGTAATTGCCTGGACCAGAATGCCAGCCTTCGCCCCAGCCGCCGACAGTTGACTTTCTTCCCGCGAGGTTCATTTGCTCGAACTCCGATCCGAACAAACATCAGCCCTCCAGGTCTTCCGTCTGGATCCGCATCCGCGAAGCCAAGTTCATTGCTGACTGCGAAACTCTATGTTCAACCGGGATGAATGCGAAAGGTTAATCTTGTACGCGCCTGTACAGGAACGTACCGGAATCCATGTACGAAGACGTACATCGTTGATTTGCTTAACGATGCCACCCTATTCCCTTCTACGTGGTCAACGCGTTACAATTGACTTTGGCAAGAGGTCATCAGGCGTTGCGGGAATCATCGCAGTGAGGGAGGGGCCAGGCCATGCCGGAAATCTCCAACCTGTCCTCCCAGGAGGCGGAACGCGCCGAACTTGATGCGGTGGCGGAAGCGCTGGCGAAATCGCCGCGACTCTCCCGTCTGCTTCGCTACCTGGGAGAGAGGTACTTTCTTGGCCAGAGCGATCAGCTCCACGAATACAACATAGCAACCGAGGTTTTTGGCCGTTCCAAGACGGCTTTCGACGCCGGAGAAGACGCAATTGCCCGGGTTGAGGCTCACCGGTTGAGGAAGCGGCTGAAGGCGTTTTACGAAACCGAGGGCAAGAGCCATCTTCTGCAACTATCTATCCCCTCGGGAAGCTATGTTCCATGCTTTACTCGCCGTGCGGAAGCTCTTCCAATACCTTCTTCAGACGATTCGCAAGGAGGGCACAAGCCGAGTTTCAATCCTTCCTCCGCATCAGGCAATGCGCCACAGGCAGACCACGGGGAGACTAGAGGCGAAGGGATTCGTTTGCGGTTCGGGGGCCGGGTATGGCTCTACCCTATTCTGGCTGCCGCAGCGCTGCTTGGCGCTCTGGGTGTCTACCGAGCCGCTCATCCCGGCGGGATTCAAAAAGGTGCGAACAGCGCAGCGTTCCCGGTTCCACCGGCGGCAGCCGCGCAGCCTGTCTCTTCCGATCCGGCACCCTTGCCGATTCGCTTGATTGCCGGCTACCTTGGAAAGCCCCAGATCGACAGTGCCGGGGCGGTGTGGACGGCCGATCAGTACTTTCGCAACGGAGGAGTCTGGAACCGATCCGCGAGCTTCATCGCCAGAACCAGCGATCCGCTGCTTTTTGAACAATGGCGGACGGGGGATTTCTTCTACGACATTCCTCTCCAGCCCGGGATCTACGAGGTGCACCTCTATTTCGTCACGCAGGACCGCGCTGCCGATACCACTTCGACGTTTACTGTCGGAATCAACGGAAGCGCGGTTCTAACGGCGTTCGATGTGAATTCCGATGCCCTGGGGGAAAACATCGCCGACGAGAGGATCTTCCGGGACGTTTCGCCCGGCAAAGACGGATTCCTTCATCTCAGCTTCACCAGCGAACGCGGGGCGCCCGCGCTCAATGCGCTGGAGATCCTGCCGGGAATTCCGCACCGGCAGCTTCCCATCCGCCTGGTGACGCAACCGACATCCTTTACCGATCACGTGGGCCAAGTCTGGCATCCGGACAACTACTACATGAACGGACGCCAATCAACGCAGCGCCAACAGATCGCCGGGTCGCCCGATCCCGACCTGTTTGGCGCCGAGCGCTACGGGCATTTCACCTATGCGATTCCCGTTGATACGCGGGGCCGTTACACGCTGGTGCTCCACTTTGCCGAGTTTTATTTTGGGCCGCACGCATCGGGCGTCGGCGGAACGGGAAGCCGTGTATTCCGCGTGATGTGCAACGGCGTGCTACTGCTGGACGACTTTGACATCTTCAAGGAAGCGGGCAGCCTTCATGCGCTGACCAAAACCTTTTACCACCTGAAGCCGACAGCCCAGGGGAAACTGAATCTGACCTTTGAGCCCATCGTGAACAACGCCACGGTCTCGGGCATCGAGGTTCTGGATGAATCGCAGTGAGACCCGCTGACTGCTTACTTGGCCGGGATGAGCAAGACACATTCAGAGGTTGCGGCGAGCGTCACCGAAAAAGTCTTCGCCAGGCCCTCGATTTTCGTCTGCGATGGGCCGGATGCCGGCCAGGGACTATTCAGGCTGAAATTGGCGCGTCCAAAGTCATAGCGCAGACCGGCGGCGGCAAGCGGCAGATCCGGAATCGCCACGTCAACCACGAACGCCTGGGTCGGATGCTTGTTGATCAGTACAATTGCCATGCCGCCATCCTTCCGTCTGACGGCGTGCGCGGAGAGCATCAGGGAACTCGACTGCGCCTCGACCAGCACATCGCCAGGACGAGCCGCCAGAGAAGCCATTTGCATCCCATCGTAGGCCTCGGACGGCGTATCGAGAGGAACCTCCTTAACAGCTGAGAGGAAGCCGTCGTGCATCTCCTGCCACACGACCGTGAAGGCTCCAGCCTCAAACCAGGTGAGATAGGTGTCGGTGGCGAAGAGTGCGCGCGAGGCGCCGCTGCCGCCGCCATTGGTCTCGGTAATGGCGAAGGGAATCATCCTCTGCCCTTCCCCGGCATTGTGGGCGATCTGCTCCCGCAGTGCTGCCGCCAGGGGTTTGATGTCCTCGGTGACCGTGATGTCCGTGGAACCTGACTTGGGATACCAGTGAAAGATGACAAAGTCGGCCTTGTCCTTCAGCACCTGCATCAGAGCGTCGTTGCCGGTTCCGGGGTTGTATTCGGGATAATCCACGGCAACGCCAATCTTGATTGTTGGATCGACAGCCTTCATGGCGCGAATGAACTCCAGCGAGTTTTTGCCATAGGCTGTCTGCGAAAGCGTCGGGTTGCCCTTTCGGTTGTTGTCGTAAGGAGCGTGCAGGTCCTCCTCCCACGCCGGTCCAAAGAAGCCATTGCCCCCAACTTCATTGCCAATCTCCCAATAGCGAATCTTCCAGCCTTTCTCTTTGTTGGCGTAGCGGACCCAATCGGCGGCTTCGGCTGGATCGCCGCCTCCGGTTCCAGCCGCATTGGAGCCGTAATTCACCGTGATCACCGCCTCGGCCCCCGCGGGCAGCACGTCCTTGGTCATGAAGTTGTCGAAGGTGTCGTTGGGATGAATGTAGAGCGTGGTTCCGGCCGTTTCGGAGTGCGTCTTCCAATGGTAGCAATCCGAATAGGAGCCCCCGGGAAAGCGCAGAGCGGTCACGCCGGCGGCCTTCAACTTGTCCGGCAAGCCGGGCGAGGTGAAGTCGTTGTCATAAACGCTCATGCCGACGCCATAGCCGGCCGCGGGCACCACAGCCAGTTCCGACTTCACGTTCACCTGGACATGCGCTGTCTTCTGGCCCCACAGCGGCGCCGCGGTCAGCACCAGAGCCAGGGACGCGCCGGGGATGATTTGCTGGAACCGGCTTCTTGCAAGCCAATGGCTCATCGGATAGGACGGATTCATGGGGAAGTTTCCTTTTCATGCCTCACAATGCCCGGAATGATCGCAAGCCAGGGCGCGGGCTCGATCCGCATCTCAAGAGTATATCGGCCCGGCCCAACGGACGAATTGCTGGGCAAACGCGCAATGAAGAGCACCCCAGGATCGCACATTCAAACGCATGATCAGCCAGTGCAATCCCATCTTTGGTATGCTTTTCGCTTAGCCTGACGGCAGATTTCGGCGGGCTTTCAAGAGAAACGGGGACAATCATGATGGACAAGAAGAGACGATTTAGCGGGCCGCAAGGTTGGCGTTCCTGCGGCTGCCTGGCGCAGTTGAGCCTTCTCTGCATGGTGCTGAACATCCCGGCAGCCGGGCAAAACCGCGCGAACGTGTCCATCGACCTGGGCAAGGCCGTGAACTACCTGACCGATACCTCTCTTGGGGTTCCCGCCACCACCTCCGATGGCAATTCCTTCAACCTGGCGGGGGCGCCTTACCTGCGCGCGGCTGGGGTTTCCGCGGCGCGCTATCCGGGCAACCACGGAGTGGCGGATCTCTATCACTGGGCTACCAGGACTACAACGCGGTATAAGGGCGCCGGAGTGGGCTACTTTGCCCCGGAGAGCAACTTCGGCAGCTTTGCGCTCTTCGCCGAGAAGCTGGGCCAGGCCGTGATCGTCGTCAACTATGGAGCGAACATAGACGGGACCGGGGGCGGCGAGCCGGCCGAGGCGGCGGCGTGGGTCGCGTATGTCAATGGAGATGCGGCCGACACACGCGCGCTGGGGAAGGACTCTACCGGCGAGGACTGGCGCACGGTGGGCTATTGGGCCACGCTGCGCGGGCAGGCTCCGCTGGCCAGCGACGACGGTCTGAATTTTTTGCGCATTCAGCATCCCCGGCCATTCGGCTTCAGGCTTTGGCAGATTGGCGACGAGGTCTACAACAACGGCTACTACGGTGGAGACCACACCGGCAATCCCGATCTCCATGCCGCGGCGCCAACCGGCCCAAGTGACTTTGCCAAACTGAAGAATGACCCGAAGCTGTCTCCAGCGTCCTATGCCGGGAATCTGAACATATTCGCGCAGGCCATGAAGTCGGTGGACCCCTCGATTCATATTGGCGCCGCGTTCACCATCCCGCCGGATCCTAGCCTGCGAACAAAAACATACTGGGACAAGGATGGCGAACACGCGGACACCATGGCATGGGCGGCGGTTTTGTGGGGGGTTGAGTGGAATAAGGAAGTCCTGAAGGGCTCCTGCGCAAACCTTGATTTTGTCACGCTGGAATGGTCGTTGCAGCCGCTGCTTCCGCCTGACTGGAAGACCTTGAATGAGTCCGACCTGCTGATGAATACGAAGGCCAATTTCAGCACGATCATCACCTCCATGCTCGACGACTACGGCAAGTATTGCCCTCAGGGACATTCGCCTAAGCTGGCCTTTGCGCCGGCCGGAATTTCAAGCTGGGAGAAGGTGGAGCATCCGGAGGTCAGGGCGCTGTGGATCGCCGATACCTATGCGATGCTGATCGAATCCGGCTCAGTGAACATCGACTGGATCGAAATGTATGGCGATTCCATGCTGTCGGGGGACCGCAAGAAACTCGGCCCCGCCTATTATGGCTTGCAGATGCTGCACAGCCTGGCGCACAACCCCGGCGACGCGCTTCTGGATGCAACCTCGAACTCGTCGCTGGTCGGCGTTCATGCCTCCCTTCGGCGTGACGGCTTCGTCGGAGTCATGCTGGTCAACAAGGATCTGAAGGTGCCGGCGATTGTAAAGGTGAGTCTCAAGAACGGAACGGTAGGTTCAGCGGGAAAGCGTTTGGATTACGGAAGCGCGGAGTATGGAGCTGGAGCACCGTTGACGGTCGCTCCGTTTACCGCAACCGGCAACGAATTGACTGTCACCGTTCCTCCATACGCGGTTACGGATATTCTGCTGCCTGGCCACAACTAGGTCTCTGGCCGCTTGTTCTTGTACTGGCTCCATGCTCCATCCTCTCGCCTCTTCGCTGGCGGAAGGTTGGGAAACCACAAACCATGAAGCGCGAAATCGCAGGTCAGAGAGCCAGTTTAGTGTCTCAAGCAGATCGTCTATTGCCATAGGGAGACCCCCCCAGCTTTGCCGGGGTGGCAGTAACAGTTTGACATTTCAGGGTCCATCCAGACGGGTCTGTTCGTTCCCAACAGTGGGCTGAGCAACGCTCATAACAAGGTCTCCTCCTCCTAAGACGAGCCTCGATTCATATAGAACTCTAAGAATGAGGCACCAGGTAGTGCAAGCAACTGATTTCCATTCCGTCCGGCAGGGAACACTGATTGCTCAAAAACTTCTTGCCGAGGCTAAAAACTTTGACCGTGCCGCCTGCTTCCCTGCCCCATCCTCCATCTGCTAACCTTGGTTGTTTTGATTGATCTTGAGGAAACGGCAGGTGCAATCATGGGTTTCAGATTCCAAGGCTTCGATTTTCTCCACCTCGACTCCAGCTTCAGCGAGGACGAACTGCTGGTCCGGAAAACCGCCCGCGACTTTGTCGAGGACAACCTCATCCCCATCATTGAAGAGTGCTTCCGCACCGAGCGTTTCCCGCGCGAGCTGATCCCGCTCATGGGCGAACTGGGCTTCTTCGGCGCCAACCTTGAGGGCTACGGCTGCGCAGGCATGTCCAACGTCGAGTACGGCCTGGTGATGCAGGAACTGGAGCGCGGCGACTCCGGCTTCCGCAGCTTTGTCAGCGTCCAATCCGGCCTGGTCATGTACCCCATCTACACCTTTGGGTCCGACCAGCAGAAAAACACCTGGCTTCCAGCCATGGCCAGCGGCGAAAAGCTGGGCTGCTTTGGCTTGACCGAACCGGGCTTCGGTTCCAACCCCGGCGGCATGACTACCACCGCCCGCAAATCCGGCGATGAGTACATCCTCAACGGCGAGAAGATGTGGATCACCTCCGGCAACATCGCCGATGTGGCCGTCATCTGGGCCAAGGTAGAAGATGAGGACGGCCATCTGGGAAACGAATCCGTCCGCGGTTTCCTGGTCGAGACCGACCGCCCCGGCTTCACCGCCTACGAAATCCATGGCAAGTGGAGCCTGCGCGCCTCCATCACCAGCGGCCTCTCCTTGCAAGACGTTCATGTACCCGCCTCGGCCCTGCTGCCCGGCGCCGCCGGTCTCAAGAGTCCGCTGATGTGCCTCAATCAGGCCCGCTACGGCATCAGTTGGGGCGCCATCGGCGCGGCCATGGACTGCTACTCGAACGCCCTCCAATACGCCAAATCCCGCAAGCAGTTCCGCAACCAGCCCATCGCCAGCCATCAAATCGTCCAGGAGAAGCTGGTATGGATGGTGAATGAAATCTCCAAGGCCCAGTTGCTCTCTCTCCAGGTCGGCCGCCTGAAGGACCTGGGCACGGTGGGCCACGAACACATCTCCCTGGCCAAGCGCAATAACGTCTGGATGGCCCTGGAATGTGCCCGCCGGGCCCGCGACATCCTCGGCGCAAACGGGATTACGGAGGATTACCCCATCATGCGGCACATGATGAATCTGGAATCCGTGATTACCTATGAGGGCACTCACGACATCCATACTCTGATCCTGGGAGAGAAGATCACCGGGATTGCGGCGTACTGAGGGATCGCTCCCGCCGCAGTTTTCCCGCGAAGCATGGTTTTGCCCGTCTTTCCGAAGATTTGCGCAAGCTGAAAGATCATCATCCGCGAGCCCAGGTTTACTGTTTCTGAAGAGAGCCTCCAGGCAGTACCATAGGGCGGAGAATCACTCCGCGTTCCAGGGTGCGCCGGATGCTGGCGCGGAAGTGAGAATTCCTTTGATCATCAAAATGCGCGTTCTGCGCGGAATCGAATCGCCCGCCGAGCCAGGCGGAAGGATGGAGTTGCGTTCCCGTGCATCGAAATCCCACCATGAGCGACGTCGCCCGTCTCGCTGGCGTCGGCACGATGACGGTCTCCCGCGTGCTCAGCGGGACGGCTCGCGTATCGGAAGAGACCGCGCGCCGCGTGCAATCGGCTATCGAAAAGTTGCAATATCGCCCCAATGAACTGGCCCGCGCCTTCCGCGGCCACCGCAGCCGGACCATCGGGCTCATCATGCCCAACATCTGCGATTCCTTCTTCGCCAACTGCGCGCATGCGGTGACGACGGTTGCCAGGGAACACGGCTATTCCGTCATCATCACCACTTCAAATAGCGATCCGGATACCGAATATGCCGAGGCCGAGCAGATGCTCCAGTGGAATGTGGACGGCCTGGTCGCCATCCCCGCCAGCTACCGCCATTCGCGCCTGACACGCGCTTTTTTTGGCAAGACTCCCGTGGTGATCTTCGACTGCCCTGTCGTTGAACCGGCATTCGATGTCGTGCTGGTGCAGAATACCGCGGGCGCGCGCCGCATGGTCGAGCATCTGATCGAGCATGGGCATCAGCGCATCGGCTTTATGGGATTCAGCCGGGAGCTCTTTACCATCAACGCCCGGTTTCTGGGCTATCGCCGCGCCATGCAGGACGCAGGCCTCAAAGAGGATTCATTCTTCGGCTGCGAATCGCCGGATGAAACCCTGCGAGTGCTCGAAGACAAGCTCCATGGCGCCAACCCGCCTACGGCCGTCTTTTCATCGAACACCATGGCGACGCGTTATGTTCTGGCTTCTCTTCTGAGCCTTGGCGTGAAAATGCCAAGCGATCTTGCCCTAGCCGGGTTTGACGATTTCGATCTGGCCGATCTCACCTCGCCGCCGCTCACCGTGGTACGCCAGCCCACGCAGGAGATGGGCCGGGTTGCCACAAACCTGCTCTTTGATCGCATCGCCCGCGGTGAGCTGCCCCAGGCGGGAAACCGGATTGTGCTTCCAGTGGAGATTGTGCTGCGCCGTTCCTGCGGCTGCAAGCATCGCTCCCCGATGGTGATCCCTTAGGAGATCCCCTGCCCCCGCATCGCGGCCCGCGCAAGAACTCCCGGAGAATCAGAGATGTATGCTACCAATGGAATCCTATCTGTGAGGTTTTTTGTATGGCCGCCGATTCAGAGAAGTCCGTTCTTGTTTATGATGTCGGAGGCAGCCATGTCTCCTCCGCAGTTTGCCATGGTGGCGAGTATCAGCTCGGCCCGGTGACAAGCGCCCTCTACCCTGCCGAGCAGACCTGCGAGGCTTTTGTCGCCTTCCTTCACTCTCTCGGCCTTAAGGCTTCGGCCGGCTTTGAGGCCGTTTCCGGCGCTGAACTAGCCATGCCCGGCCCCTTCGATTTCGCGGCCGGCATCAGCTACATGCGCCACAAGCTGCCTTTCCTTTATGGCGTTGACCTGCGCCAGGAGTTGGCTGGACGTTTCGGCTGGCAGCCTGCCCAGGTGCGGTTCCTCCATGATGCCGGGGCCTTCCTGCTGGGCGAGATCGGTGCCGGCGCGGCCCACGGCGTGCCCCGTGCCGTCGGCATCACCCTGGGAACCGGCATCGGCTCCGCCTTTGCCGTCGATGGCCGGTTGGTCACCGAAGGCTCCGGCGTCCCTCCCGGCGGGGAAATTTGGAATCTCTCCTACGAAGGGGGAATTGTCGAGGATTTCCTCTCCACCCGCGCCATTCAAGCCAACTTTCAGAAGCGCACCGGCAAGCTCAGCGATGTAGCCGAGATTGCCGTAAATGCCGTCTACGATCCGGATGCGGCGGAGGTCTTTAGGGACTTCGGACGCCATCTCGGCCTGGCGCTGCGCATGACGCTCTCCGAGTTCGGCCCGCAAGCAGTCGTGCTCGGCGGAGGCATCTCCCGCTCCGCGCACCTTTTTGTGTCCGTCGCCGAGAGCTATTTGGAGAGTTTGAATCTGCGCCTGGTCTCCTCCGCACTCAAGGACAATGCCCCCCTGGTAGGCGCCGCCGTCGCCTGGTTCACCGCGTCCAGCGAGGGCGCCTGACCCATCCCCCGGAGTTGTCGCGGATCTCTTTCGCAACCAAGGCTGTTTGCGCCATTCTCCATAAGAACAAGTAGCGTTGTCCTCCTGGCCGGCTGTAGCGTGGACCTCCCGGTCCACGTCGCACACTGCGCAAAAGGAAAAATGCTCTATTTGGCTGGACTTGCGTCCTGATGAGCCGCGTGCGCCACCGGCAGCGTGAAGTGGAAGGCAGCGCCGCGGCCGAGTTCGCTTTCCACCCAGACGCGTCCTCCGTGGGCCAGGACAATGTGTTTGACGATGGCCAGGCCGAGGCCGGTGCCGCCGGACTCGCGGCTGCGGGCCTTGTCCACACGATAAAAGCGCTCGAAGATGCGCTTCAGGTGTTCGGAGGCAATGCCGGGACCGAAGTCCTGAACGGTGAACTGGACTTCCGAGGCCTGGGAGGCCGCTTGGCTTTCCTTGAGCCTCGCGCCGGCCAGGACTCGCTTGCCGGCCTTGCCATACTTGAGAGCGTTTTCGATCAGATTGCCGAAGACCTGGTTCATGGCGTCGCCATCAGCCAGGACCAGGATGTCGGGCGCGCCGGCAAACTCCAGCTCGACCTCGGAGTCGGCCACGACGCCGCCCAGCGACTCGATGGCGTCCCGAACCAGCGCGCTGGCTAACGCCGGCCGAAGCACCAGCTTATAGTCGGGGCTCTCGACGCTGGCCAGAGCAAGCAGGTCCTCGGTGATTCGGTTCATGCGGCTGGCGTTTTTGAGGATGATGCCGAGAAACTCACGCGTGGTTTCGCGGCTGGTATGCCGCTCCTCGATCAGGGTTTCGACGTAGCCCTGGATGGAGGTGAGTGGGGTGCGCAGCTCGTGGCTGACGTTGGCGATGAACTCGCGGCGGGATTTTTCCGCGTTCTCGATGCGGGTGATATCGTGAAGGACGGCGAGGGCCCCGCCGGAGGGCATTGGGACGGCATTGATCTCGAAGATGCGTCCAGGGGCAAGCGAACTCGAGCGGCCGGAACGCGCTTCGCGCAGATCGAGCGCCGCTTTCACACAGGCCAGCAGCTCGGGATCGCGCACCGAGTGGACCAGCGACCGGCCGGCGCGGATCTCGGTGCCGGCAATACGCTGCATAGCGGCGTTCGACCAGCGAACCAGCCCCTCAGGAGTAACGGCGACGACCGCCTCCCGCATGGAATCGAGCATGGCGGCCAGCTCCTGCCGGCGGCTCTCGATCTCGGCAAAGTTCTTCTCCAGCCGATCGGCCGCCTGGTTCAGCGCGGCCTCTGGAGCGGAGAGCATATCCTCTTCGGTGCCGGCCAGCCGGGCGCTCAGATCGCCCGCGGCGAGCTTCCGCGCAAAAACGATCATTCGCTCCAGCCGCGCGGAGATGCCGCTGGCAACCCAGACAGCCAGCGACAGCGCCACGGCCAGCGCGATCAGGCCCGACCACACAATCTCATTGCCGTAAAGAAGGGCAGTCTTGCCGGGAGGCAGTTCCAGTATCTTGCCCGCAATCAGCGGCATAAAGACAAACTCCATCGCCGCGGCCTGGAAGACCAGCAGCAGGAGAAACAGGCCGAGCAGCCGGACGAATATCTTTGATTTCACGCTGCGCCTACTCGCTCTTGGGAATCTCGAAGCGATAACCGGCCCCGCGGACGGTCCTCAGATAGCGCGGGTTCTCCGGATCAATCTCGATCTTCTCCCGGATGCGGCGCACGTAGACGTCGACCGAACGCGGCGTGACGAAGCGGGCGTCGCCCCAGACGGCGTCCAGCAGATGGTCGCGGCTGAAGACGCGGCCGGGATGACGCGCCAGGTAATCCAACAGCCGGAACTCGGTGGCCGTGGTGGTGGTCAGTTCGCCGCGCACCTTCAACTGCATGGCGCCCTGGTCGATGATGACCTCTTCAAAGCTGATGATCGAGGGCGCGGAGGGCCGCTCGAAGCGGCGCAATACGGCCTTGACGCGGGCCACCAGCTCGCGGGTGGCGAAGGGCTTGGTGATGTAGTCGTCGGCTCCCATCTCCAGGCCCAGCACCCGGTCGTTTTCGCCGGCGCGCGCGGTCAGGAAGATGATGGGAATGGTGGAGAGCCCGGTGTGGTTGCGCAGGCGGCGGCAGACGTCCAGGCCGTCGCCGCCCGGAACCATGATGTCCAGCAGAAAGAGCGCCGGCGCTTGGCGTTCCGCGTCGGGAATCAGGTTGGTAGGGGTGTGATACAGCCGCGCCGCGTACCCGGCTGCCTCCAGATGATGCTGCACCAGCCGTGCGATGTCGGCTTCGTCTTCCAGTACAAAAATGGTCTGGCTCAACCGGTCTGCCCTCGCCGGCGGCCGTTGAACTCAAGATGCGGAGGCCGCACGGAACCATTAACAGACTAATTCAACCAGGCAAATGAATTGCAAACGTTGTGTGAATTTGAGCTGGAGACATCGTAGAAAGAATGCCAGTTGCGGGTCGGGGCCCCGCACAGCCGGATTCTTGCGCTTGACTTTGGCCACGGAGATCTGCAAGACTCGCGCCGCGTGCTCTTTACGCGGGTACGTCTCCGTTCTTCCCCTGGGCGGCGAATTGCTTCCGGTCTCGCCTCCCGCGACTTCCCTGGGCCTCGGCCATCGGCCCGGCTCCCGTGCTCGCAGACACGGAAACTCATTGCACGAAACAGGAGGAATCATGAAGAAGTACATTGCAGAGCTTGCGGGCACCTTCATTCTGGTGCTCTTCGGATGCGGAACAGCCGTCGTAGCCGGCGACAGGGTGGGCGTTCTGGGTATCGCCTTCGCCTTCGGCCTGGCGCTGATCGGCGCGGCTTACGGCATCGGCCCCATCTCCGGCTGCCACATCAACCCAGCGGTAAGCCTGGGAGTTTTTGTGGCCGGGCGCATGACCGTCAAAGACATGCTCGGATACTGGGTCAGCCAGTTCGCAGGCGCCGCACTGGCAGCCGGAGTGCTTTCCGTCGTCGTCAGCGGCGTGGGCGGCGGTTACGACATTGCTGTTAAAGGCCTGGGACAGAACGGCTGGGGACCCGGCTACCAGGGCGAATACAGCATCGTCTCCGCCATCGTCTTTGAGGTCATTGCTACTTTGATCTTTGTCATCGTGATTCTCGGCTCGACGCAGAAGAGCGCGCCGACAGGTTTTGCCGGCCTGGCCATCGGCATCACGCTGGTCGCCATTCACCTGGTGGGCATTCGCATTACCGGAACGAGCGTGAACCCGGCCCGCAGCTTCGGACCCGCGGTATTGGTTGGCGGCCAGGCTCTGGCGCAACTCTGGCTCTTCCTGCTCGCGCCCAGCCTCGGCGGCGCCGCGGCTGGATTGCTCTTCCGCACCAAGGCCCTGCAAGCCGACTGAGAAACCTGCAAAGTGGAGATGGCCGGGGAACTGGAACTCTGACGGGCAACTCCCGTAATTATGGCAATTGACTTCGGGATTCACAGGCAAATGCGGCAAGAGTCTCGCGAGTTCCTTGCGCGCCCATCGGCCGCCCCGCCATGATTTACGCTATATGCGCGGGCGTGGCCCTCACTCTCTGCCGCGCCGCAAGGGAGGCTTGCGTGACCTGGACGATGCTGCTGGTGGGGCTGGTGGTGGGGATGGTTTCCGGCGTGGTGGGCATCGGCGGCGGCGTCTTGTTTGTTCCCGCGCTCATCTGGCTGGCGGGGATGGATCAGCACAAGGCGCAGGGCACCTCGCTGGGCGCGCTGCTGGCGCCGGTGGGCCTCTTCGCCTTCCTGGAGTACTACCGCAACGGCAACGCCGACCTGCGCATTGCTCTGCTGCTGGCCGCGGGGTTCCTGGCGGGCGGATACTTCGGGGCCGTCGGCGCGCAATACATTCCGGAGATTTGGCTGCGGCGCATCTTCGCGCTGACGCTGATCGCCGTCGGCGGACGCATGTGGTACAGCCGCTAATGTGCTAATCGTCTCAGATCGACTGCACCGGCAGCAGTGTCAGATCATCCACCAAACTCACTTCCTTCTGCACGAAAGGCTCGCCGTAGCGCACGCCGGCGAGCTGCCCGTAGTGGCGCGCCTCGGCAAAGGTGCGCTCGCGAATCTCCTCTTCGGGGACAAAGAGTCCGCCGCCGGCAGAGTGATTGGCGTATTGCGAACGGTAGGCCATCAGCGACAGGTGGCGCTGTTCCATGAACGGAGCGATGTCCACAACAAAGCTGGGACGCACGTCGGCATAGAGGCTGGCGTAGACGATCTTGAAGGGGCGATGCGGCGGCAATCCCGTCTCCACTTTGGCCAGGCCGGAGAGGAAGCACGCCTCATATCCGAGTTGCGCGGCCGCGGCATGGTCCGGATGCCGCGCCTGCCAATAGGGCAGAATGACCACGCGGGGGCGCAGCAGCCGCAACACGCGCACAATCTTGATACGGTTTTCCAGGGTATTTTCGACCGCGCCGTCGGGCAGGTCCAGCGCCTCCCGCCATCCAACGCCCAGCAGCCGGGCGGCCTCATCGGCCTCGCGGGCACGCTCTTCCGCGCTGCCGCGGGTTCCGGCCTCGCCTTGCGTCAGGTCCAGAATGGCGCTGCACAGCCCGCGCGAGGCCATGCGCAGCAACGTTCCGCCGCAGGTCTGTTCCACATCGTCGCGATGCGCCGCGATGGCCAGCACATCCGTGAGATGTGCATCCTGAGCGGAGTCCATCTCTATTCGCTCCTGGAGAAACGCCACGCCGAAGCTCACTTTGCACTGACCACTGCTCACTGTCCACTGCTCACTGACCACTGAGCTCAGTAGACGGTATTGTTGTCGTCGGTGAGAGCGTCCATGTAGGCCACATCATAGGCTGTGCCTGTGACGGTGACGTACTGGTTGTCAATCGATGAGCCGTCCACGGTCGAGTAGATGTACACCTGTCCGCCTTCGGCCGTGTAGATCTTGTGCAGGCCGGTAACCGCGGCAATGCCGGTGGCATCACCGCTATAGGGGAGCAGTGTCGCGGCATTGTTCGTGGTGTTGACCATGGTGAGGCAGCCATAGGGCTGGTTGTTGTTGGCGCGCTCGCCGTTGGTGCATTTGGTCATGCCGATCCACAGCGTATTGTCGTCGGCCAGCAACATCCGGCTCACAGCGCCGGGAGCGCCGTCGCTGATCGAAACCGTGGCCGTTGCGGTCATGGCCGTTGCCGAGCCAGCGGGCAAAGTCGCCACCGTCAGGTTCCCGCCCCAATAGCCGTCGGGCATTTGCTCCTGACCGACCACGTAGAGCGTCGAACCATCGACCAGCGCATTGCTGGCGCCGCCGGGGGTGGGGAGGGTGCATCCGCTGGGACTGCTGGCTGTCGCGCATACAGTGCTGAGCGTATTCTGAGTGGGCAACGATCCCGACTGCTGACCGAGGAGAAATATCATCGGCGCCACGGGCAATTGAGAAATAGAGGCAGTAGCTGGAAAACCGGGGACTGGAGCTGTGCTTCCACCGCACTCCGGCCCGCAATTGACGATATAGGCGGTTCCTCCGTCGGCGGAGAAGACAGCCTTGACCGGCCGGTTGAAGGTCAGCGGATTTCCGGTTTGCGGGTCCAGCGCCTGAAAGAGGCACCAGCCCGGCTCGTTCTGGGGTTCGCAGTCGACCGCGCCCGTGGGCCAAGTGGCGGGTCCGCCGGAGTACGCGATGGTCTGGGCGGCCGACAACTGCCGAGGGTAATAAATGTAATTCGAGTTCTGGACAAAAGCCAGGGCCACCGAGCCGCCCGGATTCACGCTGACGCGGTAGACGCCGGGAAGGCTCAGGGGATAGCTGCCGTTAGTTGTCCGGTTCACCACCGTGAGTATGTGTGCCGCCTGATTCGCGGCGAAGGCGAAGCGCTGGTTCCGTGTAACGAAAATACTGGATGAAAGACCGTTCACGCCGGCTACAGCGGGCTGCGCTGACTCCTTCAGGTAGGAGATAATCGTCAAAGAGCCGTCGGCGAAGCTATAGACCGCGCCCAACAGCTCTTCAGGCATGTTCTGGATGGTAGTAGGCAACTTCCCCGAGTATCCCGCGATGGGAAACTGCGCATTCGTATAGGTGCTGTTGTAGTGGAACCGGATGTCGTAAAAGGCATCCACCATTTCCAGTTGACCGGCAGTAGTGCTGGTGGGATTCTGGATCCCGATCAGGACGCGATTGGCCAGCCCGCTGGGCGGCAGCGTCCGGCCCGCGAAATAGGTGGTCTTTCCACAACCTGCCAGCGCGGCTGCAATCCCCAGAGCCGCGACGCAACTCATCCAAAGACTTCTTTTCTTCAAAATCCCTTACCTCAATGCAAAACACGGATTGTGCCGCGCAAAATACCTGCGGCCGCGGCGTGAACGAATTAACGGCAATTGCTGCTCCACCTGCGGATAGCTTGAGAAAGCCGGCCCGAAGCTGGTGCAGCCCAAATTCTTGACTACCGAAGTATAACAAAGCAGCCCTTGCTGGTGGCGCTGGAGACCCGCATGGCTTAGCATGACAAGAGAATGCCGCCATTCGCCAGCATCTTCGCCAACCGTCCCGTACTCGCCGATGGCGCCATGGGCACCGTTCTCTACGCCCGCGGCATCTTCATCAACCGCTGCTACGACGAGCTGAACCTCTCCGACCCTGGCCTGATCCTGTCGATTCACGAGGAGTACTTGCAGGCGGGCGCGGAAATCCTCGAGACCAACACCTTTGGCGCCAACCGCTTCCGGCTGGCCCGCCATGGCTTGGCCGGGAAGGTGGCCGAAATCAACGCCGCCGGCGTACGGCTGGCCCGCCAGGCCGTCCAGCGTCTGCGCGAAAAGCAGGCGGGAGAGGCGTGGGTAGCCGGCTCGGTGGGTCCGCTGGGCGTGCGCCTGGAGCCATTGGGAAAGACCGGCCTGGACGAAGCCCGCGCGGCCTTTGCTGAACAGATTCGCGCCTTGGCGGCCGAGCGAGTGGACATGCTGAGCATCGAGACCATGCCCGCGCTCAACGAGGCTCGCGAGGCGTTGGCCGCGGCCCGCGAGGTGACTCCCGAGTTGCCCGTGCTCATCATGGTGACGGTCGACGAGGAGAGCAACTGTCTGGACGGCTCTTCGCCGGCTCAGGCCGCCGCGCTGCTTGCCGAGTGGGGCGCCGACGCGATTGGCGTCAACTGCTCCACCGGTCCGGCCACCGTGCTGACGGCCATCGAAGCCATGCGCGCGGCCACCACGCTGCCGCTGGCCGCCATGCCCAACGCCGGCATGCCGCGGGCCGTCGAGGGGCGCAACGTCTATCTCTGCTCGCCGGAATATATGGCCAGCTTTGCTCGCAAGGCCATCCAGGCTGGAGCGCAAATCGTCGGCGGCTGCTGCGGCACCACGCCCAACCACATTCGCGCCATGCGCTCGGCCATCCGCGCGATGGATGAGCAGGCCCGCATCGAAGTCCACGGCGCGGCGCCGACGCCGAACGCCGAGACACCGCCGGAACCGCTGGCCGCCCGCTCCCGCATAGGCGCGCTGCTTTCCGAGGGGCGCTTGGTTACCCTGGTCGAAATTGTTCCCCCGCGCGGCATCGACTGCTCGAAGGAGATCGAAGGCGCGCGCCTCCTGGCTTCGCTCGGCGTCCACGCCATCAATGTGCCCGACTCGCCCCACGCTTCGGCCCGCATGAGCGCGCAGAGCCTGTGCATCCAGATTCAGCAGCACACCAGCATTGAAACGGTTCTCCATTACACCTGCCGCGACCGCAATCTTCTCTCCATCCAATCGGACTTGCTGGGCGCCTCATCCATCGGCCTGCACAATATCCTCTGCCTCACCGGCGACCCGCCCAAGGTGGGGAACTATCCTGACGCCACCACCGTCTTTGACGTCGATTCCATCGGCCTGGTCAACATCGTCCGCCGCCTCAATCACGGCCTGGACATCGGCTCGAACTCGATCGGGGTCTCGACGAACTTCACCATCGGCGTGGCCGCCAACCCCGGTGTCGCCGACCTCGAGCAGGAGTTGCGCCGCTTTGCCTACAAGGTCGAGGCCGGAGCCGAGTACGTCATCACTCACCCGGTCTTCGACCTGCGCCTCCTGGAAAACTTCCTGGAACGCATCAGGGACCACCACATTCCCGTGATCGCCGGCATCTGGCCGCTCACCAGCCTGCGCAACGCCGAGATCATGAAAAACGACCTGCGCGTTGCCATGCCGGAAGAGATCATGCTGCGCATGGCCCAGGCCGAGACCCCCGAAACCGCCCGCCGCGAGGGAATTCTGATCGCCCAGGAAATGCTAGAGGCGGTGCTTCCATTCGTCCAGGGCGTGCAGATCGCCGCTCCCGGAGGCCGCTACGACACCGCCGCCGAGGTGATCGCCTCGGTCCTGCCCAAGCCTGCATGAAGATAGAAGTGAAGATGAAAGCAAATATTTGCTTGACAACGGATAACGAATTCAGCGAAATGAGGATATTCCGTACGCTCAAAAAAACGAGCATGTACTCAGCAAACCCCGGAGCAAGCGCTTCGGGGTTTGCTTTATGCTTATGACTACAACTGCCACGGAGTCCCCACATGCCCTCGTTTGAAGAATCGCTCAAGAAGCTGGAAAGCATCGTCGATCAACTGGAAAAGGGCGATCTGGCTCTGGAGGAGTCGCTCAAGCTCTTCGAGCAGGGTGTGGGCCTCTCCGCCGCCTGCAAGGCTGAACTGGACGCCGCCGAAGGCAAGGTGCAAATGCTGGTCAAGCAGCGCGACGGCTCGCTGAGACCAGAGCCTTTCCTAACCGAAAAGCCCTTCTAGGACAACAGCCGCAGCCTCCCATGCCGTTCGGATCGCCGCGAAACCCGCTCACCCGCTGCTTCCGGGTGTATCCGGCGCCTCCCGCTCCTTTGAGATTTCCAATCTCCCGGCAACGACACCGGCCTGCCGAGTGCCTCATTTCTGGACACATCGCACCCAGGGCGCAGCCATTCCGGATCGCCCTCCCTGCCAGGAGCGCCGGTTGCCCGACACCAGGTTGATCCGTCCCACTTATGCGAAAGGCTTCCGTTGCATCGGTCCGGCCTGCGAGGAGACCTGCTGCGTGGGATGGAATGTGCCCGTCGACCAGGCATCCTACGAGAAGTACCAGACCCTTCCCGCCGGACCCCTGCGCACGCTCATCGACACCCACATCCTGCGCGCGCCGGAAGAGCAGGCCGCTTCACAGCCTGGGATATTTGCCTGGATCAACCTGCCCCGCTCGCTCGCCTGTCCGTTCCTGAACGAGGCGCGGCTCTGCCAGATTCAGGTTGAGCACGGCGAAAGCTATCTCTGTCACACCTGCGCCACCTTCCCGCGAACCTCCTACACCATCGATTCCATGCAAGAGACAACCCTCACGCTCTCCTGTCCGGAAGCGGCCCGCTTGGTCCTCGCCAATCTGGATCACTGCAAAACCGGCAGCCATGAGGAATACTCTGTCACCTGGAACAAGGCCGGAAAGAACACCCCGTCGCTGCGCAACTATTTTTGGGCCATTCGCGAGTTTGCCATTACCCTCATCCGCAATCGCCGCTATCCGCTCTGGCAGAGGATGTTTCTCCTGGGAACATTCAGCCGTCGTCTTGAGGCCCTGGTTCATGGAGAGGTCGAGCGCGGCTTTCCCGCGCTGCTCAGCGACTTCTCAGCCGCGGTAGCCTCCGGCAGCCTGCGCGCCAAAATCGAGACCATCCCCGCCGACCTGGCGCTTCAACTGACGATGGTGATGGAACTGGCGAAGCTGGGCGCAAAATCCGTCCCGTGTTCCCCGCGCCTCGGCGAAACCCTCCGAGCGTTTCTCCAGGGCATCGAGCATGGAAATCCGGTCTCGCTCGAAGGCCAGTGCGCCGAATATGCCGTCGCCTACCAGAGCTTCTATGCGCCTTTTTTTCTGAAGCATCCGCACATTTTGGAAAACCTGTTGATCAATATGATCCTCCGCAAACTCTTTCCCTTTGGGCTGAAGCTCTTCGACCCGGCTGCCACGCCCGAGCCTGCCAAGGAGTTTGCGCTGCTGGCCACCGAGTTTGCCCTTCTTAAGGGCTTGCTTATCGGGGTTGCCGGCTGCTATCGGGAGGCCTTCTCTATCGAGCATGTGGTTCAGACTGTGCAGATCGCCACCAAGCACTTCGAACACAACACGGGCTTTCTCCCCAAGGCTCACGCCCTGCTGGCCGAGCGGGATCTGGACAATGCGCGGGGGCTCACCATGTTGTTGAGGAATTAGTGCCCCGCCCTGAGAAGAGAACCCCAGCGGGATGATTCCTGAGTCCGCAGTTTTCATAAGACTCTTTAATATCGCTTCATGAGAAACGGTCTCCGGTTTGCCTCGTTTCTGGACACCAGGACGCAGCTTCTCTGCGCTGCCTCGCTGCCGGGAGCTCCGCTTGCTTCAATCCCCGCCAACCTCCGCAGCCTACACCGGCAACTTCCGCTGCATCGGCCCGGCCTGCGAGGACACCTGCTGCCAGGGCTGGAGTGTGCCGATCGACCAGGCGGCCTATGAGAATTACCAAAATCTTCCCCGAAGCCCGCTACACGCGCTGATCGACGCCAACATCCTGACGATGCCGGAGGGCGCCAAGCCAGCCACCTTCGCCCAAATCCGAATGAACAGCGCGAACCAGTGCCCGCTGCTGGGCGAAGACCGCCTCTGTCGCATCCATTCCGAACTTGGCGAGGGCTTTCTCGCCCACGCCTGCGCCAGCTACCCGCGCATGGTTCACACGATTGGAGGGGTCGCGGAGACGGCGCTGGCACTCTCCTGCCCGGAGGCCGCGCGGCTGGTCCTTCTCAATCCGGTCCTGCTCAATCCAAAGTTGCTCGCGCGGCAACTGCATGGGGCTGCCGAAGAAACCGGCTGTGAGTCGACCGGCGCACCTGCGGAGGAGGGATTACACGAGCTCCGTCCCTGGTTCTGGTCCATTCGGCAGGTCGTTCTGGCGCTGGTCGCCAATCGCGCTTACCCGCTCTGGCAACGGCTCTTTCTGCTGGGCGTCATTTGCCGGCGGCTGGATGCCATTGCCAAGGGCGAGCTCAGGCGGAGCATTCCGGCGTTTCTGGGCGAATTTGAAGCCACGGTTGCCTCTGGAGCACTACTGGCGGCCATGGAGACCCTTCCGCTGGAGCGCGCCGCGCAGCTGGATGTTGTGCTGCGGCTGGCCGGGATATTGCTGCACCGTTCCAACGTCAGGCCGCGCTTTGTGGAGTGCGTGCAGGCCTTCACGGCGGGAATCGGCAACGCTCCCGGGGCGACGCTGGAGAGCCTCGCCGCCCACTACGCTGTGGCCCACGACCGTTACTATGCCCCGTTCTTCGACCGCCATCCTTATATCCTGGAAAACTACCTGGCGAACACCATCCTCCTGCGCCGCTTTCCCTTCGGAAAAGAAGCCGCGCCAGCCGATGCGCCACTCTCAATGGCCCGGGAGTACGCCCTGCTGACCGCCCAGTTCGCGCTCATCAAGGGCTTTTTGATCGGTGTGGCCGGCTTCCACCGCGAGGCATTTTCCGCCGCTCACGTAGTCCACACGGTACAAGCCGTCAGCAAGCACTTCGAGCATCACCCGGAGTTTCTTCGCCTGGCCTATGAACTGCTTGTCGAAAGCCGGATGGAGGGCGCGCGGGGTCTCGCGATCCTGCTCCGAAACGAGGAGCCAAGACGGCCCGGACCTGCATCTCCAGAGGTACACGCACCGTCCCCGCAAGCCGAAGTCTCAATCCATTTCCCTGCTCCCTGACCCCTGCCCCCTGATCCCTGATCCCTTCTTTGCCAGCCGTGCCAGCACGGCCAACTCCCGCAGCACCTGCTTGAGCGGACGCGCCGGTGTGCCCCAGAGCACGGTTCCCGGTTTGACACCCAGCCCCTCATTGGTGACGGTTTTGCCACTGAGAACTCCGGCCTGGCCGCCGAGGATGACGCCGGGGCCGATGTGCGCGTGGTCGCCGATGCCCACCTGACCGGCGAGCACCGCGCCGTTACCCACTGTGCAGGAGCCGCTGATGCCCACACCGGTGACCAGGATTACGTCTTCGCCGATCTCGCAGTTGTGGCCGACGTGGACCAGGTTATCCGTCTTGGTTCCCCGTCCGATTCTTGTCTGCTTCAGAGCGCCGCGGTCGATGGTCGTATTGGCGCCGATCTCCACATCGTCCTCGATCACCAGCGTCCCCTGCTGCGGGAATTGCGTGTATGCGCCGGTCTTCTCATCGCGCACATAGCCGAAGCCGTCCGCGCCGAGGACCGCGCCCGAATGGACGACGACCCAATTGCCGAGTGTCGTTCCGGGGTAGATCACTACACGGGGATAGATGCGGCAAAACTCGCCGATCCGCACGCCTCTGCCGATCACCGCGCCGGCCTCGATGCGCGTTTCCGAGCCGATCTGCGCGCCGTCCCCGATCACCGCGCAAGCGCCGACGGTCACATTCTCGCCAAGCTCGACCTCTTCGCCGATCACGGCCGTTGGATGAACTCCCTCCGGCGGCGGCAGCGGACGAAGTAGCTTGGCCGCCAAGGCAAACCACAGCTTCGGCTGCTCGGCTTCGACGACGCAATAGCCTGGAGGGTACGCCTGGGCAAGCCCGCCCCGTAAAACGACCGCTCCGGCGCAGCTCGCTAATGCCTTTGTAGCCGACCCGGCATCCTCGGCAAAGGCCAATTCCAGAGCGCTGGCTGACTCGACCGAGCTTACTCCGTCGATCTCAGACTCCGGATCTCCTTGCGCCAGCCTTCCGCCTAGCACCTCGATCAGTTCGCCCAGCTTCATGCGTTCCACCTCTGAACCCAGTCTCACAACCCATAGAGATGCCTACTAATAGGACTATGAGTTTTGGATGAACAATGTAACTTCCTTTTTTCTGGTCCATCGTGTAATCCGTACTTTTACATATGTTGTATGGCAACCGTAAAACGAGAGTCTCAGGTAGTGAAGGTTTTTGCTGGCTGGATTCGGAATCGAGAAGTGCCCATTCTCATCGGTTCGTGTGGTGGATAATACAGTCTTCCAATCGGTTGTCATTTCTTCAACCAATGCACCTTTCAGGATAGTAGACGTTTCATCGATTGATGCGCCTTTGATGCAATCGCCGCAACCAACTCTGATGGTTCCCGACAATGATTGCGATTTGAAGACCCAATCATAATGAACAGTTTCTTCATTAGAATTTGCGGAGATTGGGCTGCAAACCACCAAGAATGCCGTCGTCAGGTAAAGAAGAATGCGTTTCATGATATTCTGCCTCGCGATCTGAAAACTTCAATACAGTCCCGGCTCACCGGCCAGTCGCGTCTTCCAGCGCCGATGAATCCACAACCACTGGTCAGGATAGCGCCGAATCCAGCTTTCGATTACACTGGTGCACTGCTGTGTTACGGCGACGATGTCGGCCTCCTCGTCGGCAGTCCGTTCGAAAACCAGTTGCGGGCCGAAATGGAGCACGTAGCGGTGCTCGGCCTCTTCCCACAACATGAAGCCGGGCAGCACGGCCGCGCCGGTTTTGAGAGCGACTCGCGCCAAGCCAGAGGCGGTGCAAGCCTGCCGGCCGAAGAACTCCACGAAGACTCCCTGCGGCGGGGTCATATTCGTGTCCATCAAAATGCCTACCGTCTCGCCCAGGCGCATGGCTGTGAGCAGGCCGCGGGCGAAGTCGTCCTTGTGCAGCACGCGGTTGCCGTGCAGGCAGCGGATGCGGTTTACATACTCGTCGAGCCGGCGGTTGTCGAGCCTGCGAATCACCATCCCCATGGGATGTCCCATGAGCGAGTGATAGAAGCTCGATAGCTCCCATGCGCCCAAGTGGCCGGTGACGATCAGCACTCCTTTTCCGCGCGCCTCGGCGGCCAGGTAGTGCTCAAGTCCCTCGGTGCGCATCCAGCCGCGGGTATTCTCCGCGGTGTAGCGGGTCATGCGGCAGAACTCGACAAGCTGCCAGCCAAGGTAGCGGAAAAGACGCCGCAGGATGCTGTCGCGATCCTCTGGAGAGAGCTCGGGCAGCGCCAGTTCCAGGTTGCGCTCGCCCACGCGGCGCAGGCGGCCGTGCAACCGGTAGACGCTCCAGGCCAACGTACCGGCCGCAAGGCGCGCCAAGCCGCGCGGCAGCCTCCCGAGGGTGCGCGCCACGGCCAGTACAAGCCAAAACTCAAGGTTCTCCCGCATCGCAAGAAGGCACAAGAAAGCAAAAGATAAGTTTAGTCCTCGGCGCGGACTCCTTGGTGCAAAAGAAGAGAGGGGCTTACTAGTTGCCCGATCGCCCCTCTCGCTCAAATGCGCCTCGCCCTGTCGCAGGGTGCCCCACCCTCGCCGTTCCGAGCGAAGTCGAAGGGTATGCGTTTTGCAACTTGCGGCTAGGGTCGGTTTGGCTATGCACCCACGAATTACCTGCGGTTCTTTGCGGCAACAAAGTATTGCGCCACACCGCGAACAAACGGCACGGCGCCCTCGGGAACCGCGACATTGCCCTTGAGGATCGACTGGAACGTGTGCGGCTGTCCGTAGTAAAGCTCGGTATCCTCGCTATTCTGGCTGACGGTGGTGCCGTCCAGGTCGATGCCGGCAAAGATCCCCTTGTTGCGCGAGTAGCTCAGCAACTCCGCATTCATCTTCCAGTCGGTGGAGGCTTGGCCGCTGCGGCCCACAGGCCCGGCCGCCGCCGAGGCATCTCCGCCAATCTTGAACTTGTTTTTCAACAGGTCCTGAAAGCCGCGATCATTTACGGCCACCAGCACCAAGTCAGTGGACTGGCCGCCCGCCTGAAAGCCGAACGACATGCCAGCCATGCGAAGGAAGACCGGCGCGCTCCAGCCGTGGCCGGTGCGGCAGGTGACCACGCCCTGGCCATACTGGCCGCCGAAGACAAACGCGCCCTTGATCATTCCAGGCACCACGGCTACGCAGGTGGCCTGCTGGAGGATGTCCATCGGAATGCTGTTATCTTTGGCGGCCATAATCTCGTCCAAAACCTGTTTGGCGGCGTCGATGCGCGCCTGCAGGTTCTCCCGCGTGGAGCCTGCGAAGGCCGCTGGCCTAAGCATGAAACAGAGACAGATCAAAGCAAGTGTCTTCTTCATATCCTGGTCCTTTCCACTCCGCGGCCATTGGGCAGCGTGGGTAGTTGAGTCGTCAAAGAGTAGTTGCTGTCGGCAAAGCCGCAAGCCGGCGCGGCATAACTCGAAAGCCATCCGGGGTCCGAAAAGCCATGCCTTTCGCCGGGCTTCCACACAAGAGCATCCTCAGACAGGCTACAACATTCAGGCTAAAACGCGCATCCTCAAGCTCAGCGTAGCCGGGATGGCCTCAGAACAGCCTGGACCGCAGGAGCTCTATCCATCGCAAAGCACGGAGATGGGATCTCAAATCAAGTCGACGGCGACAGGCTTTGATACTTCATTGGAGGGTTGAACGCTGGGGTGGCCGAACGAGCGGAACGCAGGATGAAACCACCGGGGAAAGACGAAAAAGAGGAGTTCCCAGGCTTCCGTGTTGAAAAAGCTGCCTGGGAACTCCTTCCCCAGATCTGCGTTGTTTCTAGAAACAAGTCTCTGGGATAGATCTCATTCGAATATGGTCAATCCTGCACAGTCAATAGGTTTCCGAAGGAGTGCAGATAAAAGTAAGATCCTTTATTGCTTTAGGCTAAAGGCCCGCCAACGGGCTTTAAGACGGGCGAATTCAGAGCAGCAGCGGTCTGAAATAAGCGTTAATGTGTAATCATGAAGACGGCATGGTCTTCGTGTTCACCGCGACTGGCTGAGGTTCGCAGTGAGCCGGAAAAAGAGGAGTTCCCAGGCTTCCATGTTGAAAAGGCTGCCTGGGAACTCCTTTCCCCAGATCTGCGTGTTTCTAAAAACAAGTCTCCGGGGAACGTCTCATTCGCACCTGTTCAATCCTGCTCAGTCAAGAGGTTACGAAAAGATGGGAGATAAAAGTAATATCCCTGCTTGCTGAGGGGGAACGAGCGCCCCGACAGGCATTGGGCGCGAAAACAGAGCCGGCAGCCGTTTGAAATGACCGTCTCGCCGCACTCGTGAAGACGGAACTGTTCTGGGGTTCGCAGCGACTGGCTGAGGTTCGCCGTGAGCGAGAAAAAATAGGAGTTCCCAAACATCTTGGAAACCTTGCCGCCTGGGAACTCCTTCCCCAGATCTGCGTTGTTTCTATTAAGAGTGTGCGGAAAGTGAGCAATGTTATACAAGATTACGTAATGAGTGTAGACCTAAGTAACATTATCGTTTTGCTGATATTTAGCCAATTCTGGGCCGAGTGCCGGAGCCCGGCGGCGATCTCCCTGCCGGCGATCGCTCTGGCGGCGTTCGTCGCCTTGGCCGACCGACAGCAGCGAACTGTTCAATGCACGAATGGAGAGATTGATCCGGTTGCCCGCACCCGTTTTGCGCATCAAACGGCCGACATGGGCCTGAACGGTTCGCTCCTCGATGCCCAAATTGCGCGCAATCTCGCGATTGGAACGGGCGGTCAGAATCAGTTCGAGCACTTGGCGCTCACGACCGGTCAAGCGAGCGGGTTGGTTCGTGAGGCTGGTATCGGAGGCCGCGATCAGCCTGTCGATCAGCTTGGAGAGCAGGTGGCGCGGCGCCCAGATCGAGCCGCCGGTTACCTCATCGATGGCCTTTCGCACCATGCTCGGATCGGCGGTCGAGTCCAGGTACGCCCTGGCCCCGGCAATAATCGATTCCATAACCAATTCATCGTTGCCTGCCGGCCCAATGACGATAAGCCGGACGCCGGGGCACTTGCGGGCAAGGGAGGCCAGCATCTTCAACCCGGTTGAAGAGGCATGCAGGTCCACAACAAGATACGTGAGCTTGGGGTGATTCAGCAACTCTTCGATGCTTCCATAAACCGGAAGCAGAGGAGGCTTTCCTTTGAGAGGGGGCTGCTCAAAGATGCTAGCGAACCCTTCAAGCCGGATCGGCTCATCGGTCGCCAGACCAATTTGAATTGGCTCGACATCAAGAATCAAAGACATCTTGCTCCCCCTCCGTCATTGATTAGGAGAACTGAGCCCGGCGCGCCAATGGAGCGGGTAAGGCCGCCATTGCAGCGCCTTGTATTCTTCTGAATCAAGCGCCCGAACCGGCCGAAGTACTGCCCCTCGCCTGAGAAACACACTCTCTGCTGTTCTTGATACTTGCCCTGCGGCCGGCATCGCTGACTCACAAGGCTCATCGAAGCTGAAAAACAAAATCTGGCACAGCCCCTCGTTGGCGTAGACCTTGGCCGGCAGGAGCATGATGCTGGGGGATTTTCAAGTTTGCTATTCCCTCCCGCCCCGGCTCGGATGGCGTCACGTTCCCCGGTGATCCCGCAACGCGCATAAGTTGATTTCCAACGCAGATCGTAAATACATCCCTGAGGATACAAAACATCTTTCAGAACGGGTTAATGCAAATGAACTCGGCTGCTCGATCATACGCCGTTGGACTGCCTGTTCCCTCATCCAACGCCCACTCTGATCCGACATGCCTCTCCTCTTCCGGGCTTGGCCCGCACCCGGATTCGAATTCGTTGGGCTAAGAAACACTTTGCAGATTATCTTACGGAATCTTCCGGCAATTCTCAATATGCGGTATACGAATCGGCATCCGGAAGCCCCGGAAAGGCTGCTCGGCCGTCCGCACCGCAGGCTTTCATCCGGGGGAAAGAGACGCAATGGCAAATTGCCGGTGGCCGGGTATTCCACAATCGCTCCAAAACCTGTAGCATCACTACTGTGAGTCGTAGTACAGTCAATTCAGTTGCGCCAGCGAGGTTACTCCATTGATTAAGCAGGACATCGTCCATCAAGTGATCGAGCGCACGGGCCTGCCCCGCACCAAGGCGGAGGCTGCCGTGGATACGGTCTTCGAGGGCCTCAAGCAGGCTCTCACCGCCGGCGAGCGCATCGAGTTGCGCGGCTTCGGCGTCTTCAGCGTCCGCGCCCGCAAGACTGGCATCGGCCGTAATCCCCGTACCGGCACCGAGGTTAGCATCACGCCCGGAAAGGCCGTGCGCTTCAAGCCGGGCAAGGAACTGCATGTGCTGGAGACCGGCGCGCCCGCCGCGTAGAGGCGCAACCAGCAAGGCCAACAACCCTTGCGTCTCATAGATCGGGGCCGGTTGACCGCATGAAGAACTTCTCCACTCTGCTTGCCCTGTTGCTGGCCTGCTGTGGTGTGTTGGGCGCCCAGAACTTCGATCTCGCCAACGGCCGTCTGCCTGTGGCGTCCCTCGACGGGCTGTGGCGCTTCCATACCGGTGACAATCCCGCGTGGGCCGACACGAGCTTCGACGACTCCCAGTGGCAGTTGCTGCGCTCCGACCAGGATTGGGCCAAACAAGGATACAAGGGCTATAGCGGTATGGCATGGTATCGCTTTCGCGTGACCATTCCAGCCGGCATTGATGACGTTTCCATTTGCCTTCCCTATATTCTGACCTCCTACGAGGTCTATGCCGACGGGCAAAGGATCGGCGTCCTCGGCACGATGCCGCCGGACCCCATTCCTTACAGTAACTGGGGGAATCGAATCTTCTCCCTTCCTCGCGCCCAGGGCTCCGCGCGGCAGGTTGAGATCGCCATCCGCGTCTGGCATTGGCCGGCGTGGGCGGACTACGAGGGCGGCGGACCAGGCACAGGCGGCTCCCTCATTGGAAGCACCGCGGAGATTCAGAGATCGTATGCCGAGTATCTTGCCGCTCGATGCTGGAGTCTTTCAACCCATGTGATTCTCCCGCTGCTGCAAACTTTGGCCGCAATCGCTGTCCTGGTGCTCTTTCTGCTGCGGCGCTCGGAGCATGAATACCTGTGGTTCTCGCTCTTCCTCGCCTTCAGTGCGGCGGCTGGATGGGCCACCCTCTATGAGGGTCTGCAGGTTGCGCGCATCATGCTGATCAACCCCCTGACGTACACACTTGGATTCCCTTGCGTCGGCCTTGCCCAACTGGCCTTCTATCGGCAATTGCTCAAGGCCCGGCGCTCGCCGCTTTATTGGATCTCCCTGGCCTGCCTCCTGGCGGCCCTCGCGTACGGTCTTCTGGCGCTTTTGACCACCCTTATCGTCACCAGCCCTTCTCAGTTCTTTCTGATCTTTTCGCTGACGATGCTGCCCGGCTACCTCTGGATGATTCTTCTGCTCTTCTTACGCGCGGCAGCGCATTGACGACGCGCGCCTTCTGCTGGCGCCTGTTCTGCTGCAAACCTCGGCTGTTCTCTTCCAATGGGTTGCGATCATCACCTTTGTGCTCGACTGGCAACACCGGCTGGGCTTCCATATCAGCCTTCTGAAACGTCCGTTCCCAATCGAGCTGGTACAAGTCGGAAATCTGCTCTTCTTGCTGGGGGTCTTGGCCATCCTGATTCTGCGCTTCACCCGCACGCGCAGCCAGGAAGAACGCTTCGCGGCCGAGGTGCAGGCAGCGCGCAATGTGCAGCAGTATCTTATTCCCGAGCATCTGCCGGAGACGCCAGGCCTGGCCATCGAAAGCGTCTACCGGCCCTCCCTCGAGGTGGGCGGAGATTTCTTTCAGGTGCTTCCCAATGCAGCCGACGGCAGCGCGCTGATCGTGCTGGGCGACGTCGCCGGCAAAGGCATGGAGGCCGGAATGTTGGCTACCCTGATTGTCGGCGGCATTCGCACGGCGGCTGCCTTCACCACCGAGCCGCTGCGAATCCTCGCACTGCTTAATGAGCGCATGCACGGCCGCGGCCTTGCGACATGCCTTGCACTCCGCATCGAGCGCGACGGCAGCGCCACGCTCGCAAATGCCGGCCATCTGACGCCTTACCTGAATGGAGCGGAGTTTGCCATGGAGGGCGCGTTGCCGCTGGGCGCGATTCTCGGCATCCCATTCCCTGTCTTGCACTTCAAGCTGGCTGAAGGCGACTCGTTGATGCTGATGACCGACGGCGTAGCCGAGGCGCAGGATGCTCAAGGCCATCTCTTTGGCTTCGACCGCATCGTCGAGATGCTGCGCAAGGGCGTAGCTGCTGCCGCTCTGGCCACCGCCGCGCAAGCCTTCGGCCAGGAAGACGACATCACCGTGTTGACCGTAAGGAGCGTTGCCGCATGAGCTTGAACGGTCGTGGCTGGCAGCTTCCATGGTTGCGGCAGTGGCGCAGGCTCTGGCGCAGTTGCCCGCGCAAAAGGATGTCGCGGCGCTAGATCAATGGAGTATGCCAACCAGCGACGACCTCAACTGGGCCAAGCCTGACTTCGACGACTCCGGCTGGAAACCCGGCACACTCCTACAAAGAAACAACAATGCGAGTTCTACAAAACAGAGGTTGATAGAAAACAGGCCCGGGCCTGAAGACACCCCGATTGAGCATCTGCGTTCATGGGCCTGAAAGCCCCTGCTCCCTCCGAAAAGATAGATCAAAGTAAGCTCGGTTCATTCCTTGCGGGTCGGTTAAGCCTGTGGACGACTGATAAAAAACCGGCTTAATCGGAGACGCTGCATATCTTCGCCGGCGACCAGTTACTATGCGCTCGTCTGCGGACGGCCAACAAGGATGCGGCGCGGGCGCAGTGAAGGAAGTTAGCCGCATCGTAACTCAGGCGCGCCGGAGATGGCCGGAAACATGCATCGTGCTGCGGGCCGACTCCGGGCCCCCACGGACAGGTCTTCGTCCGTAGGTTGGAAGGAGCAGATCTGCCTGTTCGCCGGCTGGCTCTCGACCGACGAGATGAAGGGCAACCAACTGCGCCTGTACTTCTCCGCGCCGGCTGGGTCTGAAAGGCAGCTAGTGGACCGAGGCGCAGGCGGATACGATTCGCCTTGATCTGTTCAAGATCGGCGCCATCGTGCGCGTCAGCGCCCGGCACGTGCCGTTTCAACTCAACTCGGCCTATCCCTGGAGGGAGATCTTCGCGCACGCGCGTACCACGCACTGCACTGCTGGAACCCGCAGGGGTCGCCCAACCCCATCTCCACCCGCTCCATCTCGCCGGCCGGACGGAGCCATGCGCAAAAGCCGCGGGAAAAGCTCCCAACAGGACGTCGCCGGCCAGAGATCTTCGCCACCCAAACCCATCCCTCAAAATCAAAGAAACATACGCACGTACCCTCAAATTCGTCGCCGAATCAGTCGTCGCGAGAAATGCTGGCTAGCGTCTCCCGTCGATTCTGTTGGCTTTATGCGAGGGTTGAAACCCCCGCCCCGCTCCGAATCGGATTTGCCAGAGCCTGTGAATCCCGAACCCTTCACCAAAGGGCGCATTTTCAACGAGTACTTAGATTGGATTGAGGGCAGAATCGCTCGGGATCCGCCCGCTTCTTGAATTCCTCCCTAGATTCAAATCAAGCAAGCTTTTGTAGTAGAGCACGGTACTGCCCAGCACCTGGCCATTGACATAGTGGTCGAGGACCCAGGCGCGAGCTGCCTTTCCCATGCGGCAGCAGCGCTCGGGGTTGCGGAGCAGTTTCAGCACGGCTTCGCGAATGGCAACCGGGTAACCGGGAGGGATGAGCAGACCGGTAACCTCGGGCACGACGGCGTCGCGGGAGCCTGTGGACAGGGTGGTGATGACAGGAATCCCGGTAGCGGCTGCCTCCAGGACGACATTTGGGAACCCTTCCCTCCAGGTGGGCAGGACCATGACGTCCATAGCACGGTAGTAAGGCGCCGTATCGGCGACGAAGCCTGTGGAATGGATTCGAGGGTGTGCCTGGATGCGGGAACGGAGTTCCTGTCCGAGAGCATCTTCGGCGGCGTCAAACCAACCCACGAGCAGCAGATGCGCGTCCGGCTTCGCGGCCAGGATGGTGTCAAAGGCGGCAACCAACTCCGGCAGGCCCTTGTCGCGTGTCAACCGGCCGACAAATCCCACCACCTGGGCTTTGGGCGGAAGCCCGAGCCGTTCCCGTAGGTTGCTCGGCCCCGGCTGAAACCGTTCAACATCGACACCGTTGCTGCTGCCGCTGCCCAGCAGATGGAGTTTTGTCTCGGGTGCCAGACCCAGAGCGAGCGCCTGGTTGCGCAGACTCTCGCTATTGCAGAGCACGGAGTGGGAACAGACGGCGGCCAGCCGTTCGGCGGCCAGCAGAATGCGGCGCTTGAATCCGGTGCTGGTTTCCAGCTTGAGGCCGCGCAGGAAATAGACCCTGGCCGGCACGCCGCAGAGCATGGCGGCGATCGATCCCAGCAACCCGGCTTTGGGCGTGCTGAATTCTGTCATCTCGGGCTTTAGCCGGCGGAGCAGCCAGCACAGGCGTATCAGTGAGAGGAGGTCCGCGAGTGGCGCAATCCTCCGCCGCATTGGGAGGGCAAACCACTCAACCCCCTCCTGCGCGGCGGTCCGGGCGAGCAGTTCGCCGGGGCTGGAGACCAGCGTAACCCGGAAGCCCGCCTCGCGCAGAGTGCGCAAACGGCCGCCCAGAACGAGGCAAGTTTGGGGATTGGTGATGCCCACGACGATGTGAGGGCTATGCGCTGACCGCGACGGCCATGGCGCATGTGCACCTGCGAATGAGAATCGGCTGCGAATACTGGAAAAAGCGGGCAGAGAATCACTAATTGGAGAACATGTGCTGCGTTTGAACACGAGCCCCTCCCGAACAGGACCTTCGCGTTCCGATACAAAATCAGGCCGGAGACGCGCTCGGAAAGATGCTCGACGGATTCAGGAGCCAATAGTTGCCGGACGATCCGCTAGGCAATCCAATGCCCCTGCGCGTCCACTCCCGAATGCCGCCTCAGCAGCTCTCCTCGTGACAAAGCAGAAGAGACCAAGAAAGATGGTCTCCCAACTGGAGTAATGAAATGCACTACTCTCAGGAAACATTAGAAGGCTTACACTTGTCAAGAGGAAAATTTCTGTAGGAAATATGGTCATTAATTGCAGATTAATAAGAACCTATGGGTTATACTCTCTGGAATCTCTGAGGTTTTCCACATGCCCGCAAATCGACCATCCCGAGTCCTATTACTGATTCCTCATTTGGGTGGCGGCGGAGCGGAGCGTGTGATGGAGCTTCTGGCGCGAGGACTCTCCGCGGAGAAGTACGAAGTGCATCTTGGTTTGGCCACGGAAGCGAAGACCGGGGGGGAGGGGCTGCCGCCGTGGGTTCAGATCCACGCACTGCGCGCTCGAAGGGTGCGCGGAGGGGCTTTCGGGCTGTTGCGGCTGGTTCGCCGGCTCAAACCGGAGCTCATCTTGTCTGGAATCTTCCACTTGAACTTCCTCGTATTGCTGCTGCGCCCCTTCTTTCCGGCGGGAACTCGAGTGCTGGTGCGCCAGAATGGAACCGTGTCGGCTGCATTGGCCTTTGGAGGATTGCCCTGGTATACCCGTCTGCTTTACCGGCTGCTCTACCGGCGCGCGGACCGGGTGATCTGCCAATCGCAGGCAATGGCCAAGGACCTGGCCAAGGAACTGGGGCTGCCGGAAGACAGGATGGCGGTGCTGCGGAACCCGGTCGATGTGGGGGAGATTCGCAGTTCTATTGGCCGGGAACCTGCCCCGTGGGATGGCGCCGACCCTCATCTGCTGGCGATTGGGCGGCTTGCGCGGGAGAAGGGCTTCGATTTGCTGCTGCGGGCATTGGTTCCGGTCCGGTCGCAGTTTCCAGAGGTGCGCCTGGTGATTGCGGGAGCTGGGCCGGAAGAGGCGGCGCTGAAGGCCGAGTGTCAGGCGCTTGGGCTCGATTCCGCAGTGCGATTTGTGGGCCACATTCCATGCGCCTGGCAGTACTTCCCTGCTGCCACGCTTTTTGTGCTTCCCTCCCGGCATGAAGGACTGCCGAATGCCCTGCTGGAGGCGGCAGCGGCGGGAGTTCCGATTGTGGCTCTGCCGGCCTCGGGAGGCGTGGTGGACCTGTTGCGCGGTCAGCCTGGGGTGTGGCTCGGCGCCGAGATCTCCGCCGAGGCGCTGGCCGCTTCCCTGCTTGCCGCTCTTGGAGCCCTGCGGCCGGGTGAGCGGTTCGCCCACGCATTTGTCGAGGAGTTTCGTGCAGATCGCGCTATTGAGTGCTATGAACGCCTGATCGACCGAACAATTAAGGAGAAGAAGCCGGGAACTATGTGAATTATAGTGTTCCGCGCAAATTCCGCATCTAATTGGAACACTAGGAGCGAGATCGCTTTATAATTCTACTTGTTCGCTTGCAGTTTGTTTTGCGTGTTCCATTGCTTTCTATGGACCTAATCCATTTCGTCATTCGAGGAGATTTCGTTTGAGCGAGGAAACGCCAACTTACGTTTTCATGCCCTCATTGTTGTCGATGCTGTTACGGCACGAACACGACAAGGGAACGCCATTGACTGAAGAGGAGGTCATTCACGTTCGAGACAATTCTGGCGTTATCGTGGTCCCACAGTCAGTCGCTGTTGCGTTAGCACAGAAGCGAGGATACGATGACATTGACCCTGACCTATGCTGGCCTGAGTGGCAGCGTGTTCGTGCACAGCTTCCAGGCATGAATACTTTGATAAGTAACCTAGAGGCGGACAGTTCGTTATAACCGTTGACAGGGGATGGGATTTGACGCTTTGGACCAGCGTTTCCTTTAAATCACCACAATGCACTCCGCCACTAGCGCTATCGTCGTCAGAGCTGCCCGTCGCTGCGGGCTTTCGGAGCAGCCATGAGCCAGTAAAAAACCGGCCCCAGCAGCGCCACACCTGCGGCCAGAAGCAGCGCAGAGACGGAGCCGACCTTCTCCGCCCGTGCCGCGTAGAGCGCATAGCTGATCAGGATGGCCGGTGCAACGCCCAGCAAAGCGGCAAAGGCAAGATTTCCGGCTTTGAAGGGCCGCTCCAGCCCCGGCTCGCGCAGCCGCAAAACGACCAGTGCCACAAACTCCAGCAGCAGGCTTGATCCGTAGAGAATCAGGTCGATGGAGATCAGGCGCTCAAAGGTCAGGCTCAGCGCCGCGGCCCAGGCCGCTCCGCAGACAAGGACGCTGATCCACGGCACGCCGCGCCGGTTGCGCCGGGCGAAGATCCGCGGCAACATTCCGTCTTCGGCCATGGCCATCGGCAGCCGCGTATAACTCAGGACTAGGGTGTTGAACATTCCGAACCCGCTGATGGCACCGCCGGCGATCACCGCCAGCCCCAGCAGCGGGCCGCCCAGCATCACTGCAACGTTGGTCCAATCTCCGGTCGAGAAGCGCTCTGTGGAAACGCCCGCCGCCGCCATCGCTCCCAGCGGCAAGAGGTAGGTCACGGCCACCAGGATCGTGGACCAGATCATCGCTCGCGGGTAGTTGCGCCGCGGATTCTCCACCTCTCCGGCCACCGTGGCAGCATTGTCCCATCCCATGTAATTCCACATGGCCACTTGGATGGCGGTGGCGATTCCGGCTTGCGATGGCGCGCCGCCCCATTGCACGGCGGGATGGAAGGCAAACCCGCGCCAGAAGCCGAGCGCGATCAGGACGCCGAAGGGCGCTAGTAGCAAGGCAAAGAGCGCCATTGAGCCGTTGCCCACCGACGGCGCGCCGCGCAGATTCCAGGCCGTGCAAACTGCGACAACAAGCAATGCCAACCCGTAATGGCCCCAGCCGGCGGTGAGCGAGGGATAGAACTTGCCGAGATAACTTACAAAGAGAGCCGGATAGATGGCCATGTCGAAGACGCTGGCGGTGAGCGATAGCCAGCTCTCCTGGTAGCCCCAGAAGGGCCCCATCGCCCGCCGCACCCAGACGTAAAAGCCGCCGTCGGTCGCAATCGCGCTGGCCAGTTCGCCAACCATCAGGGCCGTGGGCAGGCTCCAGAGAAAGGGCAAGGCAAAAAGAATAAGGATCGCCGCGCCATAGCCCGCGCCGCCTAGGATGTCTTCAATGCCATAAGGCCCGCCGGAGACCATAAAATAGGTGGCGGCGATCAGCGGAAGAAGCCTCATGCCTCCGCGAGTCCCGCCGTTGGAGAACCACTTGCGAGGCGAGCGGAGCGGGGCGGATTGGAGATCGGGATGCATGGCTGTTGATCGATCCAGGAGAAAACAGGAGTGGGCAGGGCTTCCTATTCCTACGCCACTTGCTCGGCACCCTTCGGCAGCAGCTTCCAGGTCCAATACCAGAGGAAGAAGAAGGTGCTGACGGTCCAGAGCGAAGTGGCGAGGGCGATTCCCGCGACGCCGTACCAGCGCATGAGGAGCAAATTCAAGACTACATCCAGTGCCAGATTCAGAGCGCCGCAATAGAAGATCAGGTCGCTGCGGCGCATGGCGACGAGAAAGCGGTAAAAGACGCGGCTGGAGACAAAAAACGGAATCTGAATGGCGTACATGGCCAGGACCGGGGTGACCAGCGCGGTGTCGGCGGGGGTGAAGACGCCATGCTGGAAGGTGAGGCGAATCAGCAGGCGCGAGCCGGCAATCAGCGCCAGCGCAATGGGCGTCGAAACCAGCGCCGTGATCCGAACCCAGGTGCGCAGCGTGTGGCGGCAGCCGGCCCAGTCGCGGTGCGCGATCATGCGCGAGAAGTGCGGCACCACCGCCGAGGAGACCGCCCCGGCCAGCAAGGTGACGACCACGCTGACAAAGCGGTTGGCGTAGGCCAGCGCCGAGACGCTCCCGGCGGGCAGCATGGCGGCCATGGACTGATCGACCAGCAGGCCGCCGGAGGCCACCACGCCGCTGAGCAGCACCGGCCCGTACTGGCGCGCCACCTCGCGCGTGGCTTCCGTCGCGCCGTGCCACCAGAGCCGGAAGCGATAGCCGCGCGCGTCCATCATCCAGCCCACCACTCCGGCGTGAATGAGAGCGCCGGCCAGCGTCGAGTAGACCATCGCCCAGATTCCCAGGCGGCTGCTCAGCGCCAGCGCTCCCGCAATTATGAGGAGCGGAGTCGCCACCGGCGCCAACGCGGGCAGGGCGAAGCGGTCAAAGGTATTCAGGACGGCGGTGCAGTTGGTGGCGATGCCGGTAATCAGCACCACCGGCAACAGGGCGTAGAAGAGGCGAATCGACAGTGCGAGTTTATCGGGCGGAAAGTGCGAGGCAATCAGAGGAAAGAAGCCGCGCGCGGTGAGGGCCATCACGACCGTTGCCGCGGTAAGCAGCAAACAGACCCAAAGCATGGAGCTGGAGAGCAGTTGCTGGGCGCGATCACGGCCCTCCTGTTCCCTCACTCGAATCAGCGTGGGCACGAGCGCCTGGTTCATCGATTCGGAGATCAGATTGATCAGCAGATTGGGAATCAGAAAGGCCGCGAGAAATGCGTCCATCGCGTCGGAGCGCCCATAGACCCCGGCTACAGTGAATTCTTTGAGCGTGGCGACAATCTTGACCAGAATCCCGGCTGCGGTGACCGCGGCAGCTGCGCGGAAGATGCGGCGGTTGACGCTGCCGCCTTGGAAGAGTTTCGCGAGTTGGGTGGCGGGTAACATGAGATAGCAGGCAATCGCCGGTCAACCCGCCAGTCTACAGGAGAGGCTCCGTCTCCGCTCGCATCAGCGTGCGGGGCATAGCAGCCGGGCCTGGAGCCTCACAGTCCCTGGCCGCGTCAACCTCCCGAAGATCGAGCAATCGAAGTTCGCGGATGGCGGGACAAGGTGGCAACGGCTGGAAGCTCGCGGCCCGAACCGGATCACTGTTCGCTATTTTTTCCTCGTATCCCGTGCACTTGTCGGGGAAATGCTTTAGAATCCGAAGACTCCAGCCAGAGGACAGGGCTGGGAGAATGAGAAGCGGAGGCTGACCATGGAAGTGGAGTTCACCGCCAGACAAGTGAGGATCTCCAAGGCGCTGCGCACGCAGGCCGAGGAGGGGATGGAACGGATTGCCCGCATTCTGGGCAAAAGCGCGCGCGCCAGCATCGTTTTCAGCGCGCAGAAGCGTCTGCAGATTGCCGAGGTGACAATTCAAGCCCGGATGCAGACCATTGCAGCCACGGGCAAGGGCGATGCGCTGGACGCGGCGCTGCGCCAGGCTCTGGAGCGGGCCGAAAGCCAGGCGCGCCGCCACCGCGACCGGCGGATGACGAGCAAGCGGCTGCCCACGGAAGAAAAAGTGCTCACGGCGCCCCCGGTGGCCCGGCCCAAAGCCCGCGCCGCTCAGCCGGAGGCCGACGCCGAGGAGGCGAAGCCGGTCCGTGCGCGGAGAAAGGCCGGCGCGGAGATCGCCGTACATTCCTTCCCCGCCCGCAAGACGGTCGTCGAGCCGCACATCGTCGCCAGCGGCGAGGCCATCGCCCTCAAGGCCATGACCATCGAGGAGGCCGTCAAGGACGCCGAGTTCCGTGATCGCGACTTGCTCGTCTTCCGCAATCTGACCGGAGAACTTTTCGTGCTCCACCGCCGCCGCGACGGCCAGATGGAGCTGGTGGAGATTCCATAACGCCTGGCCCTTGGCGGAGGCGGAGTTGGCGGGGCTAGCGGAGTTAGGCGAAGTTGGCGGCGCGCGGAGTGAAGAGGGCATCTTTTACTCCTCCTGCAATACTGGGATCGTCGTATCCCACCCCTTCGACTCCGCTCAGGGCAGGCTCCGCCGCAAAAACTTGAGACGCGGCGCGGGTGGGGCACCCGCTTCTCTCAGCCCGGTGCTTGAATGGGGTCTTTCGGTGTAGCATTTGCCCATGGCGCTTTCAAAGCATCCCCCCCCAGCGAAATCCGCGCGCCGGACCGCAAAACCCGATAAGCAGCCGACGAGGCCGGAAAAGTCGGCCAAAGAGTTGGTCATTGTCACGGGAATCTCAGGCGCGGGAAAAGCTTCTGCGCTCAGGGCTTTCGAGGATCTGGGCTTCCACGCAGTGGACAACCTGCCCCTGGAGTTGCTGCCGGATTTTGCCGCCCTGGTGGAAAAATCCGCAGAGGTGGAGCGGGCGGTCATCGTGGTCGATGTCCGCGAGGGCCAGACCCTGGACCGTTTGCCGGAGATTCTCAAACGCGTGAAGACGCTGCTCCGCACCCGGGTGGTCTTTCTGGACGCGCAGGACGCGGTGCTGGTGCGGCGCTACTCGGAGACTCGCAGGCCGCATCCGCTGGGCCGGCAGGAGACGGTTTCGCGCTCCATCGTCGAAGAGCGGCAACTTCTGGACCCCATCCGCAACGTCGCCGACACGCTGATCGACACCTCGAACTTCAATGTGCATGAACTGCGCGCCCACATCCAGGACCGGTTTGGCCAGGAGGAGGTGAGCAACCGCCTGCTGGTTTCCTGCCTGAGCTTCGGCTTCAAGAATGGCGTGCCGCTGGACGCGGATATGGTCTTCGACGTGCGCTTTCTGCCCAATCCTCACTTTGTGCCGGAGTTCCGGAAGCTGACCGGCCTCGACCCTAAGGTCGCCGCCTATGTGCGCAAGTTTCCGGCGACCAAGGAGTTTGTCGCCAGGGTCACCGAATTGATGCTCTATCTGCTGCCGCACTATGTCGAGGAGGGCAAGAGCTATCTGACCGTAGCCTTCGGCTGCACTGGCGGCCAGCACCGCAGCGTGATGATGGTCGAGGAGATTACCGCGAAGCTCAAGCGCGCCGGCTACCAGGTGAAGGCGCTGCACCGGGATACTGTGCGGTGATGGACAATCTGATTCTGATTACGCTGCTGGTAAAGCTGGGCGTGGTGGCCTCAGCGGCCAGCGTGCTGGCGCGGGTCACCACCTTCCGGCGGCTCTTCTTTGCCGAGCGGCGCCGGCCCCAGCAGACCCTGGCGTTGCTGGCGTTTTTCCTGGTTCCGCTCACGCTGGGCGTATGGTTGCGCTTCAGGGTTCCCAACTTTCTGGCCGCCGACATCTCTTTTGAGACGGTCATCCTGCTGGGCCTGCTGCTGGGGCCGGAGTGGGCCATTCTGGGCGGTACTGTGCTGGCGGCGCCCGCGGTCATCCACCACGAGTATCTGGCCCTGCCTTTCAATGCCGCTCTGGGCCTGATCGCCGGCCTGGTGGGGCGTTTTGTCGAGAAGGAGGAGATCTGGTCGTTCACACCATTCATCGACCTGAGCCTCTACCGCTGGGTGCGCCGCAACCTGCGCAGGCCGGGCGTCGACCGCCAGATCCTGATGCTGGTCCTCATTGCCACCATGGAGATGATGCGGGATTGGATCGCCCACGCCTATCCGCACCGGCTCTTTGCGCTGCTCGCCGGCCAGTGGTGGCTGCAGGCGCTGGTAGCCCTCAGCGCGCCCATCAATGTGGGCATTGCGCTGAAGGTATGGAACGCGCTACGCATCGAGATGAAACTTGAAGAGCAGAAGCGCCTGCTGCTCGAGGCCCGGCTCGACGCCCTGCAGCGCCAGATCAATCCTCACTTCCTCTTCAACACGCTCAACTCCATCGCCTCGCTCGTGCGCATGAAGCCGGAGTTGGCCCGCGAGATGACGGTGAAGCTGGCCAACATTCTCCGCGCTCTCCTCAAGGACCACGACAGCTACGTCCCGCTGAGCGAGGAGCTGAAGTTCACTGATGACTATCTGGATATCGAGGTGGTCCGCTTCGGCTCGAGCAAGCTGCGAGTGGAGAAGGAAATCGATCCGCGGACACTGGGCGTTCTGGTGCCCAGCATCCTGCTTCAGCCGCTGATCGAAAACAGCATCAAGCACGGCCTGGAACCGCGCATCCACGGCGGCACGGTCACCCTGCGCAGCCAGCTCAACGGGGATCGCGTGCTGATCGAGGTGGCCGACGACGGCGTGGGCATGGACAACCGGCCTGCCTCGGCGCTCAACCGCAGCGGCGCGGGAATCGGCATGAAAAACGTGCAGGAGCGGCTGGAGGTGCTCTACGGCAACCAGGCGCGCTTCAGTTTGGTCAGCAACCCAGGGCGAGGCACGCTGGTTTCTATCGAGATTCCGGTAAACTTGCCGGAGGCGCCATAGACGGGACTCTCGTTTTAAGAAGCTGAGGACCGTTTCTTGACTCGAGCGCTGAGCCATTGCTCATATTCATCCTGAACGGTGGCTCCGGGCTTGCGGCGCGGCCGGTTCGGCTGGGCGAGATATTGGAGCCACGCCTCCTGATCGTCGGCAGTGGCCTCTTCAATGGCGTCGACGGCCTGGGCGGAGGTTGGAGCAAAGACTGGAGTTGCCTCTACCTCTTTCGTGCCTCCGGCGAAGAGCCAGTTGCGCTCAAACAGCGCCAGGACGGCAATAGCGTAGCGGAACAACCAGAAAAGCGGAATAACGCTCCATCCCAAGCCATAGAGAATGACGACCACCAGACAGGCCAGGTGAGTAGCGACCGCCATTGCCATCGGCAGCGCGAGATGTGCTTTGTTACGGGCATTGATCAGCAGCCATGCGATGAAGAGGTGGTAGAAAACCAGCATGGAAACAAAGACGCTCCACGGACCGGCTGGCAGAAGCCATGCCACAACGGATCCGAGAACGCCACAGACCAGGAAGGCAAAGAAGTCTTCCGGATTGAGAAACTTCATCACGCTGCTCGTCGTAGTTCCCATCCGATCCTCCCTGTCGCGATTCTCACGTTGATTTTCGATTCGGCCGCCTCAGACGGGTTTCTTGCTCGAAGAAGCCGCTGCCCGCTTCTTGACGCGGGCAACCATCCACTGCGCATATTCGTCTTTGATGGACATCCCCGGCTTCCGGGATCGGGGATCTCGCGTGGCGAGATATTTCATCCACTCCTCGTGGTCGTCGCCTGTGGCGGAGTCGATAGCCTCGTCGGCAGCGGCCTGCGCGGTGGCATCGGCGGCAGGACTCGCGGCGCGGGCGGCGGCTGGGGCCTGTTCCTTCTTCATTCCGTTCCCGCTGAAAAGCCACATGCTCTCAAAGGGAGCCAATGCCGGAACGAAGACGCGGACCAGTCCGAAAAACGGTATATGGTGCCGTGCGTATGCGAAGCCAACCACAACCACCAGAAAAGCCAGATGCGTGAAAACAGTCTGGCCAACGGGCATGGAGAAGCCAGCTTTGTGCTCTGCCTTGAAGACCAGCCACACAAGGTAAAGATGATACGCGACCAGAATGGAAACGTAGGCCGACCAAGGGCCCGCCGGCAGATAGCGCCCCAGCAGATATCCGATGGCGCTGCAGATAGCGAATACGAAGATATTCATGACGTGCGCCTCGAGACTTGAAGAGGGCTGCTGCTCCCAAACCGAAACCTCACAACGATTTCAAATTCAAGGGTTGCGAATTGTGTCGATAATTCCACTTTTCTCTCTCGCTGTCAATTGGAATTCGGATCAGGACAATCGCGTGATCCTTCTTGGGCGGCTGTTGGGCTGATCGCTTCCCTGCCCGATCAAGCGCCCGCGCGCTATCCTCAAACCATGGAGCACTTCACTGTGCTGGCGTCGGGATCGAAGGGCAACACCGCAGTTGTCTCCGGCAGGCGGACTCGCATTCTGGTCGATTGCGGTATGAGTTGTGACCGGACCACGACGGTCAGGCAAGCAGTCAAATGGCGCTGATGACTTGTTCTAAAATTTCAGCCGCCTCCTGCAATGTGGCTTGTTCCCTTGCACCCAAGACTGCGATCTGCCTGGCCAGTGCCCGGACGCGGCGTTCCCGGCCTTGCATCAGCAGTTTCTTGCCCGCTGCCGTGGCCGCGATCAAAATGCTGCGGCCATCCGCCGCGTTCTTGCTCTTGGTAACCAGTCCCTGCTCTTCCAGCGCATCCACGATCCGCGTCATGGTCGGCGGGCGAACCTGTTCGGCGGCGGCAAGGCCGCCCAGAGTCACTGGTCCCGCGAAGACGGCAACCGAAAGAGCCGACAGGCGCGGCGCATTCAGACCGCTGCTCGAATCTTCCCGACGCAGCTTGCGCAGCAGCTGAATCGCGCCCGAGTGGAGTTGATCGGCAATCTTTTGCGAATCTTGGGAGAATTTGGTTGACATGACCGGATCAACTCATGATATATCGTTAGGTTAGCTAAGTAAATGGAGGTCCCATGAATAATCCATCCGGCAGCATCCAATCGGCTGTGCAACTGGACAAGATCGGCCAGGTTCTCCTTACGGTAGACGATCTGGCCCGGTCCAAAACTTTCTATCGCGACACTTTAGGAATGCGATTTCTCTTCGATGCGGGCACCATGGCCTTCTTTCAGTGCGGCGAGATTCGCTTCGGCATCGGGACAGCAGACAAACCAGGCCCGCGCGGTGGAACGATCCTCTATTTCAGCGTTGCGGAGATTCAAGAGGTCTGCGCCGCGCTGAAGGAGAAGGGTGTCGTTTTTCTTCAACTCCCTCATTTAGTGGCTCGCATGACCAATTACGACCTTTGGATGGCCTTCTTTGCCGACCCGGATGGAAACACGTTCGGCTTGATGTGTGAAATATCGCGTCCTTCGTAGCCGAGAGTCCTTCGTAGTCCCGCAAGGATCGGCCCGGTTCTCAAAAGATTCTCAATCTCCATGCAGGGCTGTATCCTCAAACCATGGTGCGCTTCACGGTGCTGGCGTCGGGGTCCAAGGGCAACGCGACGGTTGTCTCCGGCGGGCGGACGCGGATTCTTCTCGATTGCGGGCTGAGCTGCCGGGAACTTTTCCGGCGCATGAAGCTGGCCGGCGAGGAGCCGGAGACGCTGGACGCCATCCTCATCACCCACGAGCACTCCGACCACGTGAGCGGCGTGGCCGTGACCGCGCGCAAGTTGGGGATTCCGGTTTACTTCACCGAAGGCACGCACCGCGCCTGGATGCGCTGGCTGACTCCGCGAAGGCAGATAACCTATGCGCAGTGGCTGGACCAGTGCCGCCGGCAGGCGGCCGAGCGCCAGACGGAAGGGGACGAGGCAGCCGAAGAGGGTGAGCCCGACGAGACTGACCTTGTCGAAGCTGCGGAAGCGCGGAAGGAAGCAGACGAGCCGGATGAGCCCGCTGAGCCCGTCAAGACAAAGGATCCCGCCTGGCTCCCGGCGGTCGAGTATTTTCAGGCCGGAGAGCCTTTCGAGATCGGCGACATCGCCATCAGTCCCTTCACGATTCCTCATGACGCCGCCGACCCGGTGGGCTTTGTCTTCCGCGCCGAGGGGGTACGGATGGGCTTTGCCACCGACCTGGGCTACCTTTCTCCCAACGTCAAGGCACAGCTTCAGGGCCTGGACCTGCTGCTGCTCGAATCCAACCACGATTTGGAGATGCTGCGCGACGGACCCTACCCCTGGGCGGTCAAGCAGCGGGTTCTTTCCCGTATTGGGCACCTGTCGAATGAGGCTGCGGCGGCCTTCCTCGAGGACGGCTACGACGGCCAGGCGGCCTATGTGATTCTGGCGCATCTCTCTGAAAGCAATAACCTTCCCGAACTGGTGCGAGCCGCTGCCGAGCGCGCCCTGAGCGGCAAGGCAAGCCTGCTGGCCAACCTGCTGTTGCTGGCAAAGCAACACGAGCCACTTTCTTCTATTTACTTTTAGTGATATAAGTTACAATCGTAAGAGACGGGCATCACTCTGTACCAGGTAGATGGGCGAGGAAGACGCCAGGGCATGTCGCCCTGGGCGATGCAGAGCGAACCGGGCGGCGCAAGCGACTTCTGCCCGAACGGTTGAGCATCCAGGGGTTCAAGTTTTACCTTGCCACGTGAGCCGCGAGAGATGATCGCGGCGAAACACATCCTTTGCAAAGTGAGTCATTCGCATATGGCAAGAACCCGATGCACTGACCGAGTCGCAGGCGCCATCCTGGCAAGCTGGCGATATGACATTTCTGGGATCTCTCCGGAGATGCGCAAGGACTACGAGCAGCATTTTGCCGAGTGTCCCCACTGCCGCGCTCGGCAGAAGTTTCATCGCAGCCTGGATGTGACGCTGGCGGTGCTGACCTCGCTGGCCGTCTTCTTCTTCCTCTTTGCGCTGGCCGTTCTCAAGCACATCAAGCCGGTAGAGCATATGGCCTTCAACGTTTTCGGCCTGGATGTCGCCGACACCTACCATATGCTGGTCTCGGCCGGCATTGCGGGGCTTTGCTTCTCCGTCATTGCCCTGCTGCTGGTGCTCACGGCCACGCCGGCCCCGTCCTATCTGGGCGGCATCGCCGCCGAACGGGCCAGGCTGATCGAAGAGCGGCTGCCCGAGGCCATCAAGTCGCTGCGTCCGCGGTGAAACGAATCTGGTGCAAGAATCTTCAGGGCCTCCCCGTGCCGGAGGCCCTTGTGTTTTAGGGCGAGATGGGCGTCGAGACCAGATGAAGATCCCTTCGATGACAACCAGGGCGGGAGGGCGGTTGCTGCCGGGCCTCAAAGTCGCCGAAGGGTTTACGCAGCACCCGTTCGACGAGGAGTTCGGCGTGCGCACCAGCGGGCTGGTTGCCGGGCGGCATCTGAAGAGCGGCCACCCGCACGACCGTCATGCGACGGCTTACTACGGGGTCGCGCCGTCAGTCTTCCGGGCGCTGGTGCGCCGCTGGCGGAGGAGCCGGCCGAGTTGGCCGATTGGGGAGTTCACCTTTGTGGATGTGGGCGCAGGGATGGGGCGGGCCGTGCTGCTGGCCGCTGAGTTGCCGTTTCGTCAGGTGGTTGGAGTGGAGCTCAATCCCACCCTGGCGCGGATTGCCCGGAGAAACCTGACCGTTTGGCGGGCCTCGGGCTGGGCTCGGACGCCCATGAAGATCCTTTGCGGCGATGCAGTCGATTTCTCTCTTCCGCCTGGACCTTGCCTGGCGTTCCTCTTCAATCCCTTTGGCGCGCCGGTGATGCGGCGGCTGCTCATGGCCTGGCGCAGGAGCCTCGGCGGGCGCGCTGGCCAACTGGACTTGATTTATGTCAACAACGAGCAGGAGCGCGTGCTGGAGCGGCAGCCGGGATTCAGCCGGCTCTTCCTCGGTCAGATCCATCGCTCCCGAGAGGATGCGATTGCGGAGCACAGGATTCTGACCAACCAGCCGGAGGGCGAGTATGCCTTCTCGACCTTCGAGGATTGCTCGATCTGGCGAAGCTGTGAACAGTAGACTGGACAGCGATCAGGAAACGGAGGACGGATTGACCAAGGCGCGGTGGAGCGGGAAAGCTGGAAATCGGAGAGCGGGAGGTCGAAGTTGAAGCAGCCGCACCTGATCCTTGGAATCGGCGAACTGCTGTGGGATCTCCTGCCAGGGGGGCTGCCGCTGCTGGGCGGCGCGCCAGCCAACTTCGCGGTGATGGCCGGGCAGTTGGGAAACCACGCGGTGATTCTCAGCCGCATCGGCCGTGACGAGCTGGGCCGAAAGGCGGTCGAGCGCCTGGACCCGCTGCCGGCCGACACCAGCTTTCTTCAGGTAGACGCGTCGCATGAGACGGGCCGCGTGACGGTGGGCTTCGAAGGTGAGCAGCCGAGTTATACGATCCATCAGCCGGCCGCGTGGGATTTCCTGGAGTTGACCGACCGCTGGGTACAACTGGCCGAGAGGGCTGACGCCATCTGCTTCGGCTCCTTGGCGCAGCGGACTCGAGAGTCGCGGCAGACGATTCAGGCGCTGGCGGCGCAGAGCTCGGCTTCCTGCGTGCGCGTCTTCGACGTGAATCTGAGAGCGCCGTTCTATTCCGGGAAGGTGATTCGGGAATCGCTGGAGCTAGCCACGGTCATCAAGATGAACGACGCCGAGGCAGCGACCGTATTGGCGCTGCTGGGAATGCCGGAGCTGCCGGATTTGCCGGCTCAGGCCGAGGCCGCGCCCGTCCCGCCGCGCTTCACGGTTGAGCGGCGAGGCCTGATTCGGCTCGGCGCTGATTGGCTGCTGGCCAAGTTTCCCTCGCTCGAAATGGTGGCCGTGACCTGCGGCGCGCACGGCAGCCTGCTGGTCACGCGCGACGAGTGGCACGCGCACCCCGGCTTTCCCGTGAAAGTGGCCGACACGATTGGCGCGGGAGATGCATTTACTGCCGCCATGACCCACTACCTGCTGCGCGGAGCCGATCTGGCCACCTTGAACGAGGCCGGCAACCGCTGGGGCGCATGGGTGGCCTCGCAAGCCGGCGCCATGCCGCCCTTGCCCGATGCGGTGCGTTTGGGGGTCGCAGCCGCGATCGAGAGTTGAGCCGGGTGCGGCTCACCCGCGCGGCTTGCGATAGAATCTCCTGCATATGCGCAAACAAGCTTTCTCCGCCGTTATGTTCGCCGCTTCGCTGCTGCCCTTGAGCCTGATTGCCCAGGCGCCATCGCTTTCCATCCAGGCAGATCATCCCACGGCATCGGTCAGTCCGACGCTCTATGGGCTGATGACCGAAGAGATCAACTTCTCCTACGACGGAGGGCTCTATCCGGAGTTGGTGCGCGACCGCGTCATCGGCAGCGACTGGCAGGCGCTCTTCCACTGGACGATGGTCGCGCGGGGAAACTCCCAGGTGAAGCTCTCGGTCGACGAAGGTTCCGGTCCTAGTGCTGCTCTGCCGCGAAGCCTGAAGGTCAGCGTGACAGCGGCTACGAAAGCTGCCCCGGCCGGAGTCGAGAACGACGGCTTCTGGGGCATTCCCGTGCGTCCGCGGACGACCTACACCGGCTCCTTCTACGCACGGACCGACAGCGCCGGCATTCCGATTACCGTCAGCCTGGTGAACGATACGACGGGCCTTACCGCGGCCACGGCAAAGGTCGCGGTAGAAACGAAGGATTGGAAGCAATACAAATTCACGCTCAAGACCGGCGATGTTGCAGTCAGTGCGAACAATCACCTGATTCTGACCGTTTCGCGCCCGGCGACTATCTGGCTCGACCTAGTCTCGCTCTTCCCGCCCACCTATCATAACCGCCCATTCGGCAACCGCATCGACCTGATGGAGAAGCTGGCGGCAATGCATCCCAAGTTCCTGCGCCTGCCGGGCGGCAATTACCTGGAGGGGGATCATATCTCCGAACGCTTCGAATGGAAGAAGACTCTCGGCCCCTGGGTTGACCGGCCGACCCATCCGAGCCCGTGGCACTATCGCTCCTCGGACGGCATGGGCCTGCTCGAGTTTCTGGAGTGGTGCGAGGACCTGAAGATTGAGCCGGTGCTGGCGGTCTATGCCGGCTACTCGATGGCGCAGGAGCATGTGGAGCCGGGACCGGCGCTGGAGCCTTATGTGCAGGATGCGATCGACGAGATCGAGTACGTGACCGGCGGCCAGGAGACGAAGTGGGGCGCCGAGCGTGCCAGGGACGGACACCCCGCGCCCTTCCCGCTGCACTATGTGGAGATTGGCAACGAGGATTGGTTTGACCGGTCGGGCTCCTATGAAGGCCGCTACCCGCAGTTCTATCACGCAATCAAGCAGCGCTATCCGCAGTTGCAGGTGATTGCCACCGCGCCGGTGAAGAGCATGAAGCCGGACGTGCTGGATGAGCATTTTTATATGTCGGCCCAGGAGTCGTTCGCGAGCGCGAATCACTATGACACAGCCGATCGCCAGGGGCCGAAGATCTTCGTGGGCGAGTGGGCCACGCGCGAGGGCGAGCCGACACCCAATCTCGAAGCGGCGCTGGGCGACGCAGCCTGGATGACCGGCATCGAGCGCAATGCCGACCTGATTGTGATGGCCAGCTACGCGCCGCTGTTTGTGAATGTGAATCCCGGCGGAATGCAGTGGGAGACGGACCTGATCGGCTACGACGCGCTATCGAGCTACGGATCACCGAGTTACTGGGCGCAGGTGCTCTTTGCCAGCCATCTGGGAAGCGAAATGGTGCCCGCAACGCTCACCAACGCCGGCCCGCGAATCTATGCCTCGGCCACGCGAGACGGGAAGCAGCGCAAGCTCTTCGTCAAAGTCGTGAACGCCTCGTCCGAGGCGGCGGAACTGGAGATTGCGCTCGACGGCGCGGCCCAGGTGAAGCACGATGCAAAGCTGATCACCCTGAGCGGCAAGACGCCCAACGCGACCAACAGCATTCGGCATCCCGATGCGATTGTGCCGGTGGAGCGGCGGATTGAAGTTGCCGGACCGAAGTTCAAAGAGAGCTTCGCGCCCTACTCGATCAATGTGCTGGAGATCGGTTACTGAGCGGCGAAAAACGATGTGCCACGCCAGTCGCTCCAACTGGCGTTTGAAGGAGAGAAAAACTGAGCAAGTGATCTAAAGAAGTCGTGTGGAATCGATTGACTCGCCGCATTGTTAAAGGATTTTCACCGATCTGTGAAAGTAGTGTCACATTTTATTCATAGCTTCTAAGACAAGCAGGATCCTTACCCCAACATGCTAGATCCCTGCCAATTTCAAGGAGACCAAACCTCATGCAAATAGTTGTGAACAAATGGCTCAAAGCCATGCCGGCATTTGTGTATCTTGTAGTTCTCGTCTGCAGCGTTGCTCCCGCGCGGGCGCAACAAGCGGTCAACGGCCCGGGCCAGAACTCCGGCACAGCGCAAGGCGCGGGCCAAGTCTCGATCCAGGGCATGGTGGTCGATCCCCGCGGCCTGGGGCTGCGCGGCGCCTCCATCGTGGTGCGCAACGCAGTTGGGGATCGAGTCCAGACGACAGTTACCGGCGAGGAAGGCAAATTCTCCGTCCTGGGTTTAGCAGCAGGCAATTACACGCTTGAAATCTCCGCTCCCGGATTCTCATCCGTGACCGGCCGCAGCGTCATCGTGGCCTCAGGCAGCGCGGCTTCGGTTTCGGTGCCACTGGCTGTGGCGTCGGTGGCTGAAGAAGTCACCGTGGAGTCCGAGGATGTGACCTCGATCGCCTCGCAGATCGCTCCCGTGAAGTCCTTGCTTGACGCCGGGTCGGCGCGTACCGAGATCACCAGCAACTATGTAAGCGAGTACACCTCGCCGGTGACCGACTTTGCGGACATCATCCAGGCTGCCCCCGGCACCGTCAGCTACACCACCAACGGTATCGGCAACGGCCAGGCCAAGATATACTACCGCGGCTTCGTCGACGACGACTACACCATGACCTGGGACGGCGTCCCCTTCAACGACTCGAACGATCCCAGCCACCACTCCTGGGCTTACGTTCCCGCTGCCGCCATCGGATACGTGGACTTCGACCGCAGCCCCGGCACCGCCTCTGACATAGGACCCTCGAACTTCGGCGGATCCATTCACTTCTTCTCGCCCAAGCTCAGCGATATCCCTCACATCCGTGGCGATGTTACCTATGGATCATGGAACACCTACCAGGTCCTCGGCGATATCAACTCGGGCAGCTTCTGGCATAACAAGGCCCACTTCTGGCTGGATGGCGACTACCAGAGTTCGGACGGCTACCAGACCAACTCGCCCAAGCAGGACGTCGCCGCCACCGCCAAGTTCGACTACAAGTTCAGCGACCGCACCGACCTCACCGTGATCGGCACCAACATCATCCTCGACGCCTTCAACAACAACGATCCGACCCGCCGCCAGCTCTTCCACCACGGCGACAACTACCTGTACGACGCCAACATGCTGAATGCGGACGGCACCTACAACGCGAATTACTGGCGTTACTCGGTCTACCACGTGCCGACCTTCTTCGACATCATCACCTTCAACCACGACTTCGGCAAGGGCTGGAGGCTCGATACCAAGTCCTACACCTACGGCTACTCCAACCACCAGCACTATCAGAACGCCACGGACAACGATCAGATCACCGACTCGGTGCTGACCAAGACGATCGAAGAAAAGGTTGGAGGCGACGACCAGCCGGCCGGGCCCAACTACGATAAGAAGCCGACCGGCGTCGATAAGCTCAACCAGTACGCCCGCGGCGGCGAGATCGCCACCCTTAGCTATGCGACCAAGTGGGGCGTCTTCCGCACCGGCTCCTGGTACGAGTACACCGACACCCTCCGCTACCAGATTTACACCGACCCGATCACCTGGGTCGATTCGGACTTTATCAAGAACATCAAGTTCCACGAGCACTTCCTCACCACGGCCATCCAGCCCTTTGCCGAGTTCCAGTTGGTCGCCATCCCGCGTTGGACCATCACCGCCGGGATCAAGGACGCCTACTTTTACATGACCCTGACCCAGCACGCGGACGGCAAGACGGTCGGACCGCTCACCTGCCCCTCAGGGGCAACGACCGCAACCTGCACTGCCACCGTTGGCCACTCGCAGGATTACAACTCCATCCTGCCCTCGTTCGAGGCCAACTACCGCATCAACAACAACTGGTCCGCCTACGGCCAGTATGGCCGCGGCAGCATCGCTCCCTTCAGCAGCGTTTTCGACACCACGGGCGCTCAGGTTGCCGTTACGCCGCCGCCCACCATCGCCGACACCTACCAGGGCGGCACGGTGGTCAAGCTGAACCGCTTCGCCTTCGATGCGGACGTCTATCACATTCACTTCACCAACACCTACTCCACCTATACCCCGTCCAGCGGTCCCGACCAAGGCTTCGCCTACTACTACGCCAACCCCGATTCCGACACGAATGGCTTTGAGGCCGAGGGCAACGTCGCTCTTACGCACAGCCTGAGCTTCAACGCCAACGGCACCTTTGACGTCGCCAAGTATGAGGCAGCCGCTGCGCAAGCTGCGACGGCAACTGCTCCGGCCATTGCCGCTACTCCCTCCGCATGGGTCGCCCTGGCGCCGCACGATACCGAATCGTTGGGCCTCACCTATCAGGAGAAGGGACTCGACTTCGGCATCTTCGGCAAGCGCATCGGCTCCGTTTGGGATGACATCGGCAATGATCACCAGACGGTTCCCATAGATCCGTTCTGGATGAGCAACGTCTTCCTGAACTACAACGTTCACAACCACTCGATCTTCGATGGCTCCAAGATCAAGCTCAGCGTCAACAACATCTTCGATAGCCACGACATTGTGAACATTGGCGCGGCGAACGACGGCACCTCGCTGACCAACCCCTACCCCGCCACCCCGGGCCCTGAGGTCAAGCAGGATCTTCAGCTCTACACCCCGAGCTGGAATGACACCCTCGAGAAGCAGGCCGGCCGCGCGATCATGGTGACCTTCCAGCTTGGCTTCTCGCGGAAGGAACGGTAAATCCAAGGGATGCGGCCTCGCGGGAGCCGCGGAACACAGCAAGGAAACCGGAGAGCCTCCTGCCGAGCCGGTGCCGTATCCTAGGGCCGCGCACGGCAGGGGGACTTTTTAATTTTGTACGGGTATCGGCGGAGTGACCGGCACGGTGTAGGCTGCTCGATATGGCACCAAGATCGAGCTGGCACGCGAATGAACTACGGCGGGAGCTGGGACTGCGCAACTGGCAGTGGTCGCGGGGACGTGCACATGTGGAGAGCTACGGCAACCCGCCGGTGATCGTCTACCCGCCGCAGAGCGGCCGCCACGGCAACTTCTTTGATCCAGCCTATGCGGCGATTCAGGCGCGGCCGGAGTGGATGCGGCGCTTCGCGAAGATTCATGCGCAGGGGCGGGCGCTGCCCAAGGCGGAGTCGGGGCGTCGTTGGCGCGAGCTGGATTCGTCGATGAGCTCCGATGCGCTGCTGATGAACGTCTTCTGCACGCCGGGCGTGGCTGAATCGATGACGGTGCGGCTTACGCTGGGCGTCGAGGGAGATGAGCCGCCGGTCTTCGGCTGGAAGGCGCGGGTGCCGCTCAACGGCGGGCGCTTCGATCGCACCGAAGTGGATATGCGGTGGGGCGAACTGCTGGTCGAGGCCAAGCTGACAGAGAGCGATTTCCAGTCGAAGGCCTTGGCAGTAGTCGAGGCGTACCGGGACTTCGATGCGGTCTTCAACCGGGAGCGGCTGCCGCGGGTAGAGCTTGCCGCCAAGAGGCGAAGAGAGGCAACCGAGTTTCCCGAGAACTATTCGCAGGAGCCTGAAGATGCCTCGTCGGATGTCGGAGACCCTGCAAGGACCAAAGCCCCTGACCTGCCAGATCGAGCTGGCAGGCCAACAAGCCGCCGGGTCGAGGCCGGGTACGCAAGCTACCAACTGATTCGCAATGTGCTGGCCGCCGATGCCCAGGGGTGCAGTTTTTGCGTGATTCACGACCAGCGCCGCCCGGACCTGCGCGAGGCATGGTTTGGGGTAATGGCCGCGGTGAAGTCTGCCGAGATGCGAGTGCGTCTGAAGGTGCTCACCTGGCAGGAGTTGGCTGTGATCCTGCCGGAGGAGTTGCAGAAGTTTCTGGATCGAAAATACGGGATTGTGGCGCCGGGGAGGATGGTTTCGCCGGTGGAAGAGAGCGAGGAGCGAGAATAGGTGCAGGATTCCAGCTCGCCAACTCCCGCCTCACGCCTTCTTTCCCCAGAAGATTTGGCGTAAGGGCGGGGTATCGCAGGATTCTGGAGCCAAAACAAAGGAAAGCATAAAGAACAGTTCACAGGGTGGGATGAATTTGGAGCAAATGGAACCGGCATGTGCCGGAGGAAGGCAACTTCTCGCCAAATCGGCCATCAAACTGGTACGTTGATTCAGAGGGATCTTGTTTTTTGACGATGGCCTTAAACCCTTATTTTTCTCTGGCAGTTCTGTTTGCGGCGGCGCTGGGATTTGGGCTAGCTCCGCTGGGGCTGGCGTGGCTGTGGGCAAAGGTCTTTTCGCCCCCCAAACCGAATGCCGTCAAGAACGCCATCTACGAGTGCGGCCTGGAGTCCAGGGGCGATGCCTGGATGCAGTTCCACTCGGCCTATTACTTGTATGCCATCATCTTTTTGATCTTCGACGTGGAGGCGGTCTTTCTGCTGCCCTTTGCCGTAGCCTTCAGCGGGCTGGGGATGGCGGCCTGCGGGGCGATGCTGGTCTTTGTGCTGCTGCTCGTCGAGGGGCTGGCCTGGGCCTGGGCCAAGGGCGTTCTCACCTGGGGGTAAGAACAGGGATTAGTCGTCAGTGGTAGCTGCTGATGGCTGGAGCTTAGGGTACTTCTGATTTAGTGCGGTACTGTATCAGGGCACGACTTCAGTCGTGCCGCAAGTACAGCAAAATCAACGCGGGCTTTAGCCCCTGCGCGAATCTTCTGCGTGCAACTAAACTTGATCAGAGGCTCCTTAGCACTGAGAACTGAAGGCTGGAGCGTAGCGAGCAATGAATGAAGGACTGAAGATCGAACTGGGCAAGCAGGGTGTCTTCGTGACGACCATCCAGGATCTCTACAACTGGGGGCGGCGAAGCTCGATCTGGCCGATGCAGTTTGGACTTGCCTGCTGCGCCATCGAGATGATCGCGACGACCATGGCGCGCTACGATCTGGCCCGCTTCGGGGCCGAGGTCTTCCGCCCGTCGCCCCGCCAGGCCGACCTGATGATTATCTCCGGCACGGTGACGAAAAAAATGGCGCCCCAGGTGGTGCGGCTTTATAACCAGATGGCCGAACCCAAATACGTCATTGCCATGGGCGCCTGCGCCATCTCCGGAGGGCCGTTCAAGCAGGGCTACAACGTGCTCAAGGGCATCGACCGCTATATTCCGGTGGACGTGCACATCCCCGGCTGCCCGCCGCGGCCCGAGGCACTGATCCAGGCTTTCATGACGCTGCAAAAGAAGATCGACGGCCAGCATTTGACCGGGGAGGACCGATCGCGCTTTCTGGACGCAAGAGCGCAGAGCGAGTTTCCCGTCCCTCTCTTTGGCGAGCACGATCTCGAGCCGCCGTCGAATCCCGGCGTCTGGCCCGTACCGGTGGTAATTAAGTGACAGGGACTAAAGGACTAGGGATTGAGGGACTGGGACGAACAAACTGGAGCACATTTCTTCAATCCGCTTTGTATCAGGGCACGACTTTAGACGTGCCGAAAAAAGGCAGGAATAGCAAGGGGTTTTAACCCCTGAGGGATCGCAACACAGATACGCTAGCCATTTTTGAAACACGCTTTAGGAGCTTCGAAGGAATAAGGATTGAAAACCGTCGAAGAAATCAAATCGGCAATCGAGGCGGCTCTTCCGAGCGCGGGGGTGGAGATTGTCCCGAACCCCAGCCCCTCCGCCCAGCACTCGCTTCGCCTCAAGCAGGAGTCCGCGCTCGCGGTCGCGAAGTTCCTGCGCGACGATGCGGAGTTGGCGCTGGATTATCTATCCAATGTCACGGGCGTGGATTGGCCGGATTCTCTTGAGGCTGTCTATCACCTCTATTCAGTGGCCAAGAAACACGGGCCGGTGATTCTGCGGATGCGGACGGTCGACCGGACCGACCAGGTGGAGCTCCCTTCGCTGACGCCCGTCTGGCGTTCGGCGGAGTTTCAGGAGCGGGAGATCTTCGACCTTTACGGAATTGTCTTCACAGGCCACCCGGACCTGCGCCGGCTGCTGATGTGGGATGAATTCAAGGACCACCCCATGCGGCGGGATTACCGCGAGCCGGACGACTTCGAGTACGAGCCTACGGCGCACGACGAGGTGCTCAAGCGCGCTCGGGAGCATCAGGCCGCAATGGCCGGCGAGAAGGAAGCGGGGGCCGGCGCATGAGCGTGACGGAAGAGCTGCTGAATCAGAGGCCGGAAGGCTGGAACCGTCCCGCGCCGCAGGTGCCAGACGACGAAGGGGAGCTGCTGGAAATCGCCATGGGGCCGCACCATCCCTCGACCCACGGCGTCTTCCGCATGGATGTGGCGCTGGACGGCGAGCGCGTCGTCCGCCTGAAGGCGGTCTTCGGCTACCTGCATCGCAACCACGAGAAGATCGCCGAGGGCGTCAGCTATCTGGCCTCGATGCCCTACACCGACCGGCTGGATTACATCTGCCCGATTACCAATAACTGGGCCTACGCGCTGGCGGTCGAAAAGCTCGCCGGGCAGGAGGTTCCCGAGCGTGCCGAGTATCTGCGGGTGATTCTCGGCGAGTTGACGCGCTTTCAGAATCACGCCTCCTCGATTGGATTTTTAATTCAGGAGATGGGCGCCAGCGGAACGCCGCTGATGTATGCCTTCAAAGCGCGCGAGAAGGTTCTGGATCTCTTCGAGGAGCTGACCGGCGCGCGCATGATGGTCAACTACATGCGCTTCGGCGGCTGCCGTGTGGATGCCTCGCCGGCCTGGCTGGAGAGGACGCGCAAGGTGGTCGCGGGCCTGCCGGGATTTGTGGATGAGTTTGAGCGGCTGCTGGCGACGAATGAGATTCTGATGGCGCGCACGCAAGGAGTAGGTATTCTCAAGCCGGAGTTGGCCATCAATGCCGGAGTCACGGGGCCGATGCTTCGCGCCTCGGGCGTGAACTACGACATCCGCAAGGTGGACGGCTACGGAATCTACAACCGCTTCAACTTCCGCGTACCGCTGGGCGATCATGGAGATGTCTACGACCGCTTCATGATCCGGCTGCTGGAGATGCGGGAGTCGATCGGTATCCTGAATCAGGCGCTCAAAGAGATTCCTATTGGCCCGGTGATGGACCCCAAGGCGAAGCTGCGCGGCTTCCGGCCCAAGGCGGGCGAGGCCTACGGGCGAATCGAGGCGCCCAAGGGCGAGTTAGGATTTTATCTGATTTCGGACGGCGGGCCGAATCCGTATCGCTACCGCGTACGGCCGCCGAGTTTGATTAACCTGACGGTGCTGGAAGATATGTGCCTGGGTCACGACGTGGCGGACGTGGTGTTGATCTTCGGCAGCGTGGATATTGTGTTGGGAGAAGTGGACAGGTAGGGACTAGAGATTGGCAGGAGGCGTAATTGCTGGGTGAGGGCATACTCAAGGGGATGGCGGAGACGGCGAAGAATTTCTTCGGAAGCTACTTCTCCGCCGAGCGGCTGACGACGGTCGAGTATCCGGAAGAGCGGATCGCTCCCTTTGAGGCGGCGCGCGTCTTTCCCTTTCTGGTTTACGACGGCGCGGATTGGGAGGCAGGACTGCGCTGCGTTGCCTGCCAGATCTGCGAAAAAGAGTGCCCGCCCAAATGCATTTATATTGAGAAGTCCAAGGACAAGAAGCCGGACGCCGTAGGCAAACCGCAGTTTTATCCCGCCCGCTTCGACATTGATATTTCGGTCTGCATGAGTTGCCAGATCTGCGTCGAGGTCTGCCCCTTTGAAGCCATCAAGATGGACACGGAATTTGAGCTGAGCACTACGGACCGTTTCGGCGGGCTGCTGCTGGACCGCAAGCAACTGGCGAAACCAGACGAGTATTATCAGAAAATTCATCCCACCGAAGCGCACGAAGTGGACGCGAAGCTGGCCGTGGAAAAAGCTAAGGCCGACGCCAAGGCGAAGAGCGCAATTGCTGCGTCGGCAGCCAAGGCCGCGGTCATTGCCGGAGAGGGAGCGTAGACGATGATCAATACACTGGACCAGATCTTCGTTCTGCTCCAGCACTGGCTGGTGGGCTTTCTGCCTGCGAGCTTACAACCCGCGGCCGGGGTGCTGCTCGGCGTGGCTGCCATCATCTGTCTTTTTCCCGCGCTCTTTGCTCTGACTACGGTTTTTGAACGCAAGGGTTTGGGGCGCATTCAGAATCGCATCGGACCGAACCGCGTCGGACCTTTCGGATTGTTCCAGCCTATCGCCGACGGAATCAAGTCGCTCACCAAGGAAGATATTGTTCCCCTGAGCGCCGATGCGGCGGTGCATTTTCTGGCGCCGGTTGTTTTGGTCGTGGCCGTCTTCATGGGCTTTGCCGTACTTCCCATGGGGCGCAAGATGGTTCTGGTGGACATGGACGCGGGGCTGCTGTTTTACTTCGCGATGAGTGCTTCCACGGAGTTATCGGTCTTTATGGCTGGGTGGTCGAGCCGCAATAAGTACTCCCTGCTGGGCGCCATGCGCGCCGTGGCCCAGATGATTAGTTACGAGGTGCCGCTGCTGCTGTCCAGCGTGACCGTGGTGATGATCGCCGGGTCGCTCTCGCTCTCGAAGATTGTCGAGGCGCAGAGCGGCTACACATGGGGTCTCCCGCACTGGTACATCTTTACGCCCTGGGGATTTGCCGGCTTTGTTATGTATGCAATCGCCACCACAGCGGAGACCAATCGTTCTCCCTTCGACCTGCCGGAAGGCGAATCGGAGTTAGTGGCCGGTTATCACACCGAGTACTCCGGCTTCAAATTCGCGCTCTTTTTTCTGGGCGAATACCTGGCCATGTTTTCCATCTCCGGCCTGGGGACGACGCTCTTTCTGGGCGGATGGTCGGCGCCGTTTTCATTCCTCGCATGGGTTCCGTCCTGGATCTGGTTCTTCTTGAAATTAATGCTGTCGATCTTCGTCTTCATCTGGATGCGGGGAACGCTGCCGCGACTGAGACAGGATCAACTCATGAACTTTGCCTGGAAGTTTGTTTTGCCCATCTGCCTGTTGAATCTGCTGGTCGCCGCGCTGTGGCGCTTCCTGGGCGCTGGATGGCCGCGGTGGGTGGTTTGTTCGGCGATCCTCATGGCGGCCTACGTGGGTTTGGGCCTTTTGGAGATGCACAGAGGAAAGATCGGGCCGAGGAGTTATCGCTATGCGGAGTGAGTTATTCCGGTTAGGGTTCGCAGTCTCCCACCCTTGCGCCAGAAAGCAAGCGCAAGGATGGGGCACGGAGTTGTTCCCCTCGGTCCAGGAAAGGACGGCCTGCCGATGAGCTTTGTCTTCTACATTCTCGCGACGCTCACCATTTCGGGCGGCTTGGCTGCTGTTCTGCTAAAGAATACCGTGCATTGCGCCCTTGCCCTCACGGTAGCCTTTGCCGGGTTGGCGCTGCTGTTTCTCGAACTGGACGCGCAGTTTGCCGGCTTCGCGCAGATTCTGATCTACATCGGCGCGGTCGCCATCCTCGTGGTCTTTGCGATTCTGCTCACCAAAGGTTCGGAGACTCCCAAAGACGGAGTCTTCAGCCATACCTGGCTGGCGGGTCTTGCAATTGCGGCGGCGGTCTTTGCGGTGCTTGGCTGGGCGGTAGTCCGGAGCGCGCCAATGTTGCCCGGCGCCGCGCCCGCGCCTGCCGTCACGGTGCAACAAATTGGCGACGCGCTGATGGGCCGTTACGTTCTGCCTCTGGAGATCGTAGGTGTCCTGCTAACTGCTGCGATGATCGGCGCGGTGATCGTGGCTCTGCATGAGAAAGAGGCGCAAAAATGACACCGCTTGCGGGTTATCTTCTGGTTGCCGCGTTTTTGTTCGCGATTGGCCTGGCCGGGGCGCTGACGCGGCGCAACGCGATTCTTGTTTTGATCGGCATCGAACTGATGCTGAACGCGGCGAATCTGAATCTGATCGCTTTCTGGCGTTACGGGCCGCATCCGGAGGCGCTCACGGGCATGATGTTTGCCATCTTTTCGATTGCCGTGGCGGCGGCCGAGGCGGCGGTCGGGCTGGGATTAGTGATTCAGATTCATCGCCATGCGCATACCACGGACCTGGACCAGATGAACAGGATGAAGGGGTAAGAGGCTGATGCAAGAGCAGTTGTACCAGTTCAATCTAGCATCGATGAGCTTTCCGCCTCCCACGTTGATCGTGAGGGAGCTCTGGCTTATTCCTGCTGCTCCCATCGTGACGTCTGGTGCCATCGCGCTACTTAAACAGCCGCGTCGCAAACTCTCAGCCGGATTGGCCATTGGCTCTCTGAGCTTTTCGCTGTTTCTGTCCCTGCTTGCGTTTGCGCGTGTGGTGGCTACCCGCGCACTGATGCTGCACTTTTCTTTCCATTCGCTCGAACATGAGACTGTCAACTTAGCTTGGATTCAAGTCGGCAATTCCAGCGTGGACCTAGGTTGGGTGCTAGATCCGCTCTCGGCCGTGATGCTGGTGATGGTCTCGTTTGTCGGGCTGTTGATCTTCATTTACTCCACCGGCTACATGAAAGACGATGAGAACTATACGCGCTTCTTCTGCTTCCTATCGCTCTTTGCCGGAGCGATGCTGGGCGTAGTGATTGCCAATAGCCTGCTGCTGCTCTTCATGTGCTGGGAGTTAGTTGGACTTACCTCTTACTTATTGATCGGATTCTGGTATCAGAAGCCTTCGGCGGCTGCCGCTGCGAAGAAAGCCTTTCTTACTACGCGCGTCGGCGATAGCTTCTTTCTTCTTGGGATTGTCTGGCTATTTTCACAGACTGGCACGCTGCTTTTTTATAACAACGGCGCGGGTTCCATCGAGTCTGGAGCGCTGGCCGGGTTGCTGGCGCAACCTGCCGCACTAGGGCTGACCGCGGCGGGCGCGATTGGCCTCTTAATTTTTGCCGGAGCGGCAGGCAAAAGCGGGCAGTTTCCACTGCACGTCTGGCTGCCGGACGCGATGGAAGGCCCGACGCCGGTCTCGGCGCTGATTCACGCGGCGACGATGGTGGCAGCGGGCGTCTATCTGATTGCGCGGGTTTACCCGCTGATGCAGGCCGGGATGCAACCTGGCGGAACAACTACAGCGCTTACAGTAGTCACATGGGTGGGCGCTTTCACGGCGGTCTTCGCCGCGCTGATCGCCGTGGCACAGAACGACATCAAGCGCATCTTGGCCTATTCGACCGTCTCGCAACTAGGCTACATGATGGCCGGCCTGGGCATGGGCGGCGTTGCCGTGGGTATGTTTCATTTAATAACGCACGGCTTCTTCAAGGCGCTGCTCTTCCTCGGCGCGGGTTCGGTGATTCACGGCTGCCACGAGGAGCAGGATATTCGCAAGATGGGCGGGTTGAAGTCCGACATGCCGCTAACCTTCCTGGCTTATGGAATAGGCATGTTGGCGCTCTGCGGTTTTCCGCTGCTCTTCTCAGGCTTCTGGAGCAAAGACGGCATTCTGGAAGCGGCGCTGCATTGGAGCGTAGCGAAGACGCCTTTCTACATGCTGGTTTTTGGCGCGCTGCTGACGGCCTTTTACATGACACGGCAGGTGGCTTACGTCTTTTTCGGCCATTGGCGGGGTGGCAGACCCGCGCATGAGAGCTCTCCTGTAATGACCGTACCGCTCATGATTCTGGCCTTCTTCGCCATAGCGCTGGGAGCGATTGGAACGCCGGCGTGGCCATGGTTCCGGGCGTTTCTCGATGGCCGTCGGGCGGGCCTCAACCTTTACAGTTTTATCGAGCCAAGCTTCTTGACGCTAATGTGCGTCTCCGCCCTCGTCGTCTTTCTGGGCCTTGGGCTGGCCTGGCGGCTCTACGGCGACAAATCGCCAAGGCCGGAGGAACAGGATGCGCTGGAGCGGGCCATTCCGCCCGTGTGGGCGGCGCTGCGCGACAAGCTTTATGTGGATGAGTTCTATGGAGCCACAGTGATCGCATTCTACGGATGGTGGGCGCGCGTTTCGGATTGGCTGGACCGTCGTGTATGGAGCGGCGCGGTGGCCGGGCTTGCCGGCCTCATCGGCCTGTGGGCACAGTTGAACCGCTTCCTCGATGACAATGTAGTGAACCGCGGTTTTGACAAAACCTGCGAAGAAATAAATGTGGGCGGCGGCCTGCTCTCGCAGTTACAAACGGGCCGCGTGCAGACTTACATGCGATTGCTGGCACTGGGGGTGTTGGCGCTGGTGGCGATTCTGATTTGGAGCAGCCGGGCATGAGCGGATTCCCGATATTAACGCTGTTGACCATGCTGCCGCTGGCTGGGGCTGCCATTGCGCTATTCTCCGGCAAGCACGCGCGCAGCGTGGCTCTGCTCACAACACTTGCGAGCCTGGCGCTGGCGCTGGTGGTGTGGACTGAGTGGAGCCGGTTGCCCGTTATCGGCGGCTACGGATTGATCGAGCAGCACGCCTGGGCGCCGTCGCTGGGCATCGAGTATCACCTGGGCGTGGATGGGTTGAGCGCGCTGATGCTGGTGCTCTCAGCCATCGTCACGCTGATGTCAGTCGATGCCGCGCATCGCGTGCATCACCAGCCGGGGCTTTATTTCGCGCTGGTGCTCATTCTGGAAGCCGGCCTCTTCGGTTCCTTTACGGCGCTGAATTTCTTCCACTGGTTTCTCTTTTGGGAGTTGAGCCTGATTCCCGCTTTCTTTCTTATCAAGCTGTGGGGCGGAGCGAGGCGCGGTCCGGCGGCGACGCAGTTCTTTATTTACACCATGACTGGCTCCGCGGCTTTGCTGATAGCTTTTTTGGCCGTCTTTGTTTCCACGGGCAGCATGGATTTTCCCCACCTCACGCTGCTTGCCTTGACCGGCGAGCTGGAGCAGATGGTGACGGCGCATCTTGGGCCGGTGATGCTCTGGCTGGCCGTCGGAGTGCTGGCCGGCTTCGCGGTGAAGGTGCCGATGATTCCCTTCCACACCTGGCTGCCCGCGGCCTATGCCGAGGCTCCTTCGCCGGTAACGATGTTACTAACTGGAGCTATGTCGAAGATGGGTCTCTACGGCCTGCTGCGAATTGCGCTGCCACTTTTTGGTGCTCAGATTGCGCAGATGCGCACACTGCTGCTGGTGTTAGCCGTAGCTACGGTCGTCATGGGCGCCTGGGCCGCCGCGGCGCAGAAGGACCTGAAGCGCGTCTTCGCTTACTCCTCGGTAAATCACCTGGGCTACTGCCTGCTGGGGATCTTCGCGCTTGCTGTGCCGGCAGCCGGCTCGGCCACGCTCGCCAATCAGGCTTTCGCGCTCAATGGCGTGATCCTGCAGATCTTCAACCACGGCATCACTGCGGCTGCGCTCTTCTGGTTTGTGGCCATGATCCAGGAGCGCACCGGCGGCCATCGCGGCATCGATCAATTCGGCGGCCTGCGCAAGCCAGCGCCGGTGCTGGCCGGGCTTATGGGGATTGCGCTCTTCTCTTCGCTGGGCCTGCCGGGGCTAAACGGCTTTCCCGGCGAGTTTCTTATCTTTCGCGGCGTCTTTCCGCTGGCCTGGGTCGCGGCCACGGTTTCCGTTCTCGGTCTGCTGGTCACCGCGGCCGTGCTTCTGACCGTGATTCAGAAGGTCTTTTGGGGTCCCGTGGCGGAGCATTGCGCTAACTTTCCTGACCTGCACCATGGCGAACGGCTGGCGCTGGCCCCGGTGATCGGCTTGATCTTTCTCTTAGGATTACTACCGCAACTGATCGTGGACAGCGTGAATCCCACGGTCATGAACCTGCTGGCTCACTGGAGATTTTGATGTTGGCATGGACGATCTATCTCTCGTTTGCCGGAGCGCTGGCGTTAGCGCTGGCGGCGAAGGAGAAGCCTGCGCTGGCGCGGCGACTGGCGCTGGCCGTGGCCGTGGCCGGGCTGGCTCTGGCCGTGGCGGGTTTTGTGGCTGGAATCGGGCAGGGACGCATCACGATTGTTGACCTACCCTGGGTGCCGTCGATGGGGATTCATTTCCTGCTGGCCGCCGACGGCATCAGCCGCGTGCTGGTGCTGTTGACTGGCTTGGCCGCTGTGGCGGGAGTGTTGTTCAGTTGGAATATCGAACTCCGCACCAACGAGTTTTTCGCTTTTTATCTCGCGCTCATCGGCGGCGTCTACGGAGTTTTTCTCAGCTTTGACTTGTTTCTGCTGTTTGTCTTCTACGAGATCGCCATCGTTCCCAAGTATTTTCTGATCGCCATCTGGGGTTCCACGCGGCGCGAGTACGGAGCGATGAAGCTGGCGATCTATTCCTTCGCCGGTTCCGCGATGGTGCTCATCGGCCTGCTGGCGGCCTACACGACGGCGGGTAGCCAGTCCACCAGACTGATTGAACTGGCGCACGCGGGCCTTCCGGTGAGCTTTCAGATGTGGTGTTTTCCGCTGGTCTTTACGGGCTTTGCGATTCTGGCGGGCATGTGGCCCTTCCACACCTGGGCGCCCACCGGCCATGTTGCCGCTCCGACCGCGGCTTCCATGCTGCTGGCAGGCGTGGTGATGAAGCTGGGCGCTTACGGCTGCCTTCGCGTCGCTATCACGCTGTTTTCGCGCGGCCTTGACCCCTGGGGAATCTCTTTTGCCGGCATCGGCTCCTGGCGCGACGTATTCGCCTTGCTTGCGGTGATCGGCATCGTCTATGGCGCGCTGGCGGCGCTGGCGCAAACCGACTTCAAATTCGTGATCGGCTACTCCAGCGTCAGCCACATGGGCTTCGTGCTGCTTGGACTGATGACCCTGAATCAGATGGGCGTCACCGGCGCGGTCTTGCAGATGTTCTCGCACGGCATCATCGCCGGGCTGCTCTTCGCCATCGTGGGCCGCATCGTCTACGAGCGCACGCACACGCGGCAGTTGGCGGAGTTGGAAAGGATGCATCTCTCCAGGCGGCTGCCCTTTGCCGCATGGGCCTTTGTGATTGCCGGTCTGGCCTCGATCGGAATGCCGGGCTTCTCGGGCTTTTGGGCTGAGATGCAGGTGCTGGTGGGTGCGTGGGTGGTGAATCCATGGTGGACCGTTGCCGCGGGCGTAGGCATCGTAGTGGGGGTGGCCTATATTTGGCGCACCCTGCAGAAGGCTTTTTTCAGCGATGCGCTGCCTAGCGCGCACCTGTTGGAGAAGGAGCAGGAGCACAAGCTGGCCGCGATCACCTGGCCTGAAGTTACCGGCGTAGTTCTGCTGGCAGGAGCGAGCCTGGCCGTTGGCCTCTGGCCGAGAATCCTGCTTGACACTATCGAGCCGGCCGTAAAGGCGCTGCTTGCGGGAGGGGGCCAATGAGCTACGCCGACCTCTTCCGCGTAACGCTGCCGGAGACGGCGCTGGAGATTGCGGCGCTGCTGGTGCTGGTCGCCGATCTGGCCTTCCTGCGCAAGGCCGCGCTCAGAGCGCGAACGATTGTGGCGGCATTGCTTGGCGTGGCCGGCTGCGGCGCAGCGCTGTGGGCATTGCGACTCCAGGGACAAGGCGGCCTGAGCTTCAATGGAACAGGCGAACTGCTGCTGGCAACCGGCGGACCTGTACAAGTGGCGCAATCGGGAATCCTGATTCTGACGGCGCTGACGCTGTTGCTGCTGATTGATTCCATCTTCACCAGGCACGTGGGCGAATACGTGGCAGTGGTGCTGATGGCGGCCACGGGCGGATTGCTGATTGCCGCCGCGCAGGATCTGTTGGTGATCTTCATCGGGCTGGAATTGCTGAGCCTGGGACTTTACATACTGACCGCCTTTGCGAAAAGCTCAGCCAAGAGCGCGGAAGCCGCGATGAAGTACTACCTGTTTGGAGGAATGTCGGCGGCGTTTCTGCTCTTCGGATTCAGTTATCTCTATGGACTTACCGGCTCGACCAATCTGAATCAGATATTCTCGGCGCTTGCCATCGGAGATAGTGTTTCCTACCCGTTGCTTCTTGTGGCCATAGTGCTTATCTTCGCCGGACTCGGCTTCAAAGTGGCCGCCACGCCATTCCATTTGTGGGCGCCGGATACCTATGAAGGCGCGCCGGCCCCCGCGGCGGCATTCATCGCCTCGGTCTCAAAGGTGACGAGTTTTGCGCTGTTGCTGAGCATCGGCTTTGCCAGTAGTCATCTTCTCATTCCTCAAATCGCCGGAGCCGGATGGTCGGCGCAATTGAATGCGGGAATCGGGGCCGGCTCCGGCTTCGGACGCTCATGGGCCTTGGTCATTTTTGTTGCCGCCGCATTGTCCATGGTGGTGGGGAATCTTGCGGCTCTGGCTCAAGTGAGCGTGCGAAGATTGCTTGCCTATTCGGCCATTGCACACGCTGGATATCTGCTGTTGGGCATCCCGACGAACGCCGTCGAGGTGGCTGTGCACTTTCCCTTCTCCACTGCGGATCGCACGACGGGCGCAGTCCTCTTCTATGTCCTCACCTACGGCCTGACCACTATCGGCGCATTTGGCGTGGTCTCCGTCGTCGAGCGGGCCACAGGCAGCGACCGGCTGGACGCCTTCCTCGGGTTGCACAGACGCAATCCGCTACTCGCGGCGGTGCTGCTAGTGCTCTTCCTGTCTCTGGCCGGGATTCCCCCGCTGGTTGGCTTCTGGGCCAAGTTCAACCTTTTTGCCGCGGTGCTTGGGGTCTCAGCCGGGCCAATCCCATTCGCCCTGGTCGCTTTGGCGGTCGCCTTCAGCGCCGTCTCGCTTTATTACTATCTGCAGGTTCTCAAGAGAGCCTATGTAATGCCCGCTGTGGACGAGACGCCCATCAAGGCTGATCCCGTCACCCTGACTGTTCTGGTTCTGATTGCGGCGGCTGTCGTCCTGCTGGGCTGCTTTCCGGCGCAGCTTCAGTGCTGGATTGAAAACTTCTGTCCGGTCCTTTAGCGCAGTTATCTTCCGGAAATGGCCTTTTCTGCGGGCACGGGTTTACGTGCGGATGGGCTGGAGAGCAGGCAAGAAAGAGATAACCTGCGCAGTTACCACGCCTTCCAGCCTGCGCTGCTCAATGATCGCAAACCAGTGAGCCAGCCAAGGTAACGTGAAAACTCCCTGTAAAATGAGCAACGTAACTTCTTTATTGGGCGCAAAGTTACTCGGGTAACCCGGTGCACGTAATCTTGCGTTCAAGATTGGAAATGTCTAACATTTGGACATTGTGGCAGAGATTCGATCTTTGTCTTCGGAAAGATTTGCATCTCAGGATGGCTTCCATGGCGTCGATTCGACCCAGGGGAAGGCAGCCAAATTGAGAGATGCACATGCAGAACCGGGATCCACTCAAAGGATCGGGCCCCGCCTTTAACGGGCCAGGAGAGTTCCAAGGATGAAGCCTTTTAGAGCTAGCGCGATCCTCTCCATCTCCGCGCTTTGCGTCCTGTTGTTTTTCAGCCCCTTGAAGGGCTACGCGGATGGGGTCCCGGTGATCGGAACGTACGTGACCTTGGAACTGACTGGCACCGGGAGTTTGGCCATCGGACCGGATGCCGCCTATCCCTACTATATGAGCATTGACGGTGATTCAACCAAAGCATCGATGATGTGTGTCAGCTACGACAATGATATTTACCCGGGCGAGAGTTGGGTCGCGCAGGTTCAGGCGATTACGGGTACAAAGGAAGAAGAAGCCGCCTGGCTTTTCAATGACGACAACGTCTCGATTGCGGCTGGTAACGACACCGAGGCGAACGACGATCAGTGGGCAGCCTGGGAGATCTTTTCCACCAATGCGCAGAATGCCACCCCGCCCGATCCAGGCGCGGCAGTCCAACTGAACGCCGCGGAGAATGCCGTTACCATGGACCTGGAGCCGGCGATCTTCTATCAGAAAATGGTAATCATCGTTCCGGAATGGGGATGGCCCGCGGGAGACGACGTACCGCAGAATTTTCTTGCATACGCGAATTCCCCTGAGGGGCCGGATATACCGCCTTCGCCTGAGCCGAGCAGCCTGATTCTGCTCGGAACCGGCTTCGCTGGTCTCGCGGCCGGCTTGTACCGCAGAAGGCATTCCGCCGGGAAATCGCTCGTCAAGTCCCGGGGTTGAGCCTCTCGTTGCTCCGATCCAAGAAATCGTTTACAACCACGAGCCTCCTGATTTATAGTTTCGCTTTGCTCGCCGGCCCGGAGTCTGCCGCCGTCTACGGCGAGATTTCATTCCATAGAAGGGGATCTCCGTGCCGGGTATATCACGTCGCAATCTGATTCGTTCAGGACTGGCTCTTTCCGCATCTTCGCTGGTAGCTCGTTCTGCCTGGGCGCGGGCCACGGCTCATATTTCAGGCGCGCTGTCGGCAACTTCCGCCGGGCCGGCCCCAGTCGAAATGCGCGAGCATCTGCTCTTCGACTTCGGCTGGAAGTTCCAGTTTGGCCACGGCTCGGACCCCGCCCGCGACCTCGGATTCGGCAACGGCCAGGGTGATTTTGCCAAGACCGGCGAATTCGCCTTCTCCAAGCCCGGCTTCGACGACTCGAAGTGGCGCGCGCAGAATCTGCCCCACGACTGGGCGGTCGAGCTGCCTTTCGTACGCGATGAGGCGCAGGCATCCCACGGCTACAAACCCCTCGGCCGCCGCTACCCGGAAACCAGCGTGGGCTGGTATCGCCGCGAGTTCCAGATTCCGGCCGGCGACCAAGGCCGGCGCATTGTGATCGAGTTCGACGGCGCCTTCCGCAGCGTCCTGGTCTTTGTGAACGGCTGCTTCATTGGCCGCAACGACAACGGCTATGCCCCTTTCAGTTTCGATCTGACGGACTTCCTCAGCATCGGCGGAAAGAACTGCATCGTGGTTCGTGTGGACGCGAGCTTCGGCGACGGCTGGTTCTACGAGGGCGCCGGCATTTACCGCCATCTCTGGCTCACGAAGACGGATGCGCTCCATTTGGGCCGGTGGGAGAGCACTGTCCGCGCTGCGCTCAGCGGCGACTCCGCGACGCTCACCCTGGCCGCGTCAGTGCGGAACGAAGGAAAGCTGACGGAGAGCGCGAAGGTGAGCTGGAAGATTCTCGACCGGGAAGGCAAGATCGTGGCTTCCGCAGAGGCTCCCGAGCAATCGATTCCAGTGGATGGAGCCGCCAACTTCGCGGCTACCTGCAAGCTGGCCAACCCAGAGCTGTGGTCGCCGGAGCAGCCGAATCTCTACTCGGCCATCGTGACCGTAGAGTCGGAGGGCAAGGCGCGCGATACCGAGCGGATCAGCTTCGGCGTGCGGACGGCGGTCTTCGACGCCGATAAGGGATTCTTCCTGAACGGCAAGCCGCTGAAGATTCAAGGAACCTGCAATCACCAGGATCACGCGGGAGTGGGCGCGGCCTTGCCGGACCGGCTGCAATGGTTCAGGCTGGGCGTGCTGAAAGAGATGGGCTGCAATGCCGTGCGCACCTCGCACAATATGCCCACGCCGGAATGGGTTGAAGGCTGCGACCGCATGGGTCTGATGATGATGTGCGAGACGCGCCAGCTAAGCTCGAACCCCGAAGGCATGGCGCAATTGGAGGCGATGATCAAGCGCTATCGCAACTCGCCGTCCATCATCATCTGGTCGGTGGGCAACGAGGAGTACATCATGCAGGACTCGGAGGCCGAGCAGGGCGCGAAGATCACGGCAAGCATGGCGCGGCGCTGTCGCGAACTGGACCCCACGCGCGTGGTTTCAGCCGCGGTCAACAGTACAAATGAATCAGCTTTCTCCGATTCTTTCGACATCATCGGCTTTAACTACGCGCTGCATCTTCCCGACAACTATCACAAAAAGCATCCCAAGCGGCCACTCTACGGCTCGGAGACCTCCAGCGCGTTCGCAACGCGCGGGGTCTACTCAACCGATGAGCTGCGCAATATAGAGAGCGCCTATGACGCCAACGCGGCGCGCTGGGGCGAGACGGCCGAGGAGTGGTGGAAGTTCTACGCGACGCGCGAGTGGGAGGCGGGCGGCTTTGCATGGACCGGCTTCGACTATCGCGGCGAGCCCACCCCTTACAAATGGCCATCGATCAGCTCGCAGTTCGGCATCATCGATCTCTGCGGCTTTCCCAAGGACAGCTTCTTCTACTACAAGGCCTGGTGGGGTTCCGAGCCGGTCCTGCACCTGTTTCCGCACTGGAACTTCGAAGGCAGGGAGGGCGACGAAATCCCAGTCTGGGTCCACTCCAATCTCGACGAGGTCGAGCTGCTGGTCAACGGCAAGAGCCAGGGCAGCCAGAAGGTTCCGCGCCTGGGGCACGTGGAGTGGAAGGTCAGGTACGAGCCGGGCGCGATTGAGGCGCGCGGGACGAAGGACGGCAAAGTCGTGCTGACCGAAAAGCGGGAGACCACGGGACCGACGGTGGCGATCCGGCTGACTGCGGACCGGACCGAAATCAATGCGGATGGCGAGGACGTGGCGATTCTGAAGGTCGAGGCCCTGGACAAGGAGGGCCGCGCAGTGCCGACAGCCGGCAACCTGATAGGCTTCAAGGTCTCGGGGGCCGGTGCGCTGATTGGCGTGGGCAACGGCGATCCCAACTGTCAGGAGAGCGACAAGGAGCCCAGGCGATCACTCTTTAACGGCCTTGCGCAGGTGATCGTGCAGTCCAGCAGGAGACCGGGCGAGATCCACATCGAGGCGGTAAAAGATGGCTGGGAGGGGCCGGAGCTGACCCCGACAAAGCTGGTCATCGTTACTAAGTGGGTGCAACCGCGGCCCACAGTCGGCTGAGTGTGCCGTCGTCTTTCGGAGAGTTGGGCAATTGTGTCTTGTGCTCCGGCAGCTCAATCCGCCGGAACTCCCTCCCAATTCGCCTCGGCATACGCCTCGGTTCCCTCCGTTTGCGGGCGTTTATTGTTAGCCGCGTCCGGCGCTTGACCCATAGTGTGAACTCCGTTCAGCGCCGCCTCGGCTGGCTGCTGGCCTTTGTAATCCGAGAAATGAACCACACTGTCGTAGGCGTCCTTGATGAGGTCCTGGAGCGGAATGACGCTGCCGTTGACGCGCTGCTCGTCCAGCAGATCCAGATCCACGTCGGCCACTACCAACTGCTCCTGATTGATCGTGCCCTCGGCGGCGATTCCGTCGCGCGCGAAGAAATAATCTGACGGGGTGAGAATGGCGGCTTGGCCGTAGTTGGTGGCCATGTAAGGAACCAGCGGAAGGTTGCCGACGGTACCGGTCATGGCCACGTAGACTTGATTCTCGATGGCCCGGGCCTGGGCGCAATACCGGACCCGGCAAAAACCCTCGCGGCCGTCGGTGCAAGAAGGAACAAAGAGAATCTCCGCGCCGGCCTCGGCCATCACCCGTGCCACCTCGGGAAACTCCACGTCGTAGCAAACCAGGATCGCGATGTTGCCGAAGTCGGTGTGGAACAAGTAGAGACCATGGCCGCGGCTGAGCTGGTAAGGGCCGCTCTCGGTCGGGGTCAGGTGAACCTTCTTTTGGCGGAAGACCTGGCCGTTGGGGGTAAACAGATGCGCGGCATTGAAGACCTTTCCCCTCTGGAAGACAGGATGTGTTCCTCCGATGATGTAAATCCCCGTTTCCTTGGCCAGCCGCATGAACAGCTCCTCGTATTGAGGCGCCATGCGGGCCAGGCGGCGCACGGCCATGGCTGGAGCCGGCTCGTTGATGTAGCTGAGCAGCTGCATGGTAAAGAATTCAGGGAAGAGAACGAAGTGAGCCTTGTAGTCCTTGGCGCTGTGCACGAAGAATTCGACCTGGCGCACGAAGTCCTCAAAGCAGGCGATGGGCCGCAGCAGGTACTGGACTGCGGCGATGCGCACCCGGCGGGGCCGCGGAGTGCCGCGCATCGCCTCGGCGGCGGCCTGTTCCAGCGCCGCGTGCTGCAGGCTGGCTTGCAGGCTGACTGAGGAGGTGTACTCCGGATTCAGCCATTCCAGCACCGTGGCGAAGCCGTGCGATTCCAGGTCGTGCATGTAACCGGGAACGACATCCAGAACCACCAGCCCATTCTCCAATTGGAAGCTGAGAGCCGGGTCCCGGCGCTTGCCGTCCACTACCTCCGCCACGTATTCCTTCGGCGTCATCTGGCCGGCAACCGCGGTGTAGCCGGGGATGCGGCCCCCGGTAAGCAGCCGCTTTATCCCTTGCTCCCGGATCAGATCTTTCCGCGCATCGTAGAGAGCGGTTCCAATCCCCTGTTGGCGCGCCGCCGGGTCGACGCCCATGTCCGCACCGTAGAGCGTCTTGCCTAGCGGGTTGTGGGTAGCGAACGAGCCATCCCCGGTGATCGACGACCAGTTGGCGGATTCGGCGTAATCGTCCCAGTCGATCAGTAGCGAGCTGGCCGAGCCGAAAATCCGGCCCGTCGCGTCCGAGACGACGAGTTGACCTTCGGGAAAGATCTCCAGATGACCCTCTAACTGGTCCACTCTCCACGGCGGCAGGCCGGGAAATGCGCGCATCTGCAGTTCGATGACTGCCGGAACGTCGTCGAGGGTCATCTGCCTGACTTTGTATTGACTGGGCAGGCCATTTGTGGTCGCCATAATAGGTATGCTCCCGGATAACTTCGTGTCACCCGCTTCATCGAGGCTACCGGCTTTGTGTGAATCTCTCGTGAAGATGATCTTGGTATCTCCTGCCCAACTGGTCGCCCGGTGCGGTTGGCCGGGCCGGCGGCGGGCTTGTAGAGTGGTGGAATGGCTCGCGGCGCGTCAATGACCGAGTGGAAACAGGAACTCGCCGCGATGGTGGCGCTGGCCATCCCAGTTGTCTTAAGCGAAGTGGGCTGGATCGCCCAAGGCATTGTGGACACCATCATGGTGGGCAAGCTGGGGCCGGCGGCCATCGGAGCGGTCGCTTTGGGCAATGCCGTCGATTTCACCCCCCTGCTCTTCGGCATCGGGATGCTGCTGGGGCTGGATACGCTGGTGGCGCAGGCCTACGGCCGCAAGGATCACGACGAGTGTCACCGCTGGCTGGCCCAAGGCGTCTACCTGGCCTGCTTCATGACGCCGCCTCTGATGCTGCTGATCTACATGGCCAGCTTTGGCTTTGCGCCCTTCGGCATCACGCCCGAGGTGGCCGTTCCTGCCGCTTCCTACCTGCGCATCCTCAACTGGGGGACCTTGCCGCTGCTGCTCTACGGCGGCACGCGGCGCTACTTGCAAGGCGTGGGCGAGGTGCGCGTCATCACCGTCACCTACGTCGCGGCCAATCTCCTCAACTGGTTCGGCAACTGGCTGCTGATCTACGGCCATTGGGGGATGCCCGCGCTGGGCGTGGACGGTTCCGCTCTTTCAACTCTGCTCTCGCGTGTCTTTATCGCGGCCGCTCTGCTGGGCTTTGCCTGGCGCTACGAACGCAAGCGCAGTCACCCGCTCTTCCACCACTGGGCCAGGCCGCAGCTTGCCAAGCTCAAAGAACTGCTTCGCCTCGGCGCTCCGGCCGCCGGGCAGATACTGCTCGAAGTGGGCGCTTGGAACCTGGCCACGCTCTCGGCCGGTTGGCTGACGCCGGTCGCGTTGGCCACTCACCAGATCGCCATGAACTACGCCAGCCTCACCTACATGGTTCCGCTGGGAATGTCAGCGGCGGCAGCCGTCAGCGTGGGTCATGCCGTGGGCGCAGGAGACTTCGAGCGCGCGCGCCGCGCCGGGTGGCTCGCCCTGGGGCTGGGTACCGGCTTTATGCTGCTGGCCGCGGTGGTCTTCCTGACAGCACCGGGGCCGCTCATCGCCCTCTACACCAGCGACCCCGAGGTGATGGCGCTGGGGAGCAGGGTGCTGGCGGTAATGGCGGCCTTCCAGATCTTCGACGGCATCCAGACCGTTTCCACCGGAGCGCTGCGCGGATTGGGCGAGACGCGCGTGCCCATGTTGGCCAACCTGGTGGGCTATTGGGTGCTGGGATTGCCCCTGGGTCTGTCTCTCTGTTTCGTCTTTCGCTGGGGAATCTACGGCCTGTGGATCGGGCTGCTGTTGGCCCTGGCCGTCATTGCCTCGGCGCTGATCGTGCGCTGGCGGCGGGACTCTGCGCGGCTAGCGCGCCAGAATGTGTGAGCCTGGCAGCCTGCGCAAAAGAGGCGGGTTTTCAGGCGAAAGGCCCGGGAAGCGTCCCTCCAGAGCTGAAGCCCGCGTTGATTCTGTTGGCCTTACACGGAGGCTGACCTACCGCCTCCCTCCGAGGCGGGTCCTTCCGAAGCTTGTACGGCAGCACCCGGGCTTACGCGCTCAACTGACCCCGCCCTGGACCAGCCACTTCATTTGAGCGGCAGGCACCGGCTGGCCAAACAACCACCCCTGCGCCAGTATCCCGCTGCCCGCATTGCGGAAGTACTCGGCCTGTTCGCTGGTCTCAATTCCTTCCACCACTACCATCAGGCCAAGTTCGTAGGCCATCTGCAAGATCAGCGGCACAACCGAAGCCGTGACCGCTCCGGTGCCGACGGTCTGGGTAAAGCTCTGGTCGATTTTGATAGCGTCCACCGCCAGCCGATGCAGGTAGGAGAGGCTGGAGTAGCCGGTGCCGAAGTCGTCGATGTAGACCCGATGCCCGGCTTGCCTTAATTCGCTGATGGCCTGGATTGCCACCATCTGATCCGCCGTGGAGCGCTCGGTCAACTCCAGGCCGATGCACCATGGCGCCAGCCCCGCCGAACGAATCGATTGCTCCAATAGATCGAAGGTCCGGCGATCTCTGAGATCCTCAGCCGTGATATTCAACGTAATCTTGAAATTGCCCGTCGCCAGCAGATCGCCCATCTCATGGATCGCCTTGCGCACGACCAGCCGCGTAATGTCACTTACATAGCCGCCCTCCTCGGCGAGGGAGACAAAGAGATCCGGCCTCACGATCTTCCCGGAACGATCGACCCAGCGGACCAGGGCCTCTGCCCCGACGATGATTCCCGAATCCAGATTGACTACGGGCTGGTATGCGATAGTCAGCGCGCCTTTGTGGATGGCGCGGCGCAACTGCCGTTCGAGCGAGCGCTGGCGGTGGTAGTAGAGGATCGCGATCCAGGCCAGCGCAATTCCCAGCAGCGCGCCTCCGATCAGGAAACCCGTGAAGAGGGGGCCCCTCCTGGCCAGCAGATCGCCGCGGGATTCGGCGGCAACCTGACAGACCATCGAGGTTTGCGAGCACAGTGGCTGATAAAAGATCCCGTCGCGCTCGATCGGCTCGCCCGCGGTGACCTCGTCCATGGTGAGCGGAACGGCGGGCCCGAAGGTCTGCTTCAGACTTTGGGCTTGGCGGTCGTAGAGGAACCCGCTGAAGTACTTCGGCGGTTCTTCAAAGTTCTGGATGGCTTCGGGGTTGAGAACCAGCGCGACGCCGAATTTCTCGATGACAAAGCCGGTGGTGTTGGCCGAAATTAGCGACTTGGCCCGGAGGTTGAGCTTCAATCCGCCCGTAGCGATGTCCGGCGCGGTGGTGGCCTTGGGCTGCGCGAGCTTGCCCACGCCCGCCGAGCAGTAGAGCTTTCCGTCTTTGGTCCGGCCAATATCGCGAATATCCGGCGAATGGAAGACATAGTCCCGCATGAAGGCGATCTCCTGTTCGGAGCAAAACGGCAGATTGTCATGGGTCACCGCGACAATGGCCTGTGTATCCTCCACGCCGAGCTGGTCTCCGGCTTCGACTAACTGCTGTGCGTAGGCTTTCAACTCGGCCCGGCCTTCCCGCAGTTGGATCGCATGCGCAATCCCGTAGGCCAGAGCAACGCCCAGACCTATTCCGCAGAGCACCACCGCAAGATAGGGCAAGAGCCGGCGGGCAACGGAAAAGAACTTCATCCTGAACTCCAGAGTGAAACTGCCTGATCTGAATCGGGGTCTCACCGGCCCACATGCAAGTCGAGCGGCCAGTGTGAGCTGCTTGCAGGGAAAGGAGATGCCGAACTTTTGGGCTGCGAAACCCTGCCCCCTCGGCTCTGCGCCAGTATACTCCCGCCTGGCGCAATTGGAGCAGTTGACTGCTCTGCCTCTTGATCTCGGAAGACGATTCCGTGCATCCTACTCTTGCGAAAAGAGAACGAAGCCATTCCACTGATTGAGAATCTAATTGGATAGCGCGCTACGGAAGCCGGACAGCGCCGCTCGAAAGTGACTATAATCACATCTGTGAAGGAAAGATTCACTCTTTCCGGAATCTTCAGGAAGGGAATCCCGCCAAATGGCGACAGGAGACCTGGCCCTCGGTCAGCTTGAGGGCGAAAGCAACTCGGGACGGCGCGTTGTCAACGACTTCAGCATCAACATAGCTACGGTGAACGGCTCCGGCTCGCAATCGGCCAACAGCGTCCTCCTGAAGAGCATCTTCGGAATGGGCGTTCCGGTCAGCGGCAAGAACCTCTTTCCCTCGAACATCGCCGGACAGCCTACCTGGTTCATCATCAGGGCAAGCAAGGATGGCTATGTCGCCCGGAAGCGCGACTCGGAGATACTGGTGGCTCTGAATCCCGAGACCGCCCGGGCCGATGTTGCGGCGCTGCCTGCCGGCGGCGTGGCGATCTACGAGGAGTACCTGAATCTGGACGAGCTGCGCGGCGACGTCTTCTTCTATCCCGTGCCCTTCGACAAGATCACGGCCGCGATCTGCCCCGAGGCGAAGCTGCGCAAGCTGGTCAAGAACATGGTCTACGTGGGGGTTGCCGCGCAGTTGCTGGCCATCGATCTGGGCGTGGTGGAGAGCGGCCTGCAGCGGCAGTTCGCCAAGAAACAGAAGGTCTTCGATCTGAACTTCGGCGCGGTCAAAGCGGGCTTCGACTATGCCCAGGAGAATCTGACCAAGCGGGACCCGTACTTCGTCGAGCGGATGAATGAAACGGAGGGCAAGATCATCATTGACGGCAACGCGGCCTGCGGGATGGGCGCGGTCTTTGCCGGCGTGACGGTGGTCGCCTGGTACCCGATCACCCCCTCGACCTCGGTAATCGAAGCCACCTCCGACCTGCTCAAGAAGCTGCGTCTCACGGCGGAGGGCAAGGCTACCTTTGCCGTGGTGCAGGCCGAGGACGAACTGGCATCCATCGGCACGGTGCTGGGCGCGGGCTGGGCTGGTGCGCGCGCGATGACTTCAACCTCCGGCCCCGGCATTTCGCTGATGGCCGAGTTCAGCGGCCTGGGTTACTACGCCGAGATTCCCGGCGTCATCTTCGATATACAGCGCGTTGGACCTTCGACCGGAATGCCCACGCGCACCCAGCAGTCGGACCTGCTCTCGGTGGCCTTCCTCTCCCACGGCGACACCAAGCACATTATTCTGCTGCCGGGTTCGGTGAAGGAGTGCTTCGAGCTGAGCCAGGCGGCCTTCGATCTGGCCGAGCGGCTGCAAACCCCGGTCTTTGTCCTCAGCGATCTCGATCTGGGCATGAACAACTGGATGTCGGAGCCTTTCGATTATCCGGCCAAGTCGCTGGACCGCGGCAAGGTGCTCACGGCTGCGGATTTGAAGCGGCTGGGCGGCTTTGCCCGCTATCGCGACGTGGACGGAGACTCCGTCGGTTGGCGCACGCTGCCCGGAACGCCCCACCCCAAGGCCGCTTACTTTACACGCGGCTCGGGACACAACGACGCTGCTGCTTACACCGAGAATCCGGACGAGTATCAGGCATTGATGGATCGGCTGGCTCGTAAATTCGAGACGGCGCGCAAGCTGGTTCCCGCCCCGGTCGTGGTGAAAGACGGAAGCTCGAAGATAGGCTTTCTGGCCTTTGGCTCGACCGATTGCGCCTTGCGCGAAAGCCTTGACCAGATCAAGAAGCGCCACGGGCTGGAGCTGGACTATCTGCGCATCCGGGCCTTCCCCTTCGCGCATGAGATTCACGACTTCGTGGCCTGTCACGAGCGCGTTTATGTTGTCGAGCAGAATCGTGACGCGCAGTTGGCCAGCCTGCTCAAGCTCGATCTTCCCGCCGATCAGACGGTCAAGCTGCGCAGCATTCTCCACTACAACGGATTGCCCATCGACGCGGAATCCATTACCGGGGAGTTCGCAATCAAGGAGGGATTGTAATGGCGACCGCAACCGCAACGCCGGGGCCCAAACTCAACCACATCGGCCTTCCCGTGATCGAGTACCGCGGCGGCAAGAGCACGCTGTGCGCCGGCTGCGGCCACAACGCCATCTCTGAGCGCATTGTGGATGCCTTCTTCGAGATGGGCGTCGAGCCGGAGCGGGTAATGAAGATGAGCGGCATCGGCTGCTCGTCCAAAAGCCCCGCCTACTTTATGAGCCGCGCGCACGCCTTCAACGGAGTGCATGGGCGAATGCCGGCCATCTCCACCGGCGCCATACTGGCCAATCACACAATGACCACCATTGGCGTCTCCGGCGACGGCGACACGGCCTCGATCGGCATGGGGCAGTTCGTGCATCTGCTGCGGCGCAATCTGCCCATGATCTACATCATCGAGAACAACGGCGTCTATGGGCTGACCAAGGGCCAGTTCTCTGCCACCGCCGATCTCGGCTCCAAGCTCAAGACCGGCGTGGTCAACGAACTGCCGGCCATCGACACCTGCGCCCTGGCAATTCAGTTGGGCGCGACATTCGTGGGCCGGTCGTTTTCCGGCGACAAGAAGCAATTGCTCTCCATGCTCAAGGCCGCCATCGCCCACAAGGGCACGGTGCTGCTGGACGTGATCAGCCCCTGCGTCACCTTCAATGACCACGAAGGCTCGACCAAGAGTTACAAATTCATGCAGGAGAACGACGAGCCTATCAACGAAATCGGCTTCGTCGCGAGCTTCGATGAGATCGAGGTCGATTACTCTTCCGGCGAGATTTACGAAGTGGAGATGCACGACGGCTCGAATCTCCGCCTGCGCAAGCTGCTGGAGGATTACGACCCCACCGACAAGGCCAACGCCGTGCGCACGCTGATGGAGGCGCACGAGAAGGACGAAATTCTCACCGGCGTCTTCTACATCAACACGGAGAAACCCACCTTCATTGATCTGCTGAATGTGGTGGATGAGCCGCTGGGCACGCTGCCTGAGTCGCTGACCCGGCCGCCGAAAGCGGCGCTGGATGCGCTGATGGCGGCGCTGAAGTAAGGCCGGCCTTTGAACCAACTCCAATAGCGAAGCCCCGCAGAAGCGGGGCCTTTCTTGCCGCTCAACCCAGATCATTTTTTGTCAGCGAAGACGGTCCACGCGTAGAGCGCACCCATCAGGTGGCGGGATCTACCAGGCAAGTGGAGCTCCAGTTCTCCCCTGAGGATGGATCGCTGTGTGACGAGCCTGCTGTCGAGGAACTCCAGGCGATCCACTTCCCAACGGTCCCTGGCGGCCCGCTTTTTGCGGTATGCACTCAAATCCCACGTGTTTTCCGGTGTTTGCAGGAGCGCGTAGAAGTTCAGGTCGCGTCCATAACGCAGGTTAAGAGCAGCGCCCAGGAAGGGGCCGGGGTGAAGAGACTCCCTCAGGTTTTTGATGCCAGTCTCTTCCTTGAGCTCCCTGCGGATGCTTTTTTCGAGGTTCCATCTTCGCGGACGAATGCGGGGGATCATTAGGCCGTATCGGTCCTTCTGGAAGTCCGCAGCTCCTGCGACTGAGGCGCCCAGGCTCCCGATGCCGCTGGCCACTCGTGTTGACCTGCGCTGAAGCACGAAATACTCGTCCTGAGTCAACAGAATCCCAGTCACGCTGATGCGCAAAGAGTACCGAGACGCACCTGCGGAGCAATCGGAAAGATCGAGAGTTCCTTCATCCCATTGCGGGCCTTCGAAGAGCCTTCGCATATCGGGCAATGTGCCCGGAGCGCACAGGTTCACGGAGAGTTCGCGGACGACGTAGTCGGTGTAGAGGCAGCGGGAGCCCGGAATAATGTATTCACCAGCCTTGGGGTTCGCCCTGGGGTTGGACACGCAGCGGAGGTTATTTTCAGCGCCATTCGCTTTCAGGGCATAGTCGGTGCAGTAGGCATCCCAGCGCCAAGCGGTAAAGCCGCTCCAGTCGAGGCCCAATCCCGCAGCGTCGCTTGGAAGGTTCGACGCAGGTTGTTTGCGTTCCGAAGATACGATGGCGCGGAATGAGCGGCCCTTTTGTGGGGGGATGAGAAAGTATACCGGCAGTTCGTGGATGGGCATTTTTGCCCGCTCTTCATCGGTTGCGATTCTGCACTGGTAGGAGTAATAGATCTCACGGTCCGAGGGAGTTTCGTTTGCCCCTTCAGGGAGCCGGAAGGTGGGCACCTTTCCAGCGTTGCCAATGGATTCTGCCCTATTCCGTTTCTCGCTGGTTTCCTTGTAGAACAACAGAAAGATGCCTATGATTCCAGCGGCTGCGATGGCAAAGGTAGACCAAGTGGCCTGATCCGTCCAACTTGAGGAGGTGATACCCACCAAGATGTCACGAGCGAAGCTCCAGGGATGTTTTTCCAACTCGGTCTGCGCGTGCACGATACTGTAGAGGAACAGCGGTAGGCACCCAAGAAGAAGGCACGCATAGATGGAAACTAATCCCACCCAATGCCAGAAAACAGACCGCTTCGATTTCCTTACAATGGCCTCGGAGAGCTTGTCGGTGGGGGGCTGTGTGTTGAGTCTGGCGGTGTTGGCATACCAGTGGAGCGCCCAAGCGCAGGGCTCTACAGGCGCCGCCGATGAGAGGTAGGTGCGGAGCTGGCTTTGAATGTTCGTGGGTGTCGGATCGCTAGTGGTATCGATTGTGAAACCCTGGTCGAAGCGAGAGTATTCATTTGCTAGCTCCCGCACGCGCGAGACGGAGAGGTCGGCGCCTGCGTGGTTAGGCTCATCTTTCAAGCGTTTGAGGAATCGGTCCACCGCAATCTGTCCGTCGCAAACACATTGCACCACATAGAGGTCAGCGCCCGTACGTCTCGCCATCTCCGCGATCTCAGCACGCGCCTTTGTTGGCGTATACGTGGCAGCCAGCGCGACGGATTTTGCCTGCCTTAGAGCCTGCATGGCTTCAAAGTGCATCACCCGGTACGCGGCTTCGCGGCGGGACTTGTCGTGGATTGGTCCGGGGATGCGGGACGTTCGGACATCGTCCATCTCCAGCGGGTGGAAGTCGGAAGATGCGTCTAGAAACGCCCTGAATGCTGTGCTTTTGCCGGAGCAGGGATGGCCGCAAAATACCACAATCTTCGGTTTCGAGCCGGTTTGGGAGTTTCCGTCCGGTTGGTTCATGCTTCCCGTCTTGCCTGCGGATTGAAAGGCCGCGTCCGGTGAGCGCAGGCCGCTCTGTGTCGTATTGTAGCTCTCAGTGCGCCGGCGCCGGCACAATCTTGACGCCCATGGCGTTCAGCTTGGTGCGCGCCTGCGCGGCCTCGGGGGTCTGCGGATGGCGCTGGATGAGCAAGCGCAGCTCGTGAATCCCCGCGTCCCGCCGGTTCATCTGCAAGAGGGCCATCCCCTTGCGCAGTTGCGCGGCTGGGGCCTTGGGGTTGCCGGGGAAGCCTTCCAGCACCGCGTTGTAGGCCTTCACCGCTTCGCTGAGCTTCATCTGCTTATAGGCGATTTCGCCCAGGTAGAAATGCGCCGTGCCGGCCAGCTCGTCCTGCGGATAGTAGTGAATCACGTCCTGAAACTCGCCCGAGGCCACGTCGTAGCGAACGGCGTTCATATCGCGCACGCCAGCCTGGAAGGTCTCCGCCAGGGGCGGCGCCTGATTCACTTCCGGAACGGCTGGCGGAGCGACTGCGGCAGCGGCGGGACCGGGCGCGGGGGTTGCGCCGTTTGCCGCCGGTGCAGGGACGACGGGCGCAGGGGTCGCGGGCGCTGGCGCCGGCATCTGAGGCGGATTCTGGATGTTCTGCAACTGCGCCTGCAAATCCTGGATGGATTTGTCCAGCTTGGCGATGCGCGACTTCAACTCGTCCACTGAGTCGTTGAGCGCCTGCGCCTGGCCGGAGGCGACGTCCAGCTTGCCGCTCATCGCATCGGTCTGGGCGGCCAGCTTGGTTTGCAGCGCGGTCACGGTGGCCGTGATCCGGTTGGCGTCGTCGGCGGTCTGCTGCGCCAGGCTCTGCAAGACGCTGAAGCGCGAGTCGAGGGTCGACTGGATGCGCTGCACGTTGTCCATCAACTGCTGAACTTGCGTCTGCAGCTCGATGATCTCCTTCGAGGCAGCGCGCGCCGGCATGGGCGCGGAGATAACCACGAAAGCAGCCACAGCCGCCGCCAGGAAACGATTGCGAATTGCGTGTGTTCTCTGCATGATTCACCTTTGAAGCAGTTCTCAGTAGTCAGTAAACAGTTGTCAGTAATTGGACCCGGCGATGGGCCCTCCGCCTTAGCTGTCGAATCTCAGGTCCCAGCATCTGGCTGACAACTGAAAACTGACAACTGACTACTGTAATTCTACCGTTCCGGCGTGAATCCGGCGCGGCGGTTTAGCTGCCAGCACTCCTCGGTCGACTCGGCGCAGAAGGGCTTCTCCTTGCCGTAGCTGATGACGCGAATGCGGCTGGCCGCCACTCCGGCCGCAACCAGAGCATTCTTGGTCGCATCGGCCCGGTTCTGGCCCAGCGCCAGGTTGTACTCGTTGGAGCCGCGCTCGTCGCAGTAGCCGCCGATCAGGATCTTCACCTCCGGATGGCTCACCAGGAAGGAGGCGTCGCGCGAGAGCGTGGCCTGGGCATCGCTGCGAATATCGTATGTGTCGTAATCGAAAAAGATGTCCTGTATGCCGGCCTTGACCTCCTGCTCGGCGCTCATCGTCCTGGTGGGAACGACGACCGCCGGGGGCGGATTGACGGTGACCCGCGCGGTCGCGTCAGTTGTTCCCCCCGGGCCGGTTGCCACCAGATGGTAGCTGGTCGATGCCGAGGGAGTGACCGTCTTCACGCCCGAGGTGGGCACGTCGCCGATACCGTCAATAGAGACCGTAGCTGCATCCATCGTGCGCCAACTGAGTTGAACCTGGTCGCCGGCCGAGACGAACGAGGGCGTCACTGTCAGTTGCGCGGTGGGCGCGGGCGCGGGAGCGGCGGACGTGGACGGAGCCGTCTCCTCGGCGGGAAGCGGCTGCTCCTTCTTGCCGCAACCGGCAATGATGACCACAGCGATAAGAAAAGCGAGAGGCGCCAGATTACGATTCAGTCGATTCAATGGATTACTCCTTCCGTGATTTTGAGGTGTCCTTCCCGGGAATTCGCCATTACACACGCTCGAATCGGGCCGCCGCACCTCGTTCCGCGGATGTGCGTTAATCCTGGGACAGGTGAAACCGGACGGGATGGCGCAAGAAACCATCCTTGAGATAGACGCTTTCATTTCGGGCGGCGCTCATGCCTACTGGAGAACAGGCGTCCAGCCGGCATGTCGTTGGTGCTTAATCCCTAAAAACGAGCGGCGCGGAAGCCGTTCCAACGTTACCATCATAGTGCAGGAGGCCTGGGCGGAATTCCAATCTTCCCAGGCGCGCGGCTCTCTCCTTCAAGCGGCGCTTCACTTCCAGCTCCAGTTGGGCATGAAGTTGTTGCCCGTCTGGGTTAATTGACGCTGTTCGGTGCCGTCGGCGAGCATGGTCCAGATTTGACTATGCCCGCCAATGGTCCGCTCGAAGACGATGTGCCGGCCATCCGGCGCCCAGGAGGGAAAGTCGTTGCTGCCGGATTCGTGGGTCACCTGCAGCCACTGCTTGCTGGCAATATCCATCACGTAGATGTCTTGGCCGCCGGGATCGCCCGGACCATACTTGCGGTTCCAACTGAAGGTCACAAACAACCCGCTGGGCGACCAGGAAGGCGAGATGGCATAGCCGGAGTCTGTCAGCCGCTGCACGTTTGTGCCGTCCTGGTCCATGGTGTAGATCTGCGGCTCCCCGGTGCGCCCTCCGGCCCAGGCGATTTGCGCACTGGAGCGCGGGTTCCAGGTGGGCGCGACGTTGGGTCCTCGCAAGGAGGTAATCGCGTGCGGATTGGCGCCGGTCGCATCCGCCACCCATATCTCGGAATCGCCCGAACGCGAGGAAGAGAAGGCGATCTTTGTTCCGTCGCCCGACCAGGCCGGAGACTGATTGCTGCCTCCCGCCGTGCCCGCGGGAAAACTCACCAGGCGGCCAAGGTCCAGCGAGTACATGCGGATCGCCCATCCATTGCTGTCCAGGGAAGCGAAGGCGATGCGCGAGTTGTCGGGCGAGATGCGCGGCGAGATGGAGATGGTGCCGAGATGCGTCACCTGATGCTGATTCTGCCCGTCGTAGTCCATCGCCCAGATCTCTTTGCTTCCGCTGCGGGAACTGACGAAATAGATTTTGGTCTCGGCGATGCCGTTGATGCCGCCGCCCAGCCGGAGGATGATCTCATCGGCAAACCGGTGAGCGATGCTCCGCGCCGAGTCCTCGCTGGCCTGCTCAGTGTACTGCTTGCCCAGGACTTGAGAGTTCACCGTGTTGCGCGTGTCGTCGAGCCAGGCGTAGACGGTGAGCTTCCCGTTGGCGACTGAGAGCGAGCCGAAGGCAACCATCGCAGCATTGGCCGGCGCCGCCGACCATTGGGTCAGGATGATCTCCTGCGGCGTGCCGGGCATGGCTTGCGGCGCCAGGCTCTTCGACACCATGTCGAAGATGCCGGCATTGGCCAGATCGTTCGAGAGCGTGGCGTCAAAGGCCGCCTTCAGCGCCGGAGTCTGTGGATCGGCTCCCAACGGCTTCAAATCCGCCGCCGCGACGCGAATCCGGTCGGCGCCAAGATTGGACCCGGTACGAATCCAATCCTGCGCCGACGCGGGCGAGGCCGCCATTGCCGCCAGGATAATTGTCGAATAGAGAAGACACAGGGAATGAGCCCTCATGCTGTGCGCAATCCTTCCTCGGTACAGGTGCTGATCCTTGCGGACTCAGGGATGCGGCTGGCTTTCAATGCTCTCCGGGAGCAGGAAGAAGCCACTATCGTCCACTGCTCCATTTTACGTCCGCGCCGCATATCTGCACTACACTGAAAATGAAATGACTGAGAATGACCTTCCTCCGCCCCCCGTCGCCCGCAAGGAACACAAGGAGACTCCCCTGCACGGCGTTGTGCTCACAGACGACTACGCCTGGCTGCGTGACAAAGAGAACCCCGAGGTAACCGCTTATCTGGAGGCCGAAAACGCCTACGCCGAGGCGGCGATGACTCCGCTCAATGGCCTGCGCGAGGAGCTTTACCGGGAGATGCTCTCGCACATGAAGCAGACCGATGTCTCGGTTCCCTACCGGGATGGCGAATGGTGGTACCTGACACGGACCGAAGAGGGCTTGCAGTACGCGATTCATTGCCGCAAGGCCGGGACGGCTGCCGGGCCTGATGCGGATGCGCCGGAAGAGGTGATTCTGGACGGCAATCAACTGGCCGAGGGACACGCTTTCTTCGCAATCGGCGCGACCGACATCAGCCGCGATGGCCGCTGGCTGGCCTACACCACCGACACCACCGGCTTTCGCCAGTACACGCTGCGCATCAAAGACCTGGAAACAGGCGAGACGCTCCCCGGCGAGGTCGAGCGGGTCGGTTCGGTCGTCTGGGCGGCTGACAACCGGGGTCCCCAGCGACAGGTCCTTGTCGATGGGGTGGCCAACCACACGCTCTTTTACACCGTCGAGGACGAGGAGCAGAAGCGCCAGTACCAGCTTTGGCGGCATACGCTGGGCACGCCACACACTGCGGACACGCTGATCTATCAGGATGACGACGAGCGCTTCAACCTGGGCGCGGGACGGACGCGCGACGGCAAGTTCATCGTGATGGAGTCGGCCAGCCACACCACCACCGAGTGCTGGGCGCTCACAGCCTCCGAGCCCGAGGGCCAGTTCACGCTGATCGCGCCGCGCCAGGACGAGCACGAGTACTACCTCGACCATCGCAACGGATTGTGGTTCATCCGCACCAACGATCGCGGACGGAATTTCAGATTGGTCACCGCGCCGGTTGTCACGCCGGGACGCGAACATTGGGCGGAACGCATCCCCCATCGCGACGGCGTGATGCTGGAAGACGTTGACCTCTTCGCCGGCTTCTTCATCGCCTGCGAGCGGGAGGATGGATTGCCGCGGCTGCGCGTGGGGCGCTTCGCGGGCGAGGGCGCCGAGTTCGCGCCGGCCGGCGAGATCGCCTTTCCCGAACCGGCCTACGACGCGCATCCGCACGTCAACCGGATCTTCGATACGCCCACCTTCCGCTATGCCTATCAGTCGCTGGTTACGCCGGCTTCGGTCTATGAGTACGACGTGGCGACAGGCGCATCGACGCTGCTCAAACAGTTGGAAGTTCCCGGCGGCTTCGACCGTACGCTCTATGGAAGCGAACGCGTTCACGCCACCGCGCCCGATGGCGTCCAGGTGCCGGTTTCACTGGTCTACCGGAAGGACAAGTTTGCCAAGCTCGAGGCGGCGCAGAATCCGCTGTATGTCTACGGCTACGGATCTTATGGGTATTCGCTGCCGCTGGGATTCAGCTCGAACCGGCTGAGCCTGCTCGACCGCGGCGTGGTGATGGCCTATGCGCACGTGCGCGGCGGCGGCGAGCTGGGCGAGCCCTGGCACGACGCCGGCAAGATGCTTCTCAAGCGCAACACCTTCACGGATTTCCTCGCTTCCGTCGAGCATCTGACCGCGTCCAACTACGGAGACCCGGCGCGCGTGGCCATCGAGGGAGCGTCCGCCGGAGGGCTGCTGATGGGCGTGGTGGTGAACTTGCACCCGGAGTTCTTCCGCGCCGTAGTTTCTCACGTGCCCTTTGTGGACGTGATGAACACCATGCTCGACGCTTCCCTGCCCCTCACCGTTCCCGAGTACGAGGAGTGGGGAAATCCGAATGAAGAGAGTTATTTCACTTATATGCTGAGTTACTCCCCTTATGACAACCTGAGGGCCGGGAGTTATCCGGCAATGCTGGTGAAGACTTCGCTGCACGACAGCCAGGTGATGTATTGGGAGCCGGCCAAGTATGTGGCCAAGCTGCGCACGCTGAAGACAGACGGCAATTCCCTGCTGCTAGTGACCAACATGCAGGCCGGCCACGGAGGATCCAGCGGAAGGTATGACTATCTGAAGGAGATCGCCCTCGATTATGCCTTTCTGCTGCGGGAGCTGGAACTGGTGTAATTGAGTCAAGCGTCTTGAAACCGATGCGGGAGATGAGAATGAAGAATGTGGGATTGGTATTGGCGCTGCTGGCATTGAGTGCCGGCGCGGCATGGGCGCAGCAGGAGCTGGCGCCGTCCACTGACAGCGGGCCGATGAACATCAAGGCCGAAGGGCCCAAGCCGGACAAGGATGGTGTCTATTCGGCGGAGCCTGGCATCGTGCCACCGTTTGTGACTCTACCGGCCACGGCCGGTTACCCCGCTCATGCGCCTGCCGATTCAATCAATGGCTGGTCGCTCCTTTCGCTGGTGGTCGGCGTCGATGGAGTCCCTGCCAACATTCAGGTTGTCACTTCGCATGGCGCGGCCTTCGACGCAGCCGCTACGGACGCCATCAAGCAGTTCAAGTTCGAGCCGGGGACGCTGGATGGAAAGCCGGTTCCGGTTCGCGTCTACGCCCGGACGCGCTTCTTCGCCGATATGCGGCCTGCGGTGACGAGGATACTGATGCGCGCCGGAGCGGGCGGCGGGTTCTCCCCGCTCTCCCCCCGCAACGGCGGCCCGCCGCGGCCCAATCGGTATCGAGACTACGACAAGCCTCCCGTTCCCACCAAGGTCGGGGAACCTGAGTATTCGGACGAGGCAAGGCGGGCAAAGATTCAAGGCGTTGTGGTGGTCTCGGTCCTAGTCACCGAGGAGGGTTTTCCCGCCGATCCGCGCGTTGAGAAATCGCTTGGCCATGGGCTGGACGAGAAGGCGCTGGAATGTGTCCAGGAGTACCGGTTCAAGCCGGCAATGAAGGACGGCGCGCCGGTCGAGGCCCGCATCATGATGGAGATCAACTTCAGGCTCTACTAGCACACGCCCGGTTGACCAATGCCAGAACCTTCCGTTTCGAGAGTTTGGGACAGGTGTGTTAGAGTTCTTTGCAGATTCCCTGGAGTGATTCATGCGACGTTTATGGATGATCGCTTTGACTCTTGCGCTTGCAGCAATCGCTGGCCGCGCACAGCAAGTTGCGGCACCGGCGAGCACGCCCCACCCTGCCGAACAAGCACCCAAGGAAAAAATCAACCCACCAACGGCTGTCAAAAGGGTCGAAGCTCATTACTCCGACGAGGCGAGAAAGAAACGCATCAATGGTGATTGTCTTGTTTCGCTAACTGTTGATGCGAACGGCATGCCGCAGGATGTTGCGCTGGTACGCTGCACCGATCCGTCATTTGAGCAGAGCAGTTTGGACGGTGTGGCGAAATACAGGTTCAGGCCGGCTACGACGCAATTGGGCCAACCGGTTCCTGCCAAAATCACAGTTGAAGTTGCGTACCGGTTGTACGGGGCCAACGCTCCTGAGATACCGGTTTGCTGCTCATTCAATCCCCCGCCGGGGCCTAGCTCCTCCGGTCCAGGCCCGGACGGCGTCTACGCCCTCACCAAGACAGTCGCCCCGCCCATCCTGACCAAATTCTCCGAGGGGGATTATGGGCCTGATGCATTTGCGGCTGGCCGTGACGGAGCTTGTGACATCGTGCTCACAATAAGCAAGAAAGGAAAACCCTCCGATCCGGTAGTTACCCATTGCGGAGCGTCAGACCTCGAAAAGCCCGCGGTTCAGTCGCTCCTCAAGTCCAAGTACAAGCCCGGCAGCGTGAACGGAAAGGCCGTTGCAATTCGAGCCTCCATCCACCTGGAGTACGGTGGCGATCCTCCCAGGCCGTGATGCCGATCCGAGACTCCGCGCAGGGGCTAAAGCCCTGGTTCATTGGGGCGTCTTGCGGCACGGCTGAAGCCGTGCCCTGTTACAAGGCATAGCGGCTGCAACTTGCGGTGAATGGGACGAAATCGGCCCGCGGCCAACGGACCTCTCGCCGGATTGTGAATTTTTCGATATACTGGACTCTCAAGTTAAGCTCCTGACGCGGCCGGACCTGCTCCGATAGGCCTATCAATGAGAGACAAGGCGGTTTTCCGGAGGGGGAATCGCGCGCCGAATGTGTCTTTCCAGCCAAAAACAGCACTCTGCAGGGAAAATTTTCATCGAGAAGGTTGCCATGCATACTTCGGGTTGTCGCATCCGCACACCAAAGCCACAGGGACTCTACCATCCACGGAATGAACACGATGCCTGCGGGATGGGGCTGGTGGCCAACATCCGCGGGGAGAAGAGCCACGAGATCATCCGCAAGGGCCTGGAGGTGCTGATCAACCTCACTCATCGCGGCGCGGCGGGCTGCGACCCGGAGACGGGCGACGGCGCGGGGATTCTGATCCAGATTCCGCACGTCTTTTTTGCGCGCGAGTGCGGCGAACTGGGAATGCGGCTCCCGGAGCCGGGCGCCTATGGCGTAGCTATGTGCTTTCTGCCGGTGGACAAACACAACCGCCTGCAATGCGAGGGCGTGCTGGAGCGCATCGCCCAGCAAGAGGGGCTGACGGTCCTCGGCTGGCGCGACACGCCGGTGAACGGCATGGTGATCGGCCGCGAAGCGCGCGCCTCCCAGCCCTACATCGAGCAGTTGTTTCTGGGCAAGCCGGAGGGGATGAAGCTGGACGAGGAGGGCTTTGAGCGGCTGCTCTACCGGGTCCGCCGCCGGACGGAAAACGAGATGGCCGCTTCGGAGATCGAGGGCAAGGAGTTCTTTTACATTCCATCGCTCTCTTGCCGCACGATCGTTTATAAGGGGCTGATGCTGGCGCCGCAGATCGAGAAGTTCTACTTCGAGCTGGCCAATCCCCTGGTGACCAGCGCCCTGGCCCTGATTCACCAGCGCTTCTCGACCAACACCTTTCCCAGTTGGAAGCTGGCGCACCCTTACCGCTACGTGGCGCACAACGGGGAGATCAACACCATCCGCGGCAACATCAGCTGGATGAATGCCCGGCAGTCGGTGCTGGCCAGCCCGCTGCACGGCGGCGAGATCGACAAGCTCTTCCCCGTCATCATGCCCGAGGGCAGCGACTCGGCCTCCTTCGACAATGCTGTAGAGTTCCTCTATCAATCGGGCCGTTCTCTGCCCCATGTCCTCGCCATGCTGATTCCCGAGGCCTGGTCGGGCAACCCCGACATGGACGAGGACAAGCGCGCCTTCTACGAATACCACGCCTCGCTGATGGAGCCATGGGATGGCCCGGCCGCTATGGCTTTCACCGACGGCCGCGTGATCGGCGCGACGCTGGACCGCAATGGCCTGCGCCCCGGCCGCTATGTGGTGACCAAGGACGACCTGGTCGTGCTGGCCTCCGAGGCCGGAGTGCTGGATGTGCCGGCCAAGGATGTGCGCCTGAAAGGGCGCCTGCAGCCCGGCCGCATGTTCCTGGTCGATACGGTTCAGCAGCGCATCATCTCCGACGCCGAGATCAAGAAGCAGTTGGCCGGTCGGCAGCCCTACGCAGCCTGGCTCAAGGAGCAGCAGGTCAACCTCGATCAGTTGCCGGAGCCGCCGGCGCGCGCCATGAACTCGAAGACCGAACCGCTGTTGCGGCGCCAGCGGGCCTTCGGCTACAGCGAGGAGGATCTGAGAATCCTGCTGGGGCCGATGGGCTCGCGCGGCGAGGAGCCGGTCGGCTCGATGGGCAACGATGTTCCGCTGGCTTGCCTCTCCGACCGCCCGCAGCCCTTGTTCAATTACTTCAAGCAGCTCTTCGCGCAGGTGACGAACCCGCCCATCGATCCCATTCGCGAAGAGCTGGTGATGTCGTTGATCAGCTACATTGGCACTGAGCGCAACATTTTGGATGAGGCGCCGGATAACTGCCACACGCTGAAGCTGCCGCATCCGATCCTGACCAACCGGGATATGGAGAAGCTGCGCCGCGTCTCATCGGGCGATCTGCTGGCCACCACGCTTCCGGCGCTCTTCCGGGCCGCGGATGGCGAGAAGGCCCTCAAGCAAGCGCTCGACGATCTGGGCGCGCGCGCCTCGCACGCCGTGGATTCCGGATACACGCTGCTGATCCTCTCCGATCGCGGCGTCGATTCGACCTATGCGCCGATTCCCAGCCTGCTGGCGATGGCCGCCGTCCACAACCGGCTGGTGCGCGAGAAGACCCGTACCCAGGTGGCGCTCATCATCGAGAGCGGCGAGCCGCGCGAGGTGATGCACTTCGCCCTGCTGATCGGCTACGGAGCCAGCGCCATCAATCCCTACCTGGCCTTCGAGACGCTGCACGACCTGAAGCGGCTTGGCCTGTTGCCGCACAGCGTCAGCGGACCGCACGCCGAAAAGAACTTCATCAAGGCCATTAACAAGGGCCTGCTAAAGACCTTCTCGAAGATGGGTATCAGCACGCTACAAAGCTATCGCGGGGCGCAGGTCTTCGAGGCCGTGGGGCTCAACCGCTCGCTGGTGGACGCATATTTTCCCGGAACGGCCTCGCGCATTGAGGGCGTGGGGCTGGAGGTGCTGGCGCGCGAGGCGCAGATGAAGCACGACTTCGCATTCCAGCCGCTGACCGAATCTGAAACCGAGCTGGTCGTGGGCGGCCATTATCAGTTCCGCATCGGCGGAGAGTATCACCTGCTGAATCCGGAGACCATCGGCAAGCTGCAACACGCCGTTCGGCAGAACAATCCGGCAACTTTCCAGGAGTACACCGATCTGCTGGACGATCAGAATCGCCACTTATGCACGCTGCGCGGACTACTCAAGTTCAAGTACGCCGAGAAGCCGCTGCCCCTCGATGAGGTCGAGCCGGCCAAGGAGATCGTCAAGCGCTTCACCACCGGCGCCATGAGCTTCGGATCCATCAGCAAGGAAGCGCACGAGACGCTGGCCATCGCCATGAACCGGCTCGGAGGCATGTCCAACACCGGCGAAGGCGGCGAGGACGAGGTGCGCTTCAAGCGCGACCCGAATGGGGACTCGCGGCGCTCGGCTGTGAAGCAGGTGGCCAGCGGCCGCTTTGGCGTGACGACGAATTACCTGGTCAATGCCGACGAGCTGCAGATCAAAATGGCGCAGGGCGCAAAGCCCGGCGAGGGCGGACAACTGCCCGGCCACAAGGTGGATGAGATTATCGCCAAGGTGCGGCACTCGATTCCCGGCGTCGGCTTGATTTCGCCACCGCCGCATCATGACATCTATTCCATCGAGGACTTGGCGCAACTGATCTACGATCTGAAGAACGTCAATCCGCAGGCGCGAATCGCTGTCAAGCTGGTCTCTGAAGTCGGCGTGGGCACGGTCGCCGCGGGCGTCTCGAAGGCACACGCCGATGTGGTGCTGATCTCGGGCGACAACGGCGGCACCGGCGCTTCGCCGCTCAGCTCGATCAAGCACGCCGGGTTGCCCTGGGAACTGGGCCTGGCCGAGACCCAGCAGGTGCTGCTGCTGAACGATCTGCGCAGCCGCATCAAGGTGCAGACCGACGGCAAGCTGCAGACCGGCCGTGACGTGGTCATCGCCGCGCTACTGGGCGCAGAAGAGTTCGGCTTCTCCACCATGCCGCTTGTCTCGATGGGCTGCATCATGATGCGCAAGTGCCATCTGAATACCTGTTCGGTGGGCATCGCGACACAAGATCCCGTGCTGCGCGCGCGCTTCCAGGGCCAGCCCGAGCACGTCATCAATTTCTTCTTCTTCCTCGCCGAACAGGTGCGCCAATACATGGCCAAGCTCGGTTTCCGCACCTTCGATGAGATGGTGGGCCGCGTGGAGAAGCTCGACGCCGCCATCGCCGACGCACACTGGAAGGCCAAGGGCATCGACATCTCTTCGATCCTCTACTTGCCGACGCTGCCCTCTCGCGTGGCTCGGCACAAGGTGCAGGCACAGGATCACGGCCTCGACAAGGCATTGGATCACAAGCTGATCGAGGCCGCGGCTCCGGCGCTCGAATCGAAGGCCAAGGTGACCGGAATTTTTGCCATTCGCAACGTGCACCGCACGGTGGGCGCGATGCTGGGCGGCCAGATCGCCCGGCGCTACGGCTCGGCTGGATTGCCCGACGAAACCATTCACTTCAAGTTCACCGGCTCGGCCGGGCAGAGCTTCGGCGCATTCGTTCCGAACGGCGTCACGCTGGAACTGGAAGGCGACTCGAACGACTACATGGGCAAGGGGCTCTCCGGCGGGCGGCTCATCGCCTATCCGCCCAAGACCTCGAGCTTTTTGCCCGAGGAGAGCATCCTGGTGGGCAACGTCGTGCTCTACGGCGCAACCAGCGGCGAAGCCTTCCTGAACGGCGTCGCCGGCGAGCGCTTCGCCGTGCGCAACTCCGGGGCCGTCTCAGTGGTCGAAGGTGTGGGCGATCACGGCTGCGAGTACATGACCAACGGCACCGTCGTGGTGATCGGCAATACCGGCCGCAACTTTGCCGCCGGCATGAGCGGTGGGCGCGCCTTTGTCTACGACGAGCAGGGCGACTTCGCCGCGCGCCGCTGCAATCAGTCGAGCGTCGATCTGGAGCCGCTGGAGTTGGAGTCCGATGTAGCAGAAGTCCGCGGCTTGCTCGAACGCCACCGTGACCTGACCGGCTCGCCGCGCGCCGCATGGATTCTGGAACACTGGGATGGCGCGCAGCCGCGTTTCATCAAGGTCTTCCCGCACGAGTACAAGCGCGTGCTAGGCATTCCGCGGGTCGAATCGGTTTATGGCGGAGTGGCTGTTGCGGTCTCCAGCGCGGTCTATTCTTCTACCGCAAATCCGTCGCCCGCCGTGGCGGCAGCTGAGGTGCACCATGGGTAAGGTGACAGGATTTCTTGAGATTGAACGCGAACAACCCACGCGCCGCAAGGTCGAGGACCGGGTCAAGGACTGGTTCGAGATCTACGAGCCGTTTCCCGAGGAGAAGCAGCGCGAACAGGGCGCGCGTTGCATGGATTGCGGCGTCCCCTTCTGCCACACCGGCTGTCCGGTCAACAATCTGATTCCCGACTGGAACGACCTGGCCTACAATGGCCGCTGGGAGCCTGCAATCCGTCGCCTCCACTCGACCAACAACTTCCCGGAGTTCACTGGCCGCATCTGCCCCGCTCCCTGCGAGGCGGCTTGCGTGCTGGGCATCAGCGAGCCGGCCGTCTCCATCAAACTGATGGAGCGAAGCATCGTCGAGCGCGCCTGGGACGAGGGCTGGATTCATCCCGAATTGCCTGAGCAGAACACCGGCAAGCGAGTCGCCGTGGTGGGCAGCGGGCCCGCCGGCCTGGCGGCAGCGCAGCAGTTGCGCCGCGCCGGACATACGGTCACTGTCTACGAGAAGAACGACCGCATCGGCGGCCTGCTGCGCTACGGCATTCCCAACTTCAAGCTGGAGAAGCACATCGTAGACCGCCGCATCCAGCAGATGCGCGCCGAGGGCGTGACCTTTGTGACCAATGCGCATGTGGGCGTCAACGTGCCAGTTGACGCGCTCACCGAACACTACGACGCCATTCTGCTCTGCGGCGGCGCAGAGCAGCCCCGCGACCTGAAGATTCCCGGCCGCGAACTCAAGGGCATTCACTTCGCCATGGAGTTTCTGCCGCAGCAGAATCGCCGCTGCGAGGGCGACCGGCTCGATCCCGCTCTCGATATTCTCGCCGAGGGCAAGCGCGTGGTCATCATCGGCGGCGGAGACACCGGCGCCGACTGTCTGGGCACCAGCCTTCGCCAGCGCCCCTTGAGCGTCCACCAGTTCGAAATCATGCCCAAGCCGCCGGAGAAGCGCGCGGCCTCGACTCCTTGGCCGATGTGGCCGCTGCAATTGCGCACAGAAAGCGCACACGAAGAGGGCGGCATCCGCGATTGGAGCATCAATAGCGTGAGTTTCACCGGCGACGAGCGCGGCAACGTGAAGCAACTGCACGCCGTCCGCGTCGGCCCGCCGCCGAAGTTTGAAGCCATTCCCGGCACCGAGTTCACGCTCGATGCCGATCTGGTTCTGCTGGCCATGGGCTTCCTGGGGCCGGTCCGTAACGGCATGATCGAGCAGTTCGGAGTGGCTCTGGACAACCGCGGTAACGTGGCCACCAACGGCGATTACCAGACTTCAGTCGAGAATATTTTTGCAGCCGGCGACATGCGCCGCGGCCAGTCGCTGGTGGTTTGGGCGATCAGCGAAGGCCGCAAAGCGGCCGCGGCCGTCGACCGCTATCTGGCCACCATCGAGGCGCCCGCGCCGGTGCGCCATCATGCAATGGCGTGAGACGAAGAGTCAGCCGAAAGGAGAGAAGACATTCGGCTGCCAAAGTGCAGACCTGCTCAGAGGTTCCTTTGCTTGCTTCAGGGCAGATCAGAACGAGGGCGGCGGCATTCCCTCCAGCAGAAACTCATAGCGCGGGCGCAGAGTATCCGGGCCGGCGATGACGGTACTGTCGAAGTGAAGGAGAAGCCCGTCCTTGTCGTAGTGGGGCCAGACGGGTAGGCCTGGGCCGTTGGGGTCGCCGGTCTTGGCGAAGTTGGTCCAGTAGCTCATCATCTGTTCGCTCAGCTTGCGGTCCTCGGCGCGGACGGTCTCGCTGGGGCGCGTGTCGAGCGTGCCGAAGACATACTCGATGTCGTCGGAGTGAAAGGCCCGCGTATCGGGGTGGTATTTGCTGGGAAGCGCCGCCAGTTCAAAGTGGTAGCGATAGACCGGCGAGTCGCCTGTTTTGCCCTGCGCCTCGATCCATTGCCACGTAGCGAAGGCGATGAAGGTGTCGCTGCCGTAGTCGAAGGCCGAGCGGACTGCCTGTTCATCGGTGTTGCCGGGATAGAGCTTGAGAAACTCCGCCGCGCGCAGGTGGAAGTGCTCGATTGCATAGAGCTTCCATTTTCCCGCAGTCATGCCGCTGACCAAAGAGTCGTCCTCGTCGCGGTTCCAGCCTGCCAGCAGCGGCACGTGCGCCTGCCTGCCGCCGGCATAGAGATCGGGCACCGGCTCGGGGAAGAAGCTGCCATCGACTGCCGGTTCAAAATCCTCTTTTCTGGTTTTGGCGGCATCGAGGAGCTTCCCGGTGGGAGTTGCGCGCAGTTCTTCAAGGGAGCGGAGGCCCAGCGAGGCCACCCATGCGCCGTCTTGCTTCTCTTCGGCTTCCAGGGAGCGGGTGGCAAGCGTGCCGCTGAAGGCCGCGCCGCTTTCTCCGATGGCCTTTTGAAAGAGCCCGCGCGCAGCCGGGGAGGCCATCAACGCAGACACAGATTCGGAACCGGCGCTCTCCCCAAAGATGGTCACATTGTCAGGATCGCCGCCGAAGTTTCTGATGTTGACCCTGACCCACTGGAGCGCGGCCACCATGTCGAGCAGGCCATAGTTCCCTGCCGCGCCGTTGGCCTCTTTCGCCAGATCTGCTGTGGCCAGAAAACCGAAGACGCCCAGGCGGTAGTTGATGGTGACCAGCACAACGCCCTTGAGGGGCAGAAAATCGCCGCGATGGCGCGGCTCCGAGCTGGCGCCGGCCCTGAAGCCGCCACCGTGAATCCAAAACATGACCGGCAGCTTGTCATTGGCTTTTGCATCTTCGGGCGCATAGACGTTCAGGAAGAGGCAGTCCTCGCTGGGGCCGCTGTCCTCAAAGGCTATGTCATCCCAGACATGGTTCTGGGCGCAGTGGCGGCCGAAGCTGGTTGCGTCGCGCTCGCCCTTCCAGGGGAGCGGCGGCTGCGGCGCCTTCCAGCGTAGTTCGCCGACCGGCGGGGCGGCGTAGGGCAGGCCGAGAAATGCCTTGACCTTGCCGTAGTTGATGATCTTGCCGCGAACCTTGCCTTGTTCAGTCTTCACCGTCAGGGAGCCGGCATGTGCCTGAGCCGGCAACCCTGCCACCAGGCCCGCGATGAACAAGCTGCAAGCCGCTATCAACCCCAGGCGCATGGGAGAAGTCCTCTGCAAAACACGATAGCAGGAGGGGGAGAATTGCGCGAATCTCAACAGTTGCAATGCTCTCGGAGTGTGCGATCATTGCCGCCGCAGGATCAGCACCGCTCGTTCCGGATCTTCAAGGAACTCTGCAATCCGAATTGCCTGACCGCGGATCAACTCCTCGGCGACCGCGGTCGGATAATCGCACCCGCGCAGCCAAATCACTTTGGGAGGAGCTCCGAGAGCCGTGGCCAGTTCATAGAAGTCTGCATCCGCCGTAACGATGGCGAAACCGTTTGTCCTGGCGTATTCCCATACAGCCGAGTCTGGAGCCTGAAGCAGTCCTTCCGTGCAAACGTGCGCGGAATCTGCGAAAAGGTCCGAGATGCGCCGGACCAGCCGGCGGGAGAGATTCTCATCGAGCAGCAGCTTCACAGCGCGACACGCCTTCCGACACGCGTAGCGTACTCGAAGATAGCGGGAAAATCGGCGGGCTCCAACTCCGGATAATCGGCGATGATCTGCTCTTCATCCATTCCTGCCGCCAGCCAACCCAGCACATCCCAAACCGTAATGCGCAGACCCCTGACGCACGGCTGCCCGGAACGCTTCCCAGGCTCGATTGTGATGCGGCTCTCTACCATGGCAGTCTCCACACAAATCATACCGCTATCGTTGCGGTCGGGCCATATCCGGCGTGAGCAAACTCGTAACCGCCCATGGGAAGGGAAGCGATTCTAACCGGAGAGCGGCGCGAGAAGAGCCCCTTACTTCCCGATCACATCGATCGGCGTCGTAATCGTTCGGGGCGGCATGCAGGCGTTGTTGTCGCAGGCCTGGTAGCGGAGCTGGGCCTCGACCAGGTGATCGCCGGCCGCGGCCACGATGCGCGCCTGAATGATGAACTCGCCGGTGTAGACGCTGAGCTTTGTCTTGGGGGCAATGGGCAGCCGAAAGGCCTCGCCGGGCGGGTAGACTGCCCCATCCAGGTGCACGTCCGAGCCTTCGGGAATCGAGAGGGTGGTGGGAATGAGTTCGTCTTCGCTAGGAGTGTGGGAGTTGATGTGCAGACCCGGAGCGATGCGGAAATGGAGCGCGACCCTGGTCGGCGTGCCGGCGGGAACGGTGACCTGCTCTGGGTAGAGATAGACGACGGCTGGGACTTTGGAGTTGGAGCGGGCAATGAGACTCTGCGCCTGGGCCGGAAAGCCGGCCAGGGCCAGGGCCGCGGCGACGGGCAGCGCGCACCGGCTGACTCGCAGTCTGTCTGACTGGCTCACCTGTCCACTCCCAGCGATTTCTTGATGTTTGCTTCGATCTCGTCCTTCGAAGTCAGCCCCACTTGCGCGGCCACCACGGTTCCGCTGCGGTCCACAAAGAACGACGTGGGCAGATCGTCCAAACCGCCGTAGGGCTTGCTGATCGAGTCGCCGTCGATCAGCACCGGGTAGGGCATATGCATCCTCTGGACGAAGCGCGCGATCTCCTGCTTCTCCTCGCTGAGCTTGGCAGGGTCGTCGCGATTGATGTCGTCCGCCGAAATACCCAGAATCTCAAAGCCTTGCGCGGCGTACTGGTTGCGCAGTTCGATGAGCCAGGGGGTCTCGATCCTGCAAGGGCCGCACCAGGTGGCCCAGAAGTTGAGCAGCACTGCCTTGCCCTTGTAGCTGGCCAGTGAGACTTTCTTGCCGCTGAGATCTTCGAGGGTGAACTCGGGCGCGGGCTTGCCCTGGAGCGGGATGACGAACTGCGGCGCGCCTCCAGCGGCATCGGGCGTCAGTACAGCCTGCGCGGTCGAGGCCTGCACGCGCTCGGCGGCCTGCCGGCGGTACTCCCAATTGGCCCAGCCGGCCCAGGCAAAGCTGGCCAGAATGAAGAGAACGGCGGGGATGACCAGGGTGTTGCGCCTCACGGAGAATTGGCCTCTTGACTTCATTGTACGAGCAGGGCCGCGGCCTGAACTGTTACCATCAAAAACCGATGAGCGAAGAAGGAAATCAGGCTCGCGCCAGGGACCGCGGCGCGGGCGGCGAGAGGCCGGCAGCCTCCGGGCCGGCGGCTTTCGTCCGTACCGAGGCGGCGGCGCTGGAGGCGCTGGCCACGCGCCTGGAAGGGCCGATGGCCGCGGCCTTCGACCGGGCCGTCGAACTGATTCTGCGCTGCGGTCAGGAGCGCGGGCGCGTGGTGGTAACCGGCATGGGCAAGAGCGGAATCATCGCGCAGAAGATCGCCGCGACGCTCAGTTCCACCGGCTCGCCGGCATTGTTTCTGCATCCGGCCGAGGCGGTGCACGGCGACGTGGGCGTGCTGATGCCCGGTGACGTGGTGGTGGCGCTTTCGGCCAGCGGCGAGACCGAGGAGATTCTGCGCCTGCTGGCCACCCTCAAGCGAAAAGGCGGCGCGCTGGTGAGCTTCTCGTGCAATTTGCGCTCGACCCTGGCCGAAGCCAGCGACGTGGCTCTGGATTGCGGCGTGGAGCGCGAGGCCTGCGGGCTGAATCTGGCGCCGACGGCCTCGACCACCGCCATGCTGGCGCTGGGTGACGCGCTGGCCATCGCAGTGAGCCTGCGCAAGGGCTTTCGCGCGGAGGATTTTGCCGAGCTCCATCCCGGCGGCAAGCTGGGCAAGCGGCTGGCCAAGGTCCGCGACCTGATGCACTCCGGCGACGCCGTGCCGGTGGTCGCGCCCGCGACGCCGATGACCGATGTGATCTACGAGATGTCCTCGAAGAAGCTCGGCATTACAACCGTGCAGGAGCAGGGGCGGCTGCGCGGCGTCATCAGCGACGGCGACCTGCGGAGATTGCTGGAGCGCGAGGGCGGCGCGGCGCTCAGCAAGACAGCCGGCGAAGCCATGAACGCCCATCCGCGGACGATTGCCGCGGAGGAGTTGGCTGCAACGGCGCTGGCGATTCTGGAAGAACGGAAGATTACTTCGCTGGTGGTGATAGACGTGGCAGGGACCGTCAAGGGCGTGCTGCATCTGCATGACCTGTGGGGCGTGGAACTGATTTGAGGCAGGGAAGTGAATCTCATGAGCTACAAACCTGAATTCGAACAGATTCGCGAGGAAATAGAAGCCAAGCAGAGGTCGATCCTCTGGCCGGATGGATTGAGAGCCGGTAAGAGTGTAGATGAGTTCCTCTGGAAGGGCGACCCCAAAGCAAAGCCCATCCAACGAGCGGGGCTTATTGTCTTTGCCGTGACGTATTGGCTGCTGGGGGTTTTGATGATCGCGATATGCTGGGCGAGGGCGAATGACGAATGGGCTGCTCGATTCCTTGGTTCTCTTATAGGAGCGGCATTCGTGCTTGTCTCCATCCGACTTTTTCTAAATGCTTTCCTTCGGCCCGAGAAACCTGACAAAAACGAAAAGGACGTCTTGGAATAACTTGACGACTCTCCCGGGCCTTGCTCAGGATGGTAGGTCCTTGGACGTTTTCACTTTTTGGGCCGCATCGATAAGATAATGCAATGCGATTCTTTGGCCTTCGATCCTTGGCGTTGATGCTGTTGATTCCTTCCGTAGGGATCGCGACATCGCTCTCCGCACAAGCCGGACAACAAGCCACTAGCCAGCCAGCCGCTCCCGCCGCAACGGCCATAGTCACACCTGCGGCCGAAGCGCCCAAGCCCGCGGCAAAGCCGAACGACGCAGAGATTCCAGCGCCGACTCGCGCGGAGATGCTGCGCGGCGCGTACGGGCCTTATCGCGCCAACAATGACTTGCTCTATTACCACCTGGACATTCGCGTCGATCCGGAAAAGCAGACCGTCAGCGGGAAGAATACCATCCGCTTCAAGATGCTAGCCGACGGTGCGCGCATTCAACTCGACCTGCGCGAGACGCTGGCCATCGACAAGATTCTGTGGGACGCGACGCCGCTCAAGTACGTGCGCGACTCGGGCGCGGTCTTCGTGGATTTTCCGCAGACGCTACGCGCGGGCCAGGTCTACTCCATTGACTTTTATTACTCAGGCCATCCGAAGGAGATTGGGCGCTTTGGCGGTATGACCTTCAAGAAAGATACTGCCGGGCGCGTGTGGATCACCACTGCCTGCGAGGGTGATGGCGCGAGTGTCTGGTGGCCAAATAAAGACCAGTGGCGTGATGAGGTTGAGACAATGGACATCAGCGTGGCGATTCCAAATGGGCTGGTGGATGTCTCGAACGGCAAGTTCATGGGCAAGACCGATCTGGGCGAAGGCTATACCCGCTGGGATTGGCATGTCAGTTATCCGATTAACAACTACGATGTTGCGTTGAATATTGGGAGTTATGTCGAGTTTTCCGATACGTTAGGCGAACTGCCGCTGGATTTTTATGTGTTGCCGGAGGATCTGGAGAAGGCGAAAGCGCAGTTTGCGCAGGCCAAGGGGATGTTGGAGGCTTATCAGCATTACTTTGGTCCATATCCTTTTGCGAAAGATGGTTATAAGTTGGTCGAGGTGCCCTACCTGGGGATGGAGCATCAGAGCGCAGTGGCCTACGGGAACGGCTTCAAGAACGGCTACATGGGGCGAGACTGGACCGGCGTGGGGATCAGCCCGCGCTTCGACTTCATTATCATTCACGAGAGCGGGCACGAGTGGTTCGGCAACAGCATCACGGCTGCCGACCCGGCGGATATGTGGATTCACGAAGGCTGGACGACTTATCTGGAAAGCCTCTATGTGGAGTACCGCTGGGGCAAGGATGACGCGATCAAGTATCTCAACGGCGATAAAGCGAAGGTCAAGAATCTGCGCCCCATCCTCGCCGAGCGCGGCGTGAATGAAGAGCCTGACCAGGATCAATATTTCAAGGGCGCTCTCATGCTGAACACGCTGCGCAGCGTCATCGACGACGATGCTAAGTGGTGGGCGCTGCTGCACGGCTTCTATCAGCATTTCAAGTATCAGAACATCGTGATCGAAGACGTGGTGACCTATTTCAACCAGCAGACTGGCATGAACCTGACGCCGATATTCAATCAGTATCTTCGGCACAAGGATCTGCCCAGGCTGGAGTTATTGTTTGGCGAGGCTCCGGGGATGGTGATGTATAAGTGGCGGGCCGATGAGGATAACTTCGCCATGCCGGTGCGAGTGGGAAAGCCGGGAGATTGGCAGATCATTCATCCAACGACCGAGTGGCAGTGGATGAAGACGCCGCTGACGAAAGAGGAGTTTCAGGTTGCAACGGATTTATATTATGTGGACGTGAACAAACAGTAGAGAGACTTGAGGGTTTGCCGGATGCGGCAATGCGGGTAAACTAGAGGCATGGCGGAGATTCAGCGCAGGAAAACAGGGACGGTCAGGATTGGGCAGGTGCGCGTGGGCTGGGAGGTTCCGGTCGTCGTGCAGTCGATGACCAACACCGACACGGCGGATGTTCAGGGCACCATCGAACAGGTTGCGGCGCTGGCGCTGGCCGGCTCGGAGATAGTGCGCGTCACGGTGAACAACGAGGAGGCCGCGGCGGCGGTTCCTCACATTGTGGAGGGCCTGGACAAGCGCGGCCTGCGCGTGCCGATTGTGGGCGACTTCCACTACAACGGGCATCTGTTGCTGAAGAAGTATCCCGCGACGGCGCGGGCGCTGGCCAAGTACCGCATCAATCCGGGCAACGCATCGATCGGCAAGAAAGACAACGACAATTTTCAGGTGATGATCGAGTGCGCAGTGGAGAACCAGAAGCCGGTGCGCATCGGGGTGAACTGGGGGTCGCTCGATCAGCAACTGCTGACGCGCCTGATGGACGAGAACAGCCGCCTGGCGCAGCCGCTGCCCGCGCGCGAGGTGATGATGGAGGCGATGGTGCGGAGCGCGCTCGACTCCGCGGCCGTCGCCGAGCGCTACGGGTTGGGCCATGACCAGATTATCTTGTCGGCCAAGGTGAGCGGGGTGCGCGACCTGATCGATGTATACACGAATTTGGCTGCGCGTTGCGACTACGCGCTGCACCTGGGGCTGACCGAGGCGGGAATGGGCGCGAAGGGGCTGATCGCTTCGACGGCCGCGCTTGCGCCGCTGCTGCTGGCGGGGATCGGAGACACGATTCGTGTGAGTCTGACGCCGAAGCCGGGCGGCGACCGGACGGAGGAGGTCGTGGCCGCGCAACAGATTTTGCAATCGCTGGGGATTCGCAGCTTCATGCCGCAGGTGACGAGTTGCCCTGGGTGCGGTCGGACGACGAGCACTTACTTTCAGGAGTTAGCCGAGCAGATCCAGAGTTATCTGCGCACGTCGATGCCGGAGTGGCGCAAGCAGTATCCCGGCGTGGAGGAGTTGAAGCTGGCGGTAATGGGCTGCGTGGTAAACGGGCCAGGCGAGTCGAAGCATGCGAATCTGGGAATCAGTTTGCCGGGGACGTTCGAGGAGCCCAAGGCGCCGGTCTATGTGGATGGAAAGCTCTTGAAGACGCTGCACGGCGATACGATTGTGGCGGAGTTCAAGCAGATACTGGATAAGTATGTGACCAGCCATTATGGGCGGGGAGCAAGTTCGAAGAGTTAATTGATGCACGGTAGACCTGCCGCGCAGTTCGAGTCTTTGTGACGTCTGACGCAGGAGGATTCCCGATGAGTGCGAACGAATTCGGATTACGGGGTGCGCTTTCTACCGACGACGAGCCAGCTCCCGTCGAAAAATGCGACGTTTCCAACTTCGAATTGTTGTCTGAATACCGAAAGAAGCGCGACGAATGGCTGAACTGGTATTCGTTTCGAAAAGATAAACCAAACAACATTCAAGGTCAGATTATCGGTATGGTTTTTCTCGACCTCAGTTACCGAGTTCTGGCAAAGCCGCGCGGTGACATGAGCAGCGGCGCGGACATCGCAGCAAGAAGCCATATCCTTGCCCATATGCTGGATCAGGGCTATGTCGCAACTCAGGTGCTCGCCATACGAAGGCTCCTTGATCAGGGCAGAAAGGGTGGACAGGTTTTTTCCATAGGAGACTGCTCGACGATATTAAGGAGAATCGCGGCAAGATCACGCGCGAAAACTTTGTGGCTTATGATGGAACGCCTTACGAGCCGGAGGCATGGAAGTTATTACCCCCCGGCGACGATACTCGAATATGGGGAATAAAGGCTCCAAGGTTATCTCGTTTTTTGCATTGCTCAGAGCGTCACAAGATTTTCGATAAGCTATCGGGTATCTTACTCGCCGACCGCAATCGCCAAGATACGATACGAATCGAGATATTTGAAAGGCTTCAATCCTGGCTTAACTCGGCAGAACCTAAGAAGTTGGTGATACTCAGCCATAAATTCTTTGCTCACGCGGCAGATGTCGCATCCCGCAAAGGCCTGTCTTATTCCGGCGTTTCACTCAAGGATATAGAGGCTGCTCAGAAGGCAATCATCAGCGTCGAACGAGCGATTACAGATGACATCTTGTACATCGGGGAATCTCGTGACGTTGTTGCTATGCAACCGCTTGGTTTTCTCAAGGGTCTGGACGCTGTCTACGTCCCGAAGGAGGCAATTGCCGAGATGGATGCCCATTGGGACGAACTCGAGAAAGATCGGAACAAATGGAGAAATGCGTACAAGGCTGAACTGTATGCCTAATCATCCACTCAAGCTCAATGTTAATCAAGACCGGGACTCCCAGGTCTCGCTTCCGAGACCTGGGAGTCCACAAAGCCTTGACACCCGTATGACTTAGGGGCCAGTAGTCGGTCAATTATTGCGGTATTGTCGCCCGTGTCTTCAATTCCTCAACCAGTCTCTCTGCCGAGTTGATAGTTTCTTTCTCGCGGTTCTTTTCTCTCACAGCGAGTTTTCGATGATCGATGGTCGACCATAGGGAGTTCTTGGTCTTGGCGTCGTAAATTGTGAGTACGAGTTGCGGATCAACGACCTCGCTGCTATGCACTCGTGTAGCGCCCGTATAGGTATTCGTTGAACTCCAGACGCGAGTGCCCTTGTCCACTTCACGGTATGCCAGTTCTATAATCAGGTCGGCGTCGTTCGGTGAACCAACAATCTGGTATTTACCCCACGTTTTCATGGCAGAATAAAACGCGTCATACGCAAGGTCGTATCCTCCTCCGTTGGTTAGAAACACCTTTTGCGCAGTCACAATGGCGCCAGGCAATGGCGCTGCTGGAATGTCTTTACTGGTCCTCTGGCCCGATGAATGTGCAGATGTAAAGAAGAGGAAGAGGAGGCAGATTATTGCTAAATATTTGCGCATTGCTACTCCTTGGGGATGGAACGAATAGATTATACCACACTCGTGGTCCGGCACCCTTAGTCTGGATCGAAAAACGCAAGAGCAACCGCAGGTCCTTCGACTTCGCTGCGCTCCGCTCAGGATGACAGCTCTGCTGCGTTGAGATCGTTTGGAGCCCGGTCGTTACCGCTCATACTCGACGTCCTGATTGCCTGCTAAGCCTGGGGGCGTTACGCGGCTAAAAGTAAGAATCTTCTCGACAGTCCCGCATTGACTGCAAACGCGGCTCAACTCAAATTCATGCTCACCGGTTTGCGTGAGTCGTGCCTCATTCCCTGGCTTCAGGTTGTGTTCTCTTACAATCGCCGCAGGAATTGTTATCCATAGGCCGCTTCCACGTTTTCTGAGCTTCACTGTCTTCGTCAGCATGGGCACCTCTCACTGTAAATCGGCGTCGGCAGGGATTGCGTGAGGTTTTGCTTCACTTCCCGGCTGATTCGCGCTAAAATTGCGGCAGTCTTCCGTGAGGGCTTTTCCGTGGCTCTGCGCCGATTCGGATGGTTCGTGCTGTTGGTTGCGCTTTCGCCGACGCTGGCCTTTGCGGGCAAGCCGAAGCCGTGCGTGACGGCGGATGAGGCTACCAAGCTCGTCAACAAGGATGTCTGTGTCTCAGCGCATATTTATGACGTGGTGGAGTTGCCGGACGGGACGCGGTTTCTGGATGTGTGCACGCCACAGACGCCGGACGAGCAGTGCCGGTTCACCATCGTGAGCCTGTGGGAGGATCGCGAGGATGTGGGCGAACTGCGCAAGTACCGCGACATGGACGTGCAGGTTAGGGGGATCGTGCGGCCGATGCACGGGCGGGCGGGGATGGTACTGAGCCATGCGCGGCAGTTCTACGGCGGGCCGCCCAAGTTCAAGCCCAACCCGAAGCTGGCGCGCGGCTTCACGGCCGAGCAGAGCCGCCCGCCCGTGAACGACCCCAACCTGCGCTCGCAGGGAGGAAGGCGGTCCTTCATGAATACGCGGGACCGGGAGACGCTGCCGGGGAAACAGGGGCTTGTGGCCGCGTCCAACCGGCGGACTGTCGTTGCCTTGCCTCGGGTAATACGGCGCGATCAGCTGCTTCAACTCCGGCCAAGGCGCCCCCGGTTCGATCAGTAGTTCAGCAATTGGCGCCAGCAGAGTGAGCACTCATCCGCCGAACCGCGCTACCAGGGGGAAGAAGAATGTTGGGAGAATGGCCTATTGTTCCTTACCCCCTCGAAGCCCCGTTGTCCGTGAAAACAGAATCTGGCGATGGTCCACTTTTACTCCGCCACGTTACGCCGCTAACCGGCGCAGTTTGATCTATTTAGCTCTGTACCCTACACGCCCCTTATGGAATCTTCCCCGTCTCCTTGCATGAATCATCGGATGATACTTTAATTGTAACTACGTAATGCAGCCAGGAAGCGTCCAAATCTACGCCCGGCGGATCGTCTTTCGCGGTAACTTTTTCGGCACGCTCGAGTTTGAACTTCGTATCGACCGCGGTAACACGATTCGCTCCATCGTAAACCAAACTCAGCTTTGGCCTGGTGCCTGTTGGGTTGGCACTGGCAACTTCGATTGATGACGAGCAGTAGGTCGTTCCGGCATTGAGAGAGCACCTTCTTGTCCCTGATCTCGAAGCGCCGCCCTTTTCAGGTGGAACGTCCCATTCACAGAATTGATCCTGCAAATGCCATGGCCCGAACACCGAACCGACAAATGTTGTCACTACACCTGATGGAGTAACCTCGCGGATGTTGTCCGCCTCAAGCACCAACACATTGCCGGAACTGTCCGTGGCAACAGCCATTGGGTTAGAGAAGGTAGCCGCCGAGCCAATGCCGTCGAATTCACTGCTATCTTCGCCTGGGCTTGCAACGCCGGCGATTGTCGTCACTACACCAGCCGGGGTAACCTTGCGGATGGTGTTGTTGCTAGAGTCCGCCACATAAATGTTGCCTGCCTTATCGGCGGCAACGCCGTGGGGGAAATAGAATGTCGCATTCGTTCCTATTCCATCCGCATGGCCGGTCTCGCCAGCCCTGCCAGCCAAAGTCGTGACTACCCCTTGCGGTGTTATCTTGCGGAGAGTATGGCGAGACATCTCATCCACGAACAGGGTTCCCGCGCTGTTGGTTGCGATGCTGTAAGGGGCAGTGAACCTTGCCGCACCGCCAATGCCATCGATTTCACCACTTTCACCCGCCAGACCGGCAACTGTCGTCACCACACCGGTTGGGGTGACCTTACGGATTATGTTGTTGCCGGAGTCCGCCACATAGACATTGCCGCTACTGTCGGTGGCAACGCCGGTAGGACTAAAGAAGCTTGCATTCCCGCCTGTTCCATCCGAGTGGCCTGTAACGCCTGCGGTGCCCGCCAAGGTTGTTACTACCCCTGCCGGCGTGATCCTGCGGATCGTGTTGCTGGCCTTGTCCGCCACGTAGACGTTGGCTGCACTATCGGTGGCAATGCCAATGGGATATACGAAAGTTGCCGCAGAGCCAATGCCGTCGGCGCTCCCTCTCGTATCCGGCTTGCCCGCGAATATCATTACTGCCCCAGCGGGCGTTATCTTGAGGATGGTGTTGTGCCAGTTTGCCACATAGACATTGCCTGTGCTATCGGTGGCGATACCGGTTGTGAGGCTAAACTTCGCGGTAGCGGCAAAGGCGCTCGTCTCCTGCTGCGCCCTTGCAGAGTTACTTGAATTGGGAATTGTCATCATTCCCATTAAGGCGGCGGCGCTGGCCCATCCCCTGCATTTCCCGTTCATCTTGCTTGTTCCTTCCCGCCAGAGAATTTCGCTTCCTCTTTGCGCCTATTCTTTGATTGGGCACATGGCCGTTGAACTCCGATCCTGTCATCGCCTCCCCTCGCCAAGACCGGTTCAATCCTCGTTTGCGTCATCGGCGTAGCGTAGCCGTTCACCGCATTCCGCATGCCGCAACGGTACACCGCCCCGGTGGACCTTCCGCGTGACAAGCATCTTGATATGTGAGGACAGGCAGCAATTCGGGACACCAAGCCCTTCGTCAGACCAGGATTCTGCGTCCCGGGCTTCGGAATCGAGACCCGGGACGTCAGATCGCCAGTTTCAACTACATCGACTGACTGCATTCACCACAACATTAGAAAACCAGCTTCAGAGCCAACTGCATTTCCCTGCTGGGAAAGTAGGTACTGACGATGCCGTAAGTGGCGTCGGTCGCGACGCTATCGGGAGGTCCTGCGTTGGGACGATTCAAGACGTTGAATGCCTCGGCGCGGAACTCCAGGCCAACCTTCTCAAAGCCCAATGGAAAGCGCTTGTGCAGGCCGACATCGAGGTCGGCGTAGCCGGGGGCGCGGGCGACGTTACGCGGACAGTTGCCGTAAGGCGTATTGGCCGCGGTGGGTACGGTAACGGCCGTCGGATCGAGATACTGATACTCACCCGGCTGGTTGGCGATGGGGGTCCGTTTGCCCTTGCCAAGAACCGGCGTTCCGACCAGATTTGGATAGTAGTAAAACCTGGCCAGGTTAGTTATCTGCTGAGCCGTGTCTGGGGAGTAGCTGATATTGACGGGCAATCCACTGATCATGTAGTCGAGGGCTGTCACCTGCCAGTTGCCGATCACGAATTGCGCCGGCGCGATGGCATTGGAGCCGAAGCGCCTGTCCTTGCCGAAGGGAAGATCGTAAACGACGGCCAGCGAATCGTTCAGCGGACGGTCGTACGTAGAGCGGGTGTAATAAGCTTTCGGGTTGTAACGGTCCACAAATTCGTTATCGCCGTTATCCTGCTCTCCCCAGCCGGCGACTTCATCCTGTGCATGCGACCAGGTAAAGGAATAGGCAATATAGAGCCCGCCGGAATAGCGCTTTTCCAGTTTTGCTTGCAAGGCGTTGTAGCGCGATGGCGCTACGTTGATGGATTCCCGGATGGAGCTGTAAGTCGCTATCGGGCGGCGTGCCTGCAAGCTCAGCGTACCGCCGGCCGCGTTAGGCAGAGCCTGGTTGTAGTCCCGGTCGGTTTCCAGGTGAACGCCATAAGTGCCGACATAGCCCACATCCAGAAAGGTGCCGCCGCCCAACTGCCTTTGCACGGAGAGCTGATAGCTTTGCACGTAGGGGGTCGGGGCATTGGCGAGATCGAATTGCGTGGTGGTCGACAAAGGCGAGTAGTTTGACAAGGAAAGGTAGTTGTTCGGATAGCCGAGCTGAACGGGCTGGAAGCAACTGAGCGGAGCTACATTCAACGAGGTGCAAACGGCCTCCGGCGCGGTCTTCGAAGAAGGCGCGTACTGCGTGATCACGTTGTCGATGCTGTAAGGAGCATTCGTCGCCAGCTCATTGTTCGGCCCGCCGCGAATGAATTGCTGGTAGCTGATGCCGTAGGCCCCGCGCACAACCATTTTGGAGCCAAGGCTGTAAGCGAAGCCGAAGCGGGGAGCGAAGTTCAGGTTGTTGCGATGGACGAGGGCGCGATTGTAGATCGAACCGCCGCTGGCCAGGATCAGGGTCCCGGTTGTTGGACTGTTGACAGGATCGAAGTTGGAGAGCTGATTGTTGGTCTCGAAGGGCGGCGTCGCCCATTCGTAACGCAGGCCCGCGTTGAGCGTCAGCTTGTTCGACATACGCCAGTCGTCCTCGCCATAGAAGGTGTGGATCCGCTGGTTGTATTCAACCTCGTGATACGAGGAGAGCTCGTACTGACTGCGAGCGCCAAAGATGAAGTCGGCCAGGTTCCACGCCAGGTTATAGCTGGGATCGGTGCCCGTGTACGCGGTTTTTCCCTTGGAGAATTTCCCGTTGTAAGTGTCGTCGCCGGTTAATGGGCTGAAGTTCTGCACGACCTCCGATTCACGGAGCCATTCATAACCGAACTTGAGGTCGTGACGCCCTTTGAGCCAGGAGTAGTTCACTTTGGGATCGACTACGAAAGGCTTCATCACGGTAGGCAGGCTGTCGGTACGTCCGAACTGCGAAAAACCCCTCACAACGACGTTGTTCAGACCGCTAACAAACGCCGGATTGGTAGGCACGTTGGGTTCCCCGGCCTGGGCGGGGAGGAAAGGCTCCCCGGCGGAAGTTGGCGTCTGCGCGCCTGCGTTGAAACTGAAGGCGACACGCGCGTCAAGCGCCGAAGCATTCGTCAATTGCCAGTCGTATCCGGCTGCCAACTGTTTGTCGGACTGAGTTAGGCGGCCTTTTGCCGTTGAGTAGATGGGTGCTGGAATGGCGGCCGGATCGAGCGCGCTGAACCTGCGCTGGCTGTAGCGGGCAAAGGTGGTCATCTTCTTGCTGATAAAGAAATCGATGCGCGCATCGCCCTTATCGGAGTCATCTGTTCCCAGCGGGAACGAAGTGTAGGTGTTACTGGCGCCGGTCGGCAGCAGGCCCAGGACGGTCATATCCAGGGAGCTGATCTGCGGAGTTGTCGTTCCCGGAAGGTTGGTCGCCTCAAGCGCGGCGATGGGAATGATGCCGTCCGCGTAAACCTCCTTCGTATAGGGATTGGTGATCGGAATGGGATTGCCGCTGGCATCGACGAACTGTCCTTGGGCCTGCGCGGTGGTCGGCAAGGTCGCAACCATGGCGGTGCGCAAGTTGCGGCGGAAACCTTCGTAATCGCCGAAGAGGAAGATTTTTCCGCGTTTGAGGGGACCGCCGATGTCGGCGCCGAACTGGTTCTGAACCATAGCCGGCTTCTCACCGTTGGTCGGCGGAATGGGCCCAATGGCATTTAAGAACGTGTTGCGCAGGTAGTCCCACGAGCCGCCGTGGATCTCATTGGTGCCGCGCTTGGAAACTAGATTCACAACGGCGCCGGCCGCTTGGCCGAACTCCGCGCTTTCGTTGCCAGTCGTGAAACGGAACTCGGAGAGCGCATCGGGACTGAGCTGCGTCTCCTGGTTGGAGTAGCCCACCTCGTTTAAGTCCCAACTAGTATTGTCCAGGCCGTCGAGCAGGTAGGAATTGAACGTGGCGCGCAGGCCGTTGACGTTGTAGGAGCCCTCGCGGCTCGTCGAGGCTTCGGTTTCAAGGAAGGACTTGTTTACGCCGGGAACGACCAACGCAAGATCGGCCGGATCTCTGCCGTTCAAGGGCAGGTTGACGACCTCGGTGGGATTGATCACCATGCTGCGATCGCTGCTGTCGGTTTCAAGCAGGGATTCTCGCGCCATAACGGTCAACTTCTGGACGTCGCCGGCGGGATAGACAACCAGATCGACTCTCTGGCGCGCGCCCACGGTCACCGTGAAGACCGAGGTGGAAGCGTGCGTGAAGCCGACGTGACTCGCATTGACGACATAATCTCCAGCGGCAACGCTCGAGAATGTGTAGTCCCCCACGCCGTTGCTGAGAGTTGTTTTTGAGATGCCGGTGCCAAGGCTCTCAAGAGTAATCGAGGCTCCCGGCACAGTTCCTTCGTTTGAATCGTGGACGGTTCCGACGATGGTGCCGCTATCGAACTGAGCGTTCAGGAGGGTGGCTGAACAGAGGAGAACAAGAACCCAGAGCAATCTCCGCGCGAATGACATGAGTCTCCTTTCGTGGGGCTTCCTGAAGGAGAAGAGTCCCCACTCACTGCAATCTTTATGGCCCGGCCGGCGATTTCTGGGCCAACACAGGTTTTATCGGCACTGGGGAAAAAAACATGAACTGGAAAGAGACAACGTCCTTCCGGTTCGGAGGTAAGCTACTTGCCAGCATCCCATCCTTCGCAAAGGACGCGAACGGGGAGCGGCAAACCTCAACCAAGTCAGCCAGGACACGGCATCGCTTCTTTTGCTCTAGTACCAGGATGACTGTCGATAATAGTACCTTCGTAATGGATGGAAGTCAAACGCTAGTCATTTGCAAAACCAACACTAAAGTAACTTATCGGTGCCGTTCTGCTGTCAAACCTCGGTAGATCAAATAGATCAACTGTTTATCAGGCGTCCAAATGAACATGGATTGTCCCTGGATGCCTGGCCCATTGGCGGTTCGTGCTGACTGATCGTGCTGATATGAGTGATGGAGGTGCGTGGGCCAGCGGAAGCCGATCCGGAAGATAGGTCTTTTAGAATCAATTATTTCCAGAAACGCGGAGATTTTGTATATTGTTGATTCTAAAGGACGGTAAATCTATTCCCGGCAGACTCCGGGCTGAGATAAACAGTTAAGACCCACCTTGCGCTCCAGCGCTGTCGGCCCTGACCCGGAAACGCATTGCCTGGAGCCTCGCGGAACTCGCGCTGCCAAGCGAGGCGAACATTAGGGCTGACCTCGAGCCGGCGGGCGGCTTCGGCCATCGAAACGCGCTATTGCCGCCGCCGAGCCGCCGCCAGCTTGAATTCCTTGGTGAACTTCTTGCGCAAGATACCCATGACTCAATTCTCCATTCACAGAAAATCGAGTCTCGACCGCTTCTCTCAAATTTGCGCGCAAGCCTGTTTTTGGCGAGGCACACCCAGCACTTGAGTCTCGGTGCCGCTACCGGGAAGCCGTGTAGGTTTTTTCCGCTTGGAGGGCGTTGTCACGGGCGAAGTTGAGAGGCAGGGAATGCCCTTGGTCCCAGGTTCCAGTGAGGGTTCCGTCCTCGGAAAGGATCCCCCTCCACTCTCCCTGCACAGCGGGAACAGTGAAAGTGACCGACTGTCCATCGACATAGAAGTTGGCGCATTGAATGCCCATCGCGCCGCGATCGGGGCTGTCGAGAGTGGCTGTCACTTTGCCCGCGCCGTTTACCTTCAAATGCAGCTTTACGTGGAGCGGCCCGAGGGTTCCGGCGTAGTCTCCGGCGATCGTTGGCTTCTGCTGTGCTGAGACAGGCGATGAAACCGACACAAGCATAACGAAAGCGACCAGGCATGTCATCATTCCAATGCTCAACTGGATCAAAGTTTTTTCCGATTTGTTTTCATTTGCGCGGATCACGGTGGTAATTCCTCTCTTAGGTGAACGCTGCTCAACTGCAGCGATGACACATCGTGATCCATTGCTTCTATCAAAGTCAATTGTTATCTAGTGTTATTTCCGCACAATTCGGTAATAAGCATCAAAGTACTTATCTCGGTAATACGTTTCGCTTCCCTTGTCGGTAACGTCTGTTGGGTACTTTGCGTGCAGGGGTGGACGTTACCTCCATTTGTCATGTCGGAGGACGCTCTTTGTAATGGTCTCGTTCGTGAGGCGGTAGATGCCGTCGTAGCTCCAGTTGAGCGTGCGGCCGCCCTCTCCGTCGCGCCGGTGCGATTGCCGGTAAGCCCGAGCGTGTACTTGTAATCGGCGACGGGCGGCCCCGAAGGCCCTTCTGCCGCCAGCTCGGTCATCCGGTTCAGCGTGTCGTAGGTGAACTTCGAGATCAGGCCGTTGGGAGTCGCTACCAGGGCGACGTTGCCACCTGCCCGGCTGCTCGAGTCTTGCTACTGCGGACAACTGCCTGGAGGAGTAGGCCCAAAGGTTGGATTCGCCAAATTGCTCGTGGCGGGGTTGGCAACGCTCAGATTGTAGGTAACGCGCGATGGATGCGGCGATCCACTCCCCAACCGCGCCATGCAGTTGTCTCCTGCGAGCGGAACTGACATGCTGAGTAATAGCGTCGAATTGCCCATCGAGTCTACGCCCGTGACGGTTATCGACTGGATATCCCAATTGTCGTCACCCTCGGGCGGGCTGTCATGTTCGATAAGTTGAATGGTTAGAGTTCCGCCGTCCAGCGTTTGTGGCGTTGCCAAAGTAAATGTTTGGGTGCTGGTGAATATTTGGGTGCTGGAGGTGATATTCCAGTCTTGGTGCCCATTCTGATCCGTCGCAGAGCCACCGTTGTTGCAAGTGCCATCGGGATCCGCGTTGTTGGAAGGCTTCAGGCAAATTGCCGGCTCTCCATTGAATGTCGCCCACAGTTCTGTATCCGATCTCGCGTTGTCATTCCCCGTGCCTATCGTAATCACGACCGAGACAAAGGCCGTGGGGGGCGGCGCTGGCGCACAGGTCGGCGTCGCGAAAGTAGCCGTCGGCGCCTGAGTCGAGAGCCTGGCAGCGGGATTGCCGCTTACAGGGGTATCGCAAAATACGGTGCCGTTCGGGTTCCGGACCTTCAAATCCGCGTTTTGAATATTCCAGTTATCGTCATTTTCAGTACCGTGATTGTGAGTGGTCAGCGTCACATCGACGTTGCCTAACGGCGCTGCTTGCGGTTGGTTGATTTCGAAGACTCGTATCCGGGCAGCATGATGGTCCCACGTTGGTTGGCTCTCGGTTTTTAGAGTTACCGTTTGGAATGTCACGCCATTTGTGCCTTCCATGTCGGAAGTAGCGGAGCTGTCGCTGCGCAGGTCGTCGCTCCCGGTGCCTACCGTATATTCCAAAGATGGCCCAGTAATCGCCGATGAAAACGAAAGCACACAGGCCTCGTCATCATTACTCCACTCTTCCTGGACTAAGTAGGGGTTGCCGTTCAGGTGAACATTGCTGCGATCTGAGGCAATGGTTCCCAGTCCCGTAGGGGAGACCCACGGAACACAGATATCGCCAATCTCGCTACCGGTATCAATTTCCCTCCAGTCTGAAGAATCCATCGGCCTGGGGTCTGTGATGGACTCAGAGAACTCGTGAGACGCAGCTATGATTTCCCGGTCTGCGGAGACGAGATTCGGCGATGCGGTGACCGTCTCGTCGCATCCCGACAACGAATTGTCATTAGGCAGAAAAGCATAGATCACTGTATTCCCGCCGGACTGGAAGCTGTCGTGATAAGCGCAAAAGTCGGTGGAGGTGCACCCATCGCCCGGGATACATTCGTTGATATTCGCTGCGGTAAAGACAAAGAACTCTGTGTCAAGGCCGGGAGTAACAGAGTTTGCCGCGATGAAATTGGTGACTTCGGTTCGGATGTCCGAATCTTGCAGAGGGTGGGCTGGGTCGCCGGCTTCAGGGTAGACGGTCGTCGTGTCGACAGTACTCCCGGCCACGGTTACAGTGCCGAAACAGGGCTGCGTGGTGGTTAAAGATGGCGGCTCGCAGACTCCCGGGTATTGGCTCATAATGTTCAGATAGGTGCTGGCCGAGACGTCCGTAAAGAATCGCCTGATCACACTCTCATAAGTGGCGTCGCCGGCTGCTCCGCTTGGATCGAAGTGCGCATTTGGGTCTGTTCCCAGCCAGAAGATGAGATAGACCTTGGGTGACTGCATGACCGGCCCGCCCTGGTCCTGCAAATCGTTTTGGGCGCGCGCCGACAGCGCTCCGCCAGCCAGGCACATCAGTAGAAATCCACTTGCCAGCAGCCCCCACGTGTGAAGACTCCGATGAACACAGTTCGAGTTGCTCATTTTAGGCCCCTTTCCGGTCAATCCGAGTTTGAGGTTTTCTTGTTGCCGTGCGACGTTTCAAATGAGGTCTGCAGATTTCATGCTGCGGCTTATTTCGGTGGGACTACGACCGTGCCGAAGTTATTTTGGATTGCGCTTAACGCAGCCGTAAGGTCTGCATGTGTAAGCGGCTGCGCCGCCTGCACAGTGTTTCCGGCTTGCAGCGCCAATACTCCGTTCTGAATTGCGGTGGCGATATAACGCCGCTCGAAGGCATGCAAGCCAACAGCATCCGGAACACTGGAAAGCACGGTGTCGGAACTTGCCGCGCTTAGTAACTGCACTTTTTGGCCTGCCATCAGGATGCTTACCAAAATCACCGCAGCTTCAGCGCGGGAGGCCGGTCTTTGCGGCGAGAAATTGGCGCTTAACAAACAATTTGGGCACAACACCTGCCGATTTGTGAACGGCGCCAACGCCTGCGCGGCAGGGTAAACCAGATCGTTGGGATGGATGTCAGTGTAGGTGACGGCGTGTAGCGGCGGCGGCAAGTTGAAGCTGAGCTGGAGCAGCACAGCCAGATCCACCTGGTTCACCGCGGGTTGACAGGTGTAAGTTTCAGCTTTCACCTTGCTGGGCTTGTCGTCTTCCGCTCGCGCAACGGCCTTCACGGTTCCACTATTCGGAACTAGGAATGGGCCGCTGTATTTTACGGACAATTTCGTCGGCTCGGTTCCGTCGGTGGTGTAATAGATCTTTGCATGGTGCTCTTTATCGGTAATTTTCACTTCCGCCGGACAAGCGTAGATACCTTGCGGAGGCTGAATTAGCGGTGGCTGTGTGCGGCAGCCCACAAGGCAAATCACCGCCGTTGTGAGTGCTCCGATCAATGCCAGTCTTTTGCCAATTGAAAAAACTCTCATATATACCTCCTGCTGTAATAGTGCGGCGGACCCGTAAACCGTTACATGTGGATATTTGATTATTTGAGCTCGTGCGCCGAAGATCGTGTTCGATCTCTCTGGCACATAGCCGATGTTACTGTATCTGCAGTTTCCCTCGGTTGCTTGATCATTCGATTGTTATGCCGAACCTAGATGCTCAGTCGTTCGCAGAAGACAAGCGCGCGGCGCAAAGCAAGGTCATGCAAATGATCCTTCCACAAACCGCATAGCCGCTTGCCAAGGCCGGATAACAGGGACCAGCAGCACCCGTTCACAAAGCAGATTCGGAAGGACGTTTACAGAGCGCAATCGGGAGATTTCGCTTAACGGACCTTAGTGGACCTGCCAAAACAGAAAAGCCGCCTCGTGGCAGCTCATAACTGTTTGATTCTATTGGTGGACCTGGTCGGGATCGAACCGACGAGACCTCTTCCATGCCATGGAAGCGCGCTCCCAGCTGCGCCACAGGCCCACATGCGGGGGGATGCAACAGTTCTATTGTCTCCGCTGGCCCGGAATTCGTCAAACTCCAGCCGCGCTTGGCCCCGAATCCCGCTTCCGGCCGGAACAGGATCCCATCCCCGCGTCCTGGGCGAGGCCCGTAACCTGCCCTGATCCCCGCCGGAACAAAAAAATCTCTCGTGACCGGGAACACTTGCGGGGGGGGGCGGTGTCTAAGACAATAGAGAGCGTGGGGCGGTTGGCCAACCAGCCAGCGCCCATTTCCCGCGCACTCCAGGGCAGCATAAGTTCTTGAGCGGCGTTCTTTTCAGCCGTTGGGCGAGTGGCCGCAACCGGAAGACAAGGCTTTTCGCCCGGTGCAGGTTGGCCGGGCTGATTGCGTTTCTGTTGCGGGAACGTGGGAGGATTCTGAAATGCAGGCGGACCTCACCATGGGCGATGTTGCCAGCGCGTTGACGTTTCCATCCGAAGAGACGGCTCTGCTTGCGGAACTTCAGGCCGGCTCCGAAGAAGCCTTTGCGTGGCTGATCGCGCGCTACCACCAACCCATTTACTCCCTACTGGCGCGCGCCATCCAGGATCGAGACGCCGCTGCCGACATGACCCAGGAAGTCTTCGTGAAGGTCTTCCGGGGAGTGGGCAGCTTTCACGGCGAGTCGTCGCTGCGGACCTGGATCTACCGCATCGCCCTGCGCGAGGCCTCGAATCAGCGGCGCTGGTGGAAGCGGCACAAGTTGCCGGAGATCCCTCTCGAACAGGAGATCGCCGAGACCGTATCCGGGCAGCCGGTGCGGCTTAAGGAAACATTGGTAGATCCCGCCGAGTCGCCGTTTGAGTTGGCGGCTCGCCAGGAGAGCCGGGCGCGCGTTGAGGCGGCCTTGAGCCAGGTCCCGGAACCCTTCCGCACCACCCTCATCCTGCGCGACATCGAGGGTTTTGTTTACGAAGAAGTGGCCGAGATGCAGGGTGTGAATCTGGGGACGGTCAAGTCGCGGCTGGTGCGGGGACGCGCTGCCTTGAAGGCGCTTTTGACCGCTCCAGCGCAGAAAGCCCGCTCTGCCGCGCACGCGGAATTTGAAATGCCCCTCGGAGAGGAGGCGCAATGAACGGCTGCAATGAAACGCAGACAAAGTTTACCGAGTACCTGGATGGCCGTCTGAGCGGACGCGAGATGCAGGCTCTGGCCGCCCACCTGGAGTATTGCCGGGAGTGCGGCGGGGAATGGAATTCCCTCCAGAAGATGCAGGCGTTACTGGCTGGCCTCGGTCCGGCGCCAGAGCCGAAAGACCTGCTGCTGCGCATCCGCGTGGCCATCAGCCACGAGCGGGCGCGCCGCCGCCAGGGCGCCTTCCACGCCTTGAACCTGGCCTGGAGAAACACTGTAGGTCCCTTCCTGCTGCAGGCCGCGGCCGGCTTTGTCTCGGCGGTGCTGCTGTTAGGCTCGGTCATCGTGCTGGTCAGCATGTTTGCCCAGCCGGAAACCGCGCAGGCCGCGGACGAGCCGCTCGGGATGACCACCGATCCTAGGTTCCTTTATCTCTCCAGCGTAGTGGGCGACAACCAGATGAACGCCATCTCTGGCCCGGTGGTGGTCGAGGCCTTTGTCAACGGCGCCGGCCAGGTCTACGATTATCGCATCGTCTCCGGCCCCACCGATGAGGCAACCCGCGCGCAGGTGGAGAACCTGCTCTTGTGGTACATCTATGAGCCGGCGCGCCGATTCGGCCAGCCGGTTCCCGGCCTGGCGGTGCTTTCCTTCTCCGGCATCTCCGTGCGCGGGTAGGGCCTTTTGCCCGGCGCCGGGGTCGCCGTATCCCGGTCTTCGGCAACTCTACCTGCATCCCTTGTCCGGAATCCTGAGGCACGACCCATCAATGTCCTGCGGCGCTGCGAGAAGGACGAGTCGGTGGACCTGATCTACTTCGATCCGCCCTTCAACTCGCTGCCCCGCAGTCGATCCCAGCCCAGCCGGGATGAGTCTCGAATCGACATTTTTCCTTCGTTTTTCTCTCGTTTTCGCGCCGATTTTCAGTTTCGCCTTATCTTCCTCTTTCGCGAAGGCAGAGAATAGGGCTAGGCTCATATTGCGCAGGTTTGCGCAAAAAGAAGGAGACCCCCCATGAAGAAGTCCCTGCGAATCGTACTCCTTGCCGCCCTGCTGGCGTCTGCCGCTCCCATCACCCTTGCCGACTCGGCTCCAGGCGGAGGGATGCCGGTGCCCATGCCGTCAGGCTCGTCATTCAGCGTGTCATTCAGTGTAGCCGTGGCTACAATTCTCTCTGTTCTTGGCCTCTAAAAAAGGAGAGAATGAAAGCCGCGAGGTGGAATGAACCTTTCGGCGCTTGATTTTGTCTTGTGGGTGGCTAGTTTTCTCGGCGAAGCTGCCCTTTTCACCATTCTCATCTATCGATGCAGGTGGAGGGAGTTTCCTGTCTTCACCATCCTCATCGGCTTCGAAGCTGCCGTACCCGCAGTGCAGTACCTGATTCTCCGGCGTGGCTACTACGCCTGGTATGAGCGGATCTACTGGACCTATTCTCTTCTCGATTTTGCCTTGCAACTGGGGGTGATCTGGGAGATTGCGCGGATCGTAATGCGGCCCACCGGAACCTGGCTCCGGGATGCCAGGAAGCAGTTCATCCTCTGGGGCGCGGCGGGCATTCTTCTGGCCGCCGCACTTCCGTTTCTGGTTACACCTCCAGCCGCAACTCTGCTGGATCGCCTGGTGGTACGAGGATTTCTGTTTGCCAGTCTGGTGATCTGCGAGTTGATCGCCGTGGTGACGCGGACCTCAAAGAGCCTGGGCTTGGGCTGGCGCAACCATGTGATGGCGCTGGGCAATGGATGGACGGCCTGGGCCGTGGTTGCGATCCTGGTGGACGGGCTGCATAGTTACTTCGGCGCTGAGCGTTACTTCAGGGAACTGGAGCACTTGCGCATGTTCGCTTACCTGGTGGCTCTCGGGTACTGGGCGGTTCAATTCTGGCTGGAAGAGCCGGCCCGGCAGCCGATTTCGCCCGAGTTGCGCGCCTATATACAGGCGCTGCATCAGCGCATAAAAAATGATCTTGACACGCTGGGGGCGCAGGGGTAACATGGCTTCGATGACCTTTGTGCTTCCCTATTTCGCGTTTGGGGTCATGATTTGCGGGCTAGCCGCATTCGTGATAGCGGACTGGCTTGCGTCCCGCAGGAAAGCGCAGCGGGATTGGCACGAACTCGTCGCCGGGCTGCGCCGGGTGGATTTCGCGGGGGTTTCCGCGGTGGCGGTGGATTATCTCACCCCCCATCGCGGCCAGATCGACCTCGAACCAGGCAAGATCTGGGAGCTTTTGGGCGGTTACGAAGGCCTGAATAGAATGCGCGAGAACGCCGACATCATGCTCGCTCTGGCCGCTTGGGCACAGCGGTGGAACTTTGAAGAAGCCGTAATCGTAACCGAGCGCATGAGGAACGACGCCGCATTATTGCGCCGCGCCGTCCGCCGCGTGGAACTCGGCATGATCCCGGCCCGTTTACTTGGGCATTTCCGCATCACCCTCCCCCTCCACGCCCAGGAGGCGTCTTCGGCATATTACTTGATGCGCCAGCGCCTCCTCTCCCTCTATGAAACCAGCCACGTGAGCCGGTACCCCGCGCTTGCGGCCTCGCTGTAACGCAATTCAGGCACGGGCGGACGCCCTGTCAGCCCGTGCCGCTTCCTTTTGGCCCTGCCGATGCGTCTAGAATTGAACAGGGCTCTCCATGACGTTCAGATCATCTCCGTCTTCCGCCGTTCTTTCAGTTGCTCTTCTCTGCCTGCTGGCAGGTCTTCCCTTCCCTTCAGCTCGCGCCCAATCCTCTGGAGCCAGCTCCTCAAGCTCCTTCGGGACGGCACAGAATTCCTCTACCTCACCTGCGTATGCGCGAGAAAAGGCGCCTTCGCTGGTTGATCCCGCCGGACCCACCATCTCGCTGATCAGCTCCGAGCCGGTATTCCTCATGGCCGCGGCTCTGAACGCCTGCGGTTACGACGAGGGTCTCGACCAGAGCGCCCCGGTCCGCAGGCGGGTCCGCGATGAGATCAACCTGGCGCTCTCAAAAAGCGAAGACGCCCGCAACAAGCGCGACCATCTCTGCCTCTACATTGCCCAGCACCGCATGACCGGCGGAGAGCGGGACATCGCGCAATACATCTCGCTGGCTCTCTACCTCACCCCGCCGCCGGCGCTGGAAACCTCGGTCGAACTCACCGAGATGCCCCCCGACTCGACGCAGGTGATCGAGGTCGTCCCGCTACTGCGCGACTTTGCCGCCGCCGTGGACCTGGACGGCATCTGGCTGACGGTGCATCGCACCTACGACGCCGAGGCCGACAGAATCCACGATCCGCTGACCAACATGATCGTCTCCACCAACATCTACCTCAAGATGCCCGCCTCCACTTACAACGGACGGCGCTTTATTGTCGTCAGCGAGCCCATGCTCGCACCGCGCTTGGTCAACGCCCGCATCTATGGCACCGACTATGTGGTCGTGGTTTCGCCGGTGAACGGGACCATTCCCATGACCGGCGTGCACCACACTTACCTGCATTACGTGATCGAGCCGCTCATCTACGCCAGGGAAAAGGCCCTGGACCGGACCCAGCCGGTCCTCAAAGAGGTGCGCGATGCCCCGATGGAGTTCCGTTTCCGCTCCGATTCCGTGGCCCTGACCGTCGAATGTCTCATCAAGGCCATCGAAGCGCGCACCATGGACACCGGCATTCCCGAGTACAGGATTCCCGCCAACATTGACCGCTCTGAGATGCCCCGTTACGAGCATGAACGCCAGCTCTACCAGCAGAAGGTGGAAGCTGCCCGCGTCTCCGCCATGAACCACGGCATGACCCAGGGATTCGTGCTTACGCATTACTTCTATTACCAGCTGATCAATTTTGAGAAGGATCCGGCCAGCTTGGCCGACTCCATCGGCGAGATGGTTTACAGCATGGACGTGGAGGCGGAGACCCATCTGGCGCACCATATCGAATTCGACAAGGAAGCCGACACCGACGTGCTCTCGCGCAGCACGCCGCGCAAGTTGACCGGCCTTGACCTGGCCGAAGCGCGCCTCGCTGCCGGCGACGTGGCCGCGGCCAGCGCCATGGCACGCCAGGCGCTGGCCGCGCACTCCGATTCTTCCGTTGATTCGGGCTCTCTGGAGGCCAATGCCGCGAGTTCCCGCGCCGAGTTCATCCTGGCCAGGGCGGCCATTCTCGACGGCCATCCCGGCCAAGCCGTAGACGGCTTCCAGAAGACTCTGGCGGCCAGCAAGGACCCGCGCCTGCTCGCCTGGTCGCACATCTACCTGGGCCGAATCTTTGACCTGGACTGCAAGCGCGATGAGGCGATCTCCGAGTATCAGGCGGCATTGCGGACGCGCGACGGGCAGCAGGACACCCGGCTGGCTGCCGAGCGCGGCGTCAAAACCGCCTACGCCGTCCGAGGCCATAGTTGCGACCAGGATGCCGGAGACGAAGCCCCCGCGCCGGACAAGCCTCAGGGAGGCAAGCCGGGAACTCCTAGCCGGAATGGGACGGGAAAGCCGCAATAATTCCGAGCGCACTTCGCCAGAGAGCGCAACGCGTCTAATAATTGGATGGAATCTCTCTGCCGGGGAAAGAATCGCGGCTCGGGCAGCGGATGATGGGTCAAAGAGCCGCATTGAGGCGCAAATGGAAGCCGCTCTTGCTGAATTGGAAGCCGCGCTAGGACATCGCTTTTCCCGGCCGGAGCTGCTGGCCCGCGCTTTGACGCACCGGTCATACGCCAACGAACACGGGGCCGACGAGCAGTCAGCGAATGAGCGGGCGCCCAGTGAACAGGCGCTGAAAAGCAGCGAGCGGGAAGCGGCGGCCACGGGCGACAATGAGCGCCTCGAGTTCCTGGGCGACGCCGTGCTCGGCCTGGTGGTGGCCGAAGCCCTCTTCCTGCTTCACCCCGAGTGGCAGGAGGGCGAACTCACCCGCCTGCGCGCCCAGTTGGTCAGCCGCCGCTACATTGCGGAGGTGGCTTTGGCTCTAGGTCTCGGCAGCCACCTCCGCCTCAGCCGCGGCGAGGAGCATAGCGGCCTGCGGCGCAAGAGCAGCGTGCTCTCCAATACCATGGAAGCTGTCCTGGGCGCGCTCTTCCTGGACGGCGGCCTGGAGCCGGTCAGAGCCTTTGCCGGTCGTTGGGTGCTGGGCCAGACCGCCGAGCGGTTGGCGAGCGAGCTGCGTACCGGAGCCGCGCTGGGCAACCATAAATCGGCCTTGCAGGAATACTTGCAAGCCGCGCGCGCCGGCGCGCCGGTCTACCGCATCAAAAGCGAAAGCGGCCCGGATCACTTCAAGCGCTTCCTGGTCGAAGTCCGGCTCAAGACTGCGGAAGACGAGCCGGGAAAGCCCCTGGCGCGAGGCACGGGAAGCACCCGGAAGAGCGCCGAGCAGGATGCCGCGCGTCGAGCGCTCGAACGGCTAAAGACTGCCGGGAAGAATGTCGGCGACGAGACCGGCAGCGAGTCGGCCGCCAGCGAGGAGGAACAGACAGCGCAATGAGTACCCCTGCCCAGGCCTCCGGCTCCCTGCCGCGGATTCATCCTTTGCGGCTCCATCTGCCTACAGTGCCTGAGGCATTGGCCACCCTGCTGTCGCTGATCGTGGCGGCGCTGTTTCTGAACACATTTCTGCTCCAGCCCTACCTCATCCCCTCCGAAAGCATGGAGCGCACCCTGCTGGTGGGCGATTTTGTGCTCGTCAACAAGCAGATCTATGCCCCGGCCGGCAGCTTGACTGGCTGGCTTATGCCCTATCGCGAAGTTGCGCGCGGCGATATTGTTGTCTTCCACCATCCCCACCACCCGTATGTTGTCAAGCGGGTAGTGGGGGTACCCGGCGACCATATCCACCTGCGCAACGGCATTGTCGTCCTGAATGGCGTGGCCCAGGATCAGCCGCACGTCGAAAAAACCTATGGGAAGCCATGCTACCTGGGGAGAATATACGATCCTAAGAATCCTTGTGAGCCAGGCAACTATAACGAGTTTCTCGACGAGTTTCCCTTCGTGCCGCCGACCCGGGGCCTGGGCGCCACCGAAGCCTGGACCCTCGATTTTCCCAACCATATCGAGAACGGCGACCTGGTCGTTCCTCCCGGAATGTACTTCATGATGGGAGACAATCGGCACGACAGCCTTGACTCCCGTTTCTGGGGCTTTGTCTCGCGCCGGCAGATCGTCGCCCGCCCGCTGTTTATCTACTTCTCGCTCTCCCGCCCCTCTGCCGCCGATCTCGATCAGGTCCCACTGCAAGCCGCGCTGCAAGCCCCGCTGCAAGCCTCAAATGGTAGACTCGGACACGACAGGCCCTTCTCGGCCAGGCTGCAAAGTTTTGCCCGCTGGAAGCGCATCTTCCATGTGGTGCATTAAGAGCAGAGGTGCGTGGTCAGTAGTCTGTGGTCAGTAAAATGCCTGGACCGCCCACCGCTACTGGCTGATCGCTGACAACTGACTGCTGACAACCGAACACTGACAAAGAGCGACAGGATGACGAAGAAGAAATCGCCCGCATCGAAGACGCCGCCCGAGAACCAGCCAGCCTCTCAGCCAGCCCAGGATCGCGTCGAAGAGACGCCCTTCGAGGCACTCGCCAGCATCTGCTCCATCTTTGTCATTGGCCTGTTCATGCTCACCTTCCTGGGGCAGAACTTCGTCATTCCCTCCGGCTCGATGGAGAATACCCTGCTGGTGGGAGACCACCTGGTCGTAGACCGCATTACCTTCGCCCCGCCCGCCAAGTGGATGCCGCTGGTTCACTACCGCGAGCCGAAGCGCGGCGACATCGTAGTCTTCTTCAAGCCAGTGCTGGAGGACCTGACTGGAGGTGACAACCCGCAGTACAACATCCTGGTCAAACGCCTGATCGGCGTTCCCGGCGACCATATTCACCTGCGCGACGGCATCGTCATCCTCAATGGCGTGGCCCAGAATCTGCCCAAGGATGGGGACAACTCCCCCAATCCCAGCAACCCCGGCGACCAGGAGTTTCTCGACGAATTTCCTTCTTTGCCGCCTCCCCCGAGCCCTCAGGTTCCCGATTCCTGGGCGATGGTCGACTTTCCAAAGAACCTGGTGAACGGCGACCTGGTGGTCCCCCCCGGCAAATACTTCATGATGGGCGACCACCGGCACAACAGCCTCGACTCGCGCTACTGGGGCTTTGTGCCCAGAGAGAACATCGTGGGCCGGCCGCTCTTCAACTACTGGTCCTTCGAGACCCCGGAAGACCAGTACGAGAAACCTGGAATCGGCAATTCCCTGGCCTGGCTGGGCCACGTCGCGCTGCACTTCTTTACCGAAACCCGCTGGAGCCGGACCCTGCACCGGGTGCGATGACAGGGAACAGTGAATAATGGTCAGTTAGAGGCCCGGCTCGCTGTCCACTGTCCACTGTCCACTGTCCACTGTTAAGACCATGACGGAAGACGCACAACCCCGGCAACGCAAGCCCAAGCGGCTGTGGCTGGCCCTAGCGGCGCTGGCGGCCATTCTGGCGGTCTTGATCGTTCCCCCGCTGGTGAGCGTCAGCCGCTACAAAAGCCGCATCACCCACCTCATCTCCGCCTCGCTGGGCCGCCCGGTGGGCCTCTCCTCTGTTGAAGTGCGCCTGTTGCCCCGGCCCGGCTTTGTGCTCAACGACCTCACCGTCGAGGAAGACCCCGCTTATGGCGCCGAGCCGGTCCTGCACGCCAACACCGTCAATGCCTCCATTCGCCTGCTCTCGCTGTGGCGCGGACGCCTGGAGATCGATTCCATCAGCGCCGACGAGGCCAGCCTGAACCTGGTGCGCGCTCCATCCGGGAGCTGGAACCTCGATCCCCTCCTGCGCACGGCTACTACTCAGGCAGAATCGGCCGCGGCCGCTGCCAAGCCGGGCAAGCCCGTCAAGCTGCCCTACCTGAAGGCCGCAAACTCCCGCATCAACATCAAGAACGGCGTGGAAAAGCTGCCCTTTTCCCTGCTCAACGCCGACCTCGCGTTTTGGCAGGAAAGCCCCGGCCGCTGGCGTCTTCGGTTGCGCGGCCAGCCCGTCCGCACTGACCTCAGCCTCGAACAGGCTGACACCGGCATCGTGCGCATTGATGCGGAACTGCGCCAAGCTCCAAAACTGACCCAGATGCTGGCGCGCCTTGACCTGCGATGGCGTGAGGCGCAACTCGGCCAACTCACCCGCCTGCTTCTAGGCGCCGACGCCGGCTGGCGCGGCGACCTCACCGGCGAACTCCACCTCGACAACACAACCGAGGCGGCGCGGATCAATGCCCGGCTGAGCGCTACCGGCGTCCATCGAGCCGAGTTTGTCCCCGTCGCTCCCATGGACTTCGACGCCAACTGCGCGCTGGTTGCCCACTTCTCCACGCGCGCCATCGACAATCTGCTCTGCGACTCTCCGCTCGGCGACGGCCACATCCGCCTCGCCGGCAACCTGCCCGGCAACGCCTCCAGTCAGCCTGGCTCACCGCGCTTTTCGGTCGAGCTCGACCGCATTCCCGTTGCCGCCGGCCTGGACGCCCTACGCACGGTCCGAAGCGGTCTGGCCCCCGGCCTCGAAGCCGCCGGATCGGCCAGCGGCAAAATCACCTATGCTCCAGCCTCCTCCGCTGACACCGCCCCAGCGAATCCGCTACACCCCGGTCACGCGCACTCCGCCAGGGTCCGTCCATTGGAACAGGGACCGCTCACCGGCAGCGTCACCATCCAGGGCCTCACGCTGAGCGGCAACAGCCTCAGCCAGCCCATTCAGATCCCAAAGCTGTTGCTGGAGCCCGCGCCAAGGCCCGCAAACCAGCCTCCAGGCGCTTCACAAGCCCTCGCGGCTACCGTGGCTATCCCCGTTGGCGCGGCTGCCCCGCTGACGGTTTCCACGCGGCTGGCGCTTTCCGGCTACCAGATCGCCGTACGCGGCCAGGTCTCCATTCGCAGGGCCAGAGAGCTGGCGCGCGTCGCCGGCATCGCCAATGCCGCTTCCCTGGATGCTCTGGCTGGCGGCCCCGTCTCCGTGGACCTGACCGCCGAAGGCCCCTGGATGGCGATCCGGCCGTCAATCCAGCCCGCCAGTCCGGCGCTCGCCCTGCCGCTTTCGTCCGCCGGCATCCCGCCTGCAACCCCGCCCGACAGCCTTACCGGAACCGTGACCCTGCGCAACGCCAACTGGAAGCCCGGCTTCCTGCTCAGCCCCGTCGAAATCTCCCAGGCCACGCTCCACCTAGCCTCGGGCGAGTTCCGCTGGGACCCAGTCGTTTTCTCCTACGGCCCGGTCAAGGGAACAGCCAGCATCACCCTGCCCGCCGGATGTGACACGCCTCAGCCCTGTCCGCCCGCCTTCCAGCTTCAATTCGGCGTGCTCGACGCAGGCGTCCTCCAAACTGCATTCCTCGGTGCTCATGAACCGAGCACGCTGCTTTCCACCCTCCTTGAGCGCCTCCGCCCCGCGGCTGCTCCCGCCTGGCCTCGCCTCCAGGGCACAGTCAGGGCAGAATCCCTCCTCCTTGGGCCCGTGACCCTCCACGAACCTGTGGCCACCCTCTCCACGCTGGCCAATGAGGCCCAGATCACCGCCTTCGACGCCAACCTGCTCGGCGGCCGAGTCCACGGAACCGGCACGCTCCACACCGCCGTTTCAGTCGGCGGCAAGCCTGCCTACGTCTTCGAAGGCCAATTCGAGAAGCTCAGCCCGACGGCCGTCGGCAAATTGCTCGGACTGCGCTCGTCCGGCGGTGTCTTCGATGGTAACGGCAGGATCGAGCTTTCCGGCTTCACCGGCGACGACCTCGCTGCCTCGGCCAAAGGCGCTCTCCACTTCGAGTGGCGTCACGGAGCGGTAGCCGCAACCTCTGCTTCGGGCACGATTCCCTCAGCCCTGGCGCGCTTCGACCGCTGGACCGCCGATGCCGAAATCGCCAACGGCGTCCTCACACTCAAAGAGAATCAAGTCAAGCGCGGCGCCCGCACCGAGCCGGTCCAGGCCGCCATCACCCTCGCCGATCCGCCAAAAGTATCCTTCCCCGTGCCGAAACAAACCCCCACAGCCCCTGAGCAGCCCACCCAGCGAGCCGGCCGGCCAACTCGCTAACTCGCTATCCTCGCGCAGCGAGGTAATACTACAGTTGTAGATGGCTTTTGCGGAGGGAGCAGGGGGTTTTAACCCCCTGACAATGAGGTCCGAACAGCCTGGCCTTTAGGCCCGGACCGGTGTTCTCTGGGTTAAGTACAACTGTGTACTAAGGCCGTTCCACAACAGCTTTGCCCGCAACCAGCCGCCGCCCTCGGCATTTTCCCCGCGCAACCGGCCGCCCCACCCTCGCCGCTGTCCTCCGGAGCATCCTGACCCGTGTACGCGAGTTACGGCCGGCAATGAACCCGCCAACTTGCTAACTCGCCATCCCGCGTAGCGGGGCTAACTTGCCAAATGGTTTCCCGGTTCTTTTGTACTTTGGCGAAAGAATGGAGAAGCTGGCTCCAACAACCATCCCGTTCGTCAGCACGAGCCCAGCGCCTCGAAAGCCTGTCCTGAGCCTGTCGAAGGGGACCTGCTTCTTGCGCGTTGCGGCCAGGGTGGGAGCGAATCCGGCAGCCCCGGTTTTGCACATAATTATCCATCCCGCGCGGATGATAAAACCAGTCGCAAACGCGACGAGGCCCAAATGACCGCCCTCCAATCCCCAACCCGCGCAATCTTAGTCTCTAGTCCCTCGTCCCTAGTCCCTGTCTTTCCCCGTTTCTTCTCCCCAAAAACCGCCTTACCCCCACCCCCCCACCCTGTGGAAATCTTTTTTCGCGGCCTCATTGCTCGTAACCAACACGGTATCAACAGCTTGCATTTTGGTAATGTTAACGAATCAGTAACTGCAAACCCCGTTTTTTGCCCGCTTTTTGGCCCAAAATGAGGCCATTTGGGCCAGAAAAGCCCTCATTTTGGCGTTTTCTGAACGTTCGCAAGTACCGCAATCCGGGATTTCTGGAGCGGAAATACCACAAACCATAGGACGCGAAAGCGCCGTCTGTCGCACCGCTGGGGCCGAGACTATGAACCTCCCGCGCGCGGCGCGGCCGCCCTCCACGAAACTCAAGAGGGGCCAGTCATTCTGGCTTCGCTTTAGCTTGTCCCAGTTGTCAAAGCGCCGTAGGGTCCCTCATAGACATGAGCGACTCGCCGAATGGCGCGCGCAGCACGCCGCGCTCCGTGACGATGGCGGCGATATACTTAGCTGGAGTTACATCGAAAGCGGGATTGCGGATGCCCACGCCATTCGGAGTTAGTTGCTTGCCGCCGTGGTGCGTGACCTCAACCGCTGGCCGCTCCTCGATGGGGATGGCTTCGCCGGTCGCGGTGGCGAGGTCGATAGTGGACCAGGGCGCGGCGACATGGAACGGGATGTCGTGCTCACGCGCCAGAATCGCCACATTGTAAGTGCCGATCTTGTTGGCGGTGTCGCCATTCGCCGCGATGCGATCCGCGCCCACGACCACGGCTTGTATGCGCCCCGCGCGCATCAGGCTGGCGGCCATGTTGTCGCAGATCACCGTGGTGGGAATATGATCGGCCATCAGCTCCCAGGCGGTCAGCCGCGCGCCTTGCAGAAACGGCCGCGTCTCGTCGGCATAGACGTGAATCTTCTTTCCCTGCTCGACCGCCGAGCGAATCACGCCCAGCGCGGTGCCATAGCCGCAAGTCGCCAGAGCGCCCGCATTGCAGTGGGTCAGCACGCCGCCTTCGTCCGGTAGCAGCGCCGCGCCGAAGGCCCCCATTTTCTTACACGCGGCAATATCTTCCTCGTACATGGCGTGCGCCTCGGCCAGAGTTTTTTCCTTGATCTGGTCGAGCCTTGCGCCGGCGGCAAGCAGGTTCGCGAACAGCCGCTTCATCCGGTCGATGGCCCAGAAGAGATTCACCGCTGTGGGACGGGTTGCGGCCAGCCGTGCGCAGGCGGTGTCGAACTCCGGCGCGAACTCTGCGGCAGTAGTGGCCTTGGTTCGCAGTGCGCCAAGCGCGACGCCGTAAGCCGCCGAGACGCCGATAGCCGGTGCTCCGCGGACGACCATCATCGTGATAACATCGGCCACCTGCTCATAATCGGAGGCAAGCACATAGCTCTCCTCCAGAGGGAGCTTGGTTTGGTCGATAAAACGTACACCGTTCGGGGTCCATGCGAGGGTAGGAATCATGCAGTTCTAGTGTAAACTGCGCGCGGAGGGAGGCGGGGGTTTCAACCCCCGCAAGAATCTTGCATAATCCACGAGGGCTGTAGTGAGGGCTGAAAAAGTAAAGTCCGCACAAACGCGCCGTAGGCGCAGAGTTGGTTAGCCCCGCGCTTCAGCGTGGGGAAAAGAAACTCCACAAGTTCGTTCGGAGTCCCGTAGGGACGGCGCAAGGACATTATTTATGCAAGAAGTAATAGCCCCGGAATATCGCTTTCCGCTAAACAGCCACAGTAAAGCTGCCCTCGGTGCGCGTCATCGCGTTGTACAGCGTGTCGCGCTCCACAGGGATTCGCCCAGCCTCGGTAATCAGCCGGCAAAGCTCCTTGCGGGTCATGCCTTGCGGCGTGGTGGCGCCGGCGTCGTGGTATATCTTCTCCTCGATGACCGTGCCGTCCAGGTCGTCGGCGCCAAAGCGCAGCGCAATCTGCGCGATCTTCGGCGTCAGCATCTGCCAGTAGGCCTTGATGTGCGGAAAGTTATCCAGCAGCAGCCGGCTCACCGCAATCTGGCGAATGTCGGTCAGTCCCGTGGTCGCCGGCAGATGGTCGAGCGCTGTGTTCTCCGGATGGAAGGCCAACGGGATGAAAGTCTGAAAGCCGCCGGTCTCGTCCTGCAAGCCGCGCAGCTTGAGCAGGTGGTCTACGCGGTCTTCGTCATTTTCGATGTGTCCGTAGAGCATCGTCGCGTTGGATTTGAAGCCCATCTTGTGGGCCAACCGCGCCGTCTCCAGCCACTCCTCGCCGTCGATCTTGTGATCGCAGATGATTGAACGCACCCGCGCCGCAAAGATCTCCGCGCCGCCGCCGGGCATTGAGTCCACGCCCGCCGTGCGCAGCTTTCTCAGCGTCCCTTCGATGCTCAGCTTGGCCCGCCGCGCCAGATACGCCACCTCCACCATGGTGAAGGCCTTGATGTGCACCTTGGGAAACCGCTCCTTGAGGCCACGCACCAGGTCGAGAAAGTACTCCAGCGGAAGGTCAGGATGCAGCCCGCCGACAATGTGAAACTCCGTCACCGCCTCCGAGTAGCCCGAGGCCGCCGTCTCCCACGCCTCTTCCAAGGCCATGGTATAGCCGGCCTGGTCGCCCTTCTTGCGCCCGAAGGCGCACAGCTTGCAGGCCGCCACGCACACGTTGGTGGGATTGATGTGGCGATTCACGTTGAAGTAAGTCACGTCCCCGTGCAGCCGTTCGCGCACATGATTGGCCAGCCAGCCTACGGCCAGCACATCCGGCGAACCATACAGCGCAAGGCCGTCAGCGAACTCCAGCCGCACGCCGGCCAGAACTTTCGCGGCGATAGGCTCAAGCCGCGAATCATAACTTCGGAAGGCTGCCGGTTGGCGGGGACTCGCTGTCTCGTTCTGCATTCTCCAATGATACAGAAAGCCAGAGTCGGACGGGAAATGAACGGCAAGAAGCCGCGCTCCGCTGGGCTGATAATAAGCTATGGCTGAAAGCCGGTACGAGAACCGCAACCGAAGCTGGTCAAGAATTGACGGCGTCGATTGCCTGCGAGCGCTTGCGATCTTCTACGTCCTGCTGAACCACATCCATATGCGCTTGCAATCAGCACATCTACCCTATACCGCGGGGTTGCCGCATCAACTGGTGAACTCACTGGTTTGGCAAGGTCAGGCAGGCGTGCAGATATTCTTCGCGGTCTCAGGATTTCTGATTACATCGACAACGATCAAACGCTGGGGCACGCTCGATAAAGTTCGGCCACTGGATTTTTATCTCATTCGGTTTGCTCGAATCGCTCCCCTGCTGTTGACTCTGTTGGCTGTCCTCAGTCTGCTTCATGCCATTCATCTGAAGCACTTCATTGTCTCAGATGAGCAAGGAGGATTAGGTAACGCACTCTTCGCCGCGCTCACCCTTCACGTCGGATTGCTCGAAGCGACCAAAGGCTACCTTCCTGCCAATTGGGACATTCTCTGGTCCCTGTCGGTTGAGGAGATGTTCTATCTGTTTTTCCCACTTTTCTGCTGGCTCTTGGGCCGTGGAAAAGGTCTGGTATTGTTCTTGAGTATCTTTGTAATGATAGGGCCGTTTGCACGCACCACATTGGCGAACGGGAACGCCGTCTGGAAGGAGTATTCCTATCTTGGCGGCATGGACGCCATCGCGCTTGGCTGCCTGACAGCTCTCATCGTTGCACGCCGTCCACTATCCCGCAAGCTCACTCTGACGTTGGTAGGATTTGGTTTAACGCTGTTGGTCTTCTGTCTTTGTCTTGAACGTCAGGTAGCACAGATCGGGTTGGAGAGGACAGGTCTGGGCATGAGCATCCTGGCGGTGGGTGCCTGCATGCTGATTGCCGCAGCCGCGGAGTCGAGATGGCTAGCTCCTCGCATACTCCGCCCATGGCTTACGTGCGGCCGGCGAAGCTACGAGGTTTATCTCACTCATATGTTCGTCGTCTTTGCATTCTGTGACGTATTTGTGGCGGCCGGCAAGCCCCTGCTCCTGGTTCCGGTCCTCTTCATTGTCGTGATTGTTCTTTCAGGATTTCTTGGTGAACTTGTCGCCAGATTCTACTCCGAGCCCGCGAGCCATTGGCTGCGCGTTCACTTTGGAGATGAACCGGAGATCCTGGGATCTGTATATCCTGAGGATCGACCACACTGAACCTTCTATCGATTCATGGTTTCCGGCTCTGCCGTCAGCGGCTCCACCAGCACGCCGTCATATAGCGAGGCCGCCAGCAGCCGCTCTCCCGCCGCGCGCACCCGGTTGATGCGGTAACCGGTTTGCGCCCACTTCCACTCCAGCGTCTGGGGATCGATGGCGTAGACCTGGTCGCTCGACCGCGAGCTGACCAGAACCTTGCCCAGGTGAGCGTCATAACTGAGATCGTCCACGTCGTTCAGCGGAAACCGGTTGACCCACAGCCATGTCTTGCCCAGGTCGCGCGTGAAATACACGCCTTCCCGCGCGCCCAGCCACAGCGTCCCATCCGCGGAGAAAGCCACGCAATGAATGCGCGTGAGCACTGCCGGAATCCCTATGGGCTCCCAGTTCTCTCCAGCGTCGGTGGACAGAACCACCTCATCCTGCCGTGCGGCCGCTAGTTGCGCCCCGTGCCCTGCAACCGAAAGATACTCCACCGAACCCATCACCGGGCCGCCCTGCCAACTAGCGCCCTTGTCCTTGCTGGTGAATAATCCCCGGCTCGTCGAGGCCAGCCAGGACTCTGCAGAAAGGTCGAGCGCATAAACACGGCCTGCGATCTCGTCCACCCTGTCCTTCACCCGCTTCTCCACATTGACGCGCTTTCCATAGTGCGTCTCGGCGGCCGTCTTCACCAGCGTGTTCTGGATCGTGTTGCGCGGGCTCCAGCGCGCCTCCGGCGCAACCGCACTTGCGCCCAGCGGATCCGGAGTGCCGGGGTCTCCAGCTACGGGGTCTGGCCCCTGGGGTGGAACACCAGCTTCCAGCGCAAAGATGCCGTGATTGGTCCCCGCCAGGATCGTGCCCTCCGGCGACTCGGCCAGCGCGTAGACATCCCGCCCATCCAACCCGGCGCTGAGCTGCCGCCAGTGCGCGCCGCCATCGGCGGAGAGAAAGACTCCGCCGTAGCTCTTGTCGTTCACCACTCCGGCAAAAATTTCTCCGGGATGGCTCGGATCCACCAGCAGCGCTTCGACCTTGCGCCCGGAAAACCCCTCATTGGATGCCGCGAAGCTCACGCCCGCGTCGCTGCTTGACAGAACGCCGCCGCGATCGGTGGCCAGCAGCACATGATTCGAATCTTCGGGATCGACAAAAACATCGTTGACGATCACATCCGACCCGGTCATGCGATCGAAGGTCTTCCCGTCATTCACCGTCTTGTAGAGCCCCTCGGTGGTTCCGGCATAAAGCACGGCATGATGCGACGGGTCCTGCTTCAACACCCGCGTCCTGCGCGCCGTCGAGGGAATGCCCACAATCCTCTTGAACTTCTCAGCCCCATTCTCGCTCTTGTATATGCCGCTGCACGCGCTGGCGAAGACCACATTCGTCCGCACCGGATCGATGATGATTGAAAAGACGTCGGAGTCGTCGATGACGCCCTCCTTGATGCTGTGCCAGCTCTTACCCCTGTCGGTGGTCTTCCAGGGCAGATGCCAGGTCCCGGCATAAATCACATCGGGGTCCGCAGGATCGACCGCCAGCGATTCCACCTCGTGGATCTCCTGGCTGCCCGGTGGGCTGATCAGCGTCCAGGAAGCGCCCGCATCGCTGCTCCGGAAGACGCCGTCGAGGGTTCCCGCAAGAAGCACCGCGGAGTCGGAAGGCGCCTGCACAAAGGCGCGAATCGACTTGCCCTGGAGACCTTCCACCGCGCTCCAGTTCCGGCCTCCGTCGCGGCTCACCCATAGCCCGCCGTCAGCGTGGTCCAGCCTCCACGCCGCCGCAAAAATCGTCGCCGGATTCGTCCGGTCCACGACGATGTGATCCAGAATCAAGTCGTCGGTGCCGTCCAGCTTTGCCAGCCGATGCCAGGAAGCACCTCCATCCACCGACTCGTAGACCCAACTATTGGTGGTGCCCAAATACAAATGATGGGGCTGGCCGGGAACCGACGCAAACGCGCGCGCATCCCCGCCGGCGGGGCCAATCGCGGTCCAAAGCGACTGCGCCCCCAATCCGGGAAGCGTAAACAAAAACAGAATCAGGAGCAATATCTGCGCAAATCGTCCAGGCCTGAAGGGCAAACTGCGGCAAATTCGCGAGCAATTCATGCGCAACACAAGCTCCCTGAGTCAAGAATATGCGAGAAGAGAGGCATAAAACGAAAGAGGTTGGCCGGCTCGCCGGTCAACCTCTGATGATTGCACGAGGAATCCTTCCTTCTGCTAGCTCGCCGGCCCCCGTCGATTTATTCGCGGGGGCCGGACTTTTCTGTTCTGCCGCCAAGCAAGGCCATGCGCCCTACTTCGCGGGCATGGCCATCTTCTTGGCCGCGGCGGGCTTCTTGTGGGCCGCCGGGTGCAGCGGCTTGCGCGGCTCCGCCTTCACCTCGGCGGGCACCGGCGTCGTCCCAGCCACATCGGCCGAGAAGGTTGCGCC
>JBEKNI010000002.1:0-167134 GCA_049522975.1 Occallatibacter sp. | reverse complement strand
GCCGCGCAGGCGGGCAGCGATGTTTATGCCGCCGCGCCGGCGGCGGCGCAGAGCTTCGCGGTGAAGGCGAGCGTCAACTGAAAGCCAACCGCCTAGCGAGGAGCGCGGAAGGCGCGAGGCGGCTTGCTTGGTCATCTTCCGGGCGGGTAAGCCAATTGAGCCGGGGCATGGTTGGAGGAGAATGTTAGGAGATTGGGCTGGTGGATTGCAGCCGCCTTGCCTCCGGAAGCTGACCACTTTTCGGTTGCCGGAACGGGAAGAGTCCGGAGTGGGAATGCCAGCAAGCGTATGACTTCGGAATTGCTCTAATCCTCCTTCGATGAGGAGTCTCTCACACATACACTGACCCCATGAGCCGCTCTCTGCACCTTGTTCCGAGGCAGCCTTCGCGGCTAGGTCCGCCGGTAGACCTTCAAGCCATGTGCGCCCGCGCTATCCAGTTTCACCAGCGCGGAGATCTGGCCGAGGCGGAGCGGGTTTACCGTCAGGTCCTGGACCTTGATCCCCATCATACCGACAGCTTGCACCTGCTGGGAGTGATGGCCCATCAGGTGGGCCGCGACGAGGTGGCCGTCGAGCTGATCCGCAAAGCAATTGCCGCCGACAAGCGGCCGGCGGCTTACCACTCCAACCTGGGCACGGCCTATCAGGCGCTGGGCAGGCTGGAAGAGGCGGCGGCCTGCTACGAACGGGCGCTGGCCCTCAAGCCGGAGTTGGCTGAGGCAGAGATGAACCTAGGCGCTGTTCTTGAGGCGCAGGGCAAACACGATCTGGCCGAAGCACGCTTCCGGCGGGCGCTGGCTCTGCGCCCTGAGCTGGCCGAGGCGCACGTCAACCTGGGGAATATCCTGCATGCGCAGGGCAAGCTGGACGAGGCAGTAACTAGCCACCAGCGGGCGATAGCCTTGAAACCGGGAATGGCCGAAGTCCATGGCAACCTGGGAAACGCGCTCCAGGCGCTGGGCAGGTTGGAGGAGGCAGTGGCCAGTTACCGGCGGGCGCTGGAACTGAACCCAGGAATGGCCGAGGTCCACGGCAATCTGGGAAACGCTCTGCTGGCCCAAAGCAAGCTTGAGGACGCGGAGGCATCTTATGAGCGGGCGCTGAAGCTGAAGCCAGAGTACGCCGAGGGCTGGTACAACCTGGGCAACCTGCGCCAGACTCAGAACCGGCCAGAGAAGCCTGGCAAGCTGAATGAGGCTGTCGCTTGCTATGAACGCGCCCTTCAATTCAAGCCGCAACTGCCCGAAGCGCACTATAACCTGGGAAACACGCTGCACGCTTTAGACCGGCTGGAGGAGGCGACGGCCAGCTTCGAGCGGGCATTGGTCCTCAGGCCGCGGTACGCCGAGGCCCACTACAATCTGGGCTGCGTTCTTGAGGATCTTGGCCGGCTGGAGGAGGCGCTTGCGTCGATGGCCAGAGCCCTGGAGATCCAGCCGGATTATCCCCAGGCGCGATTCGGCCAGGACCTGGCGCAACTGCGGCGGGGCGACTACGCGACCGGTTGGCGCGGCTACGAGTCGCGCTGGCAGTCGCCCGATCACGATACGCCCTGGCGGGCCTATCCACAGCCTCTCTGGCGCGGCGAGAAGCTCGAGTCTGGCCGGCTGCTACTGTGGGGCGAGCAGGGCATCGGCGACGAAATCCAGTTCGCCGGGCTGATTCCGGAGGCCGTCCGCACCGGCAACCGCGTCACGCTCGATTGCGATGAGCGGCTCAAGCCGCTCTTTGCGCGCTCGTTTCCTCAGGTCGAGGTGGTTTCAGGATGCGGCCCGGCAGAGTCGCAAAAGCTCCCAGCCCCTGTCATCCTCAGCGAAGCGCAGCGAGGTCGAAGGACCTGCTTCTCGTCTTCCGCGGGAAGGGTGGGAAACGACGAACTCAGACCGGCGTCCGCTTCAGACGAAAAGCAGCAAATCGCCGCCCAACTGCCCATGGGCAGCCTGCCGGGATTGTTTCGGAGCACTGAAGCCGCCTTTGCCGCCACTCTCTCGCCCTATCTCCAGGCCGATCCGGTGGAACGGGAGCGATTCCGCAACCAATACAATGACGGCCGCAGGCTTATCGGGCTCGCCTGGCATACGCGGAATCAAAAGACAGGCCGCAGGCGTTCGATCGCCCTGGAGAACTTTGCTCCGTTCTTCACGCTCCCCGACATTCGCTGGATCAGCCTGCAATATGGGGAGTTCGATGCCCTGAAGGAGCAGGCGGCAGCGGCCAATGCGCCCCTGCTTATCGACCGCAACGTGGATCAGCTTGCCAACATCGACTGCTTCGCGGCGCAGGTCGCGGCCATGGACCAGGTCATCACGATTGATAATTCCACAGCGCACCTGGCCGGAGCATTGGGCCGTCCCGTCTGGCTTTTGCTGCCGTTTGCCGCTGACTGGCGCTGGCTCCGAACGCGGCAAGACAGTCCCTGGTATCCCACCTTGCGCCTCTTCCGCCAACCAAAACTGGGCGACTGGGAGCCGATGATCGAGAATGTCCGAAGCGCGCTTGGCGGCAGGCTCAACTGCCCTTAGGCTCCTTGTCTTGTCAGTTACCGCGCCAATCGGGACCGGACTGCTTTTATAGAAGTTCTGCGCCGTCTGCGTCCTGGATTGGTCAGTTTCATGGGTTTCGTCTCACAAACCGCCGTCCGCGAATCTCGTACTCTCCGCTGGCCACGCGGGCAATCGCCTCGGTGTACGCAATGTGCTCCTCGGCCAGAATTCGCTCGGCGAGCGAGTGCGCGTCGTCGCTCTCCAGCACCGGAATCGCGCGCTGCACGACGATCACACCATGGTCCAGATGCTCATCGACAAAGTGCACGGTGCAGCCGGCTACCTTGACCCCGTAGTCGAAGGCCTGCGTCTGCGCCTCCAGGCCCGGAAAGGCCGGCAGCAGCGAGGGATGAATATTCAGAATCCGGTTGGGAAACGCGGCCAAAAACTCCGGCGAGAGCAGCCGCATGTACCCGGCCAGGCAGACCAGATCCACCTGGTGCGCGCGCAGGCAGGCGATGACGTCGGCGTCGTGCTCCTGGCGCTTGCGGCCCTTGGAGACAAAGAGCGCTGTGGGCAGGCCTAGTTCTTTGGCGGTTTTCAACCCGCCGGCTTCGGCCACATTCGAGATTACGATGGCAATCTCGACGCCGGACAGCCTTCCGGCCCGGATGGACTCGGCGATGGCCAGGAAGTTCGAGCCGCGGCCGGAGAGCAGGATGCCGAGTTTCAAGGGTGATGAAGCGACAGTATTAAGACTCATCTTCTTCATCTTGTTCAAGAAAGTCTATCGGATCCTTATGGAGTCCAAGACAGATCGGTGCATTTTCAGCCGCGATCCGGAATCTTCTTTCCTCGTCAAGTCTTATTGCTAGAGGCCATGCGTGCAACACAAAATAAAATGCGGCAATGAACAATAGAACCTCTGTTGCGCCGCAAAGACCCGAAACGAAGGGGGCAAGTTTTTCAAGCCTCCCACCTGGTCGGCGAAGTATACGCAGACTCCTAAGCAGAAAAGGTCCAGAAGATACGCATTTCGCCTTCGCATTGTCCACCTTCCTATCAGCCCGCCCGCGGAAAACTGATCTCTGACAAATGACAACTGCCTAAGTGTACTGCACCTTGCGCTCGCCTTTGACGACGCGGCCTACGACGTAGAACTTCTCCTCGGCCCGGTCCAACAGATTCTTGGCGCGCGTGAACTTGGCCGCCGGGATGGCCGCGATCAGCCCGATGCCCATGTTGAAGGTGCGCATCATCTCCTCCTGCGAGACCTGGCCCAGCGTGCGCAAGTGCTCGAAGATGGGCAGCACCGGCCAGGAGCCGATCTCCACCTGCGCTCCGATGTTCTTGGGCAGGATGCGGGGCAGGTTTTCCGTGATGCCGCCGCCGGTGATGTGCGCCATGCCGGTCGTCAGCCCGGCCGTCACCAACTTTTGAATCAGATGCAGGTAGCTGCGGTGGGTCTTCATCAGCGCCGCGCCGGCCTTTTCCCGGATGGCCGTCACATATTGCGTTGGCTTGTAACCGCCCACCTCAAAGAGCAGCTTGCGGGCCAAGGAGTATCCATTGGTATGCAGGCCGGTGGAGGGCAGCCCGATCAGCACGTCTCCGGCCTTGATCGCAGCTCCGGTTACCATCTTGTCGCGATCCACCGCGCCCACGATGAATCCCGCCAGGTCGTACTCGCCATCGGCATAAAAGCCCGGCATCTGCGCCGTCTCGCCGCCGATCAGCACGCAGCCGTTGGCCTTGCAGGCATCGGCCAGCCCGGAGACCACATCCTCGGTCACCTCGGGGTCCAGCTTGCCGCTGGCCAGGTAGTCCAGGAAGAACAACGGCGTAGCGCCCTGCACGGCAACGTCGTTGACGCAGTGGTTGACCAAGTCGGCGCCGACCGTGTGGTGCAACCCCAGCTCGAAGGCCACCTTCAGCTTGGTGCCCACGCCATCGGCGGAACTGACCAGAATGGGGTTCTTCCAGCGCTGCATGTCCAGCCGGTAAAGCGCGCCGAAGCCGCCGATCCCGCCCAAAACATTGCGGTTGAAGGTCTTCTGCGCCAGGTACTTGATGCGCTCCTTGGCGCGATTGCCACTGCTGATGTCCACGCCGGCGTCAGCATAGGTCACGGATTGAGGATTGGATTCGTCTGGCACGCTTTTGTCGGACATGACACGGCTTTCTGTGGATGGAGTTGTTGAGCGGCACTGCGGGCCGGAAATGTCCATTTTAGCAGGATTTCAAAGAGGTTGCAGTGGTTTGTGGGCGTCAAACACGTCCGCGTGCGGAGGAAATCTCAATTTGAATGGAAAGTCAGCTTGACAAAAAATACACCTCACGCTATTCTGGTTTGGAAAGCTGACTTTACATGCACCGAACCATCACAAACCGGGTCAAAGAGTTGCGAATTGCCCGCGATTGGACGCAGGAACAACTGGCTCAGGCGGCCAAAGTCTCCCGCCAGAGCATCAACTCCATCGAGCGCAACCGCTACGTTCCGAGCCTGGAGTTGGCGCTAACCTTTGCCCGCCTCTTTGCCTGCTCCACCGATGAGATCTTTCAATTGGAGAACGAACCATGACCCACCCGATCCTGAGCAGAATTCCTATCCTCCGGGCGTTCGTCGATGAGCGATTCCTGGAGCACCGGCGGCGCGCCAGCAGTATCGCCGGCTTCGCTACGCTGTTAGCGGCCGCGGCGCTTTTTGAGTACCGCTACTTCGTCGATCACGTCTTCAGCTGGGATCTTCTTGCCGTCATCGTGGTCTTTGCAGTAGTGAAAATCTCCCTGTTCATCTGGTACTGGATTCACGACTGATTCAACCCGCAAACCGCGAAAGGAGAACTGAACATGTGCATCCCGATTCATCAACTCGACCCCAAGTCCCGGCACGTGAGGGCCATTGCCAACATTTCTTTGGTAGTCGGCTTACTGCTATGGCTTTTCGTTCACCCGTCCGGCCAGATCGAACGGAATTGGCTTCATTTTGTTTGCGGCCTACTGGTTGGTCTCTCGATCTGCATCAACCTCTTCGGACTCTGGCGTGCCCGCCGCTGTGGCGCCACCGACCCCGGAAAGCCTTAGAAACCATTTGGAGCGAACAATGAAAGTCACCATGATCGGTCACAGCACGGTCCTGATCGAAGCCGCTGGGACGAAGATTCTCACCGACCCCTACTTTGGCACATGGGGCAACTTGGCCTACAAGAGGCTTGCGCCCCCGTCCAAGACAAGCGAGCAGATGGAGGCCGTCGATCTGGTTCTGGTCTCGCACAATCACTGGGACCATACTGATTCGGGCTACTTTCGCGCGCTTGCGGCCGGAGTCCCCGTGGTTGCGCCGCGCGCGGCTGCCTGGATTACGCGCGTCAAGGGAGCAAAGAACGTGGTGGGCCTGGCGAGATGGGAGCAGCGGCAGTTTGGCCCGGTTGCCGTGACCTCGACGCCTGCGCTGCACATGGGCCTGCCCGGAGGATTCGTGATCGACGCGGAGGGGAAGCATGTTTATTTCGCCGGAGACACCTATTTTGCCGGATTCATGACGGAGATTGCCGCAAAGTTCCGGCTGGATCTGGCGTTGATGCCGGTGACCAACTTTCACATTCCGATGACCATGGGGGAAAGGAGCGCGGTGCGCGCTGTGGAGGCGCTTCAGCCGCGGACCGTCATCCCGATTCATTTGGGGATCGCTCCGCGCTCTCCGCTGGGGCGAACCGGGCAGACTCCGGAGGGCTTCGCGCGGCGCGTGAGCGCGGCGGGATTGCAGACCGAGGTGGTCATTCTGCGCGAGGGCGAGAGCTGGACCGGGCAGGATTGAGTGGCCTCCGACGCGGGCTCGCTGCCTCGACTCGAAGCGCCCGCAGCGGCTATCCTGTTGTTTCGCGGAGTGTTTTTTATTCTGGCGAAGGATTACAGGAAAACGGACCGCCATGAGCACGCAGACAATTTCGGTACACCTGCCCGACGGAGCGATTCGCGAAGTACCCGCCGGGACAACGCCTTTCGAGATTGCCAACTCGATTTCGCCGCGGCTGGCGGCGGCCTCCGTGGCCGCGCGGCTGACTCCGGTGGGCGCAGCGGCGAAGGGAAGCCTCGACGCCGATGGCCAGTCGGAGGCCGCAATGTATGCCGCCGAGGATGCGGCCGCCCCGCGCCTAGTGGACCTGGCCGCGCCGCTGACCGCGGATACGCGGCTTGAGTTGGTGAAAGAGAATGACCCCGAGGCGATCAAGGTGCTGCGCCACTCTGCCGCGCACGTGATGGCGACGGCGGTGCTGGAGCTGTTTCCCGAAACCAAGCTGGGCCACGGCCCGGCCACCGACGCCGGATTCTTCTACGATTTCTATCGCGACAAGCCATTCACGCCCGAGGATCTGGCGGCGATAGAGGCGAAGATGGGCGAGGTGATTGCGCGCGACGACAGATTTGTCCGCGAATATGAGCCCCGCGAGCAGGCATTGGAAGAGTTCGCGCGCGATGGCGACTTCATGAAGACGCACTTCGTGACCAAATTCACCGTGCCCGGCGATGAGATCAGCTTTTATCGCAACGGCAAGTTCGTGGACTTTTGCCGTGGGCCGCATGTGCCTTCGACCGGCCGCGTGAAGGCCGTGAAGCTGACCAATCTGGCCGGCGCTTACTGGCTGAGCGACGAAAAGAATCCGCAGTTGCAGCGCATCTACGGCACGGCCTTCTTCAGCAAGAAAGAGCTGGACGCGCACTTTGAGCGCCTGGAAGAAGCGGCCCGCCGCGACCATCGCCTGCTGGGCAAGCAATTGGACCTCTTCAGCATTCAGGAGATCGCCGGCGCGGGGCTGATCTTCTGGCATCCCAAGGGCGGCATCATCCGCAAGGTGATGGAAGACTGGATGCGCGACGAATGTTTGCGGCGCGGCTATTCGCTGGTTTTTACGCCGCACGTAATGCGCCGCGAGTTATGGAAGATCAGCGGCCACGACGGCTACTATGCCGAAAATATGTACACGCCGATGGAGCTGGATGACGCGGAATACCGGCTGAAGCCGATGAATTGCCCCGGCCACATTCTTATTTACAAGAATTCGCCCAGGAGTTATCGCGACCTGCCCGTGCGGCTGGCCGAGTTAGGTAACGTCTACCGCTACGAGCGCTCGGGAACCATGCACGGCCTGCTGCGCGTGCGCGGCTTTACTCAGGACGACGCGCACATCTTCTGCACTCCCGGCCAGATCGAGGACGAGGTGGTCGCCTGCATCGACTTTGCCGAGGCGGTGTTGAAGACCTTCGGCTTCCATGAGTTCAAGGTCGAACTCTCCACCTGGGATCCCAACGACCGCGCCCACTACGCCGGATCGGAGGATAACTGGAATCTGGCGACCGGTGGGCTCGAAAGTGCGCTCAGCAGGAAAGGAATTGCCTACAAGACCATCCCCGGCGAGGCCGCGTTCTACGGTCCCAAGATCGACGTTAAGTTAGTCGATGTGTTAGGCCGGCTGTGGCAGTTATCGACGGTGCAGTTCGACTTCAACCTACCTGCGCGCTTCGAGCTTGAGTATGTGGGCGAGGATGGCGAGCGCCATCAGCCGGTGATGGTTCATCGGGCGCTCTTTGGCTCGGTGGAGCGCTTCTTCGGCGTGCTGATCGAGCACTACGCCGGAGCTTTTCCGCTTTGGCTGGCGCCGGTGCAGGCGGGCCTGGTGCCCATCAGCGAGCGGCACCATGAATATGCAAAGAAGGTCGAGGCGGAGTTGAAGGATGCGGGCCTGCGCGTCGAAGTGGACGACCGCAACGAGAAGATGAACGGCAAGATTCGCGACTTCGCCAACCAGAAGACGCCGTACATCCTGGTCTTTGGCGACAAGGAACAGGAAGCCGGCGCAGTCAGCGTACGCACCCGTGGCAAGGGCGATCAGGGTTCCATGCCGCTGGCAGCGTTCATCGACAAGGCAAAGGCGCTGGTCGCAAGCCAGTCGATGGAGTTATAAGGCAAATGATGGACTTTCGTTTGAAGAAGCGGAAACCGGGCCACGTCGGTTTGAATATGGGTCTCTGCCCTGGTATTTATGAAGGAGTGGAATCCATCGTGGCAGCAATCTACATCGCGGAGGGTCCCTTCTGGTTTTTGGAAAAAGGCATCAAGAGACATTGCATACTGTATGCGCAGCCCTACGCTCATTATGGGGATACGAGGATCTCTCGTGAGGAGTGGACACAAATTCTTGGTGAATGGGACAAGCTACGGAAAGACTTGGACGCTGCCTCGTTGACAACAGACCTGCCAATTCTTCGCCTCGTGATGAAAGATATAAGGAAGGCATTCGTGAGGGATTTCAAGAGAAACTGTGCAGGTTTATCAAAGCTGATTGGACAGCTATCCGAATGGGTGCGGAACGAATTAGTTGCTCATGAATATATTTCCGTGCTCGGGATATAGCTGATCTCGCATTTGCGCAAGACTCTGCCCTCTAACTCACCTCTGGGTTTCGCGAGTAGTTTCACGGGTTCATGGCCACTCCCTCAACCGCCCCATAGCCACCAGCAACGCCTCACCCAGAGTTGGTGTGCGTGGTTGGCGAACATCAGATCTTCCGCCGTGCCCTCCGGCCCAGCGCCGCGACGGCCCTTCACCTGGTAATCAAGTTCACACTATTTCAGAAAACGCCATAAGCCGGGCACTTATACTGAACCAACGATGAGTTCGCTGCCCCAATCCCACGTTCGCACCCGTTCTCAGACCCTCCAACAGCGTGCCGAGCGCTTTTTTCCCGGCGGCGTCAACTCGCCGGTGCGAGCGTTTGGCGCGGTGGGCGGCGCGCCGCCGTTCGTCGAGCGGGCCGGGGGCGCATGGCTCATCGACGCCGACGGCAACCGCTATATCGACTACTTCGGCTCCTGGGGGCCGATGATCCTGGGCCACGCCTTTCCGCCGGTGGTGGAGGCCATTGAGAGAGCCGCGCGCAACTCGGCCAGCTTCGGCGCTTCGACGGCCGCCGAGGCAGACCTGGCCGAGCGCGTCGTCGCTTGTTTTCCGGCCATCGAAAAGCTGCGCTTCGTCAACTCCGGCACTGAGGCCACCATGAGCGCCATTCGCCTGGCCCGCGCCGCTACTGGTCGCAAGATCATTGTCAAATTCGAAGGCTGCTACCACGGTCACGCCGATGGGTTGCTGGTCAAGGCCGGCTCGGGCGTAGCGACTTTTGGAATCCCCGGCTCGGCCGGTGTGCCGGAAGAGATCGCCAGCCTCACTCTTGCCCTTCCCTACAACGACCTGGCCCAGGTCGAAGCTGCCTTCGCCGCCCATCCCGGCGCAATCGCCGCCGTGATTCTGGAGCCGGTCGTCGGCAACGCCGGCTGCATCCCGCCCGCCGCCGGCTACCTGGCCGGCCTGCGCGCCCTCACTGAACAGAATGGTGCGCTGCTGATCGTCGACGAGGTGATGACCGGCTTTCGCGTGGCCCTGGGCGGAGCGCTGGAGCTTTACGGCGTAGACGCCGATCTGGTGACGCTGGGCAAGATCGTCGGCGGCGGCCTTCCCGTGGGCGTCTTCGGCGGCAAGCGCGCCTTCATGGACCTGCTCGCCCCCCTCGGCCCCGTCTACCAGGCCGGAACCCTCAGCGGCAATCCGCTGGCTATGGCGGCCGGCATCGCCACTGTCAGTTATCTACAGGCCCACCCCGATCAGGTCTACCCGCAACTGGAAGCCGCGGCCAAAGCTGTTGCCGAGGGCGTCGCCGCCGAAGGCGCCCGTGCCGGCGTTCCGCTCACTCTCAATCGCGTGGGCTCCATGTGGACCTGGTTCTTCACCGCTGGCCCGGTCACGAATTATGCAGAAGTCACCCGTAGCGACACCGCTGCCTTCGGCCGCTTCCACCGGGCGATGCTGGATGCGGGCGTTTGGCTTCCGCCCTCGCAATTCGAGGCTGCCTTTCTGAGCACGGTGCACGGCGAAGCAGAGATTGCCGCGACCATCGCCGCCGCCGGTGAGGCATTCCGGGTAAATCACATCTGATGAATCGAAGCACTCCACTTCGGCGGGGAGGGAAAATCCGGATATCGAGTCAATCTTCGTATGGAAGGGAGAAGTTCTGCGCCCGAGATCTGGACTCATTGTCGAGAATTGGATTGACTTATCGAGAAACAACGCGCAATATGAGAGAAGAATAGGCGAAGACCGCCCGTAGCGTGGGTGGCTAGTCAACTAGTGTAGTGCGTCACACAGATAGGCGTTTATTTCGTGCGGCCTGAGCGCGGGTGACTTTTTCCAGGATGTCGTTTGCCTTGGCGGTCCAGATAAAGGGCTTGGGGCTTTCGTTGTGGCGGTCGATGTAGTCGCCGATGGCCAGGATGAGTTGTTCGAGATCCTGGAAGACTCCGCGCCGGATGCGGTTTTCCGTCAGGTCGCGGAAGAATCGCTCGATCATGTTCAGCCACGAAGCCGAAGTAGGCGTGAAGTGCATATGGAAGCGCTTGTGGCGGGCCAGCCAGCGTTGGACGCGCTCATGTTTGTGCGTGCCGTAGTTGTCGCAGATGATGTGGATCTGCTTGTCCGCCTCCACGGTTCGATCGATCAGGCGAAGGAATTTCAGCCACTCTTGATGACGGTGCTTCTGCTGACATAGGCCGTAGACCTCGCCGTTGGCGGTGTTGAGCGCGGCAAACAAGGTGGTGGTGCCGTTGCGCTTATAGTCGTGCGTCATGGTGGCGCCGCGGCCCTTTTTCATGGGCAGGCCGGGCTGGGTGCGATCCAAGGCTTGAATCTGACTCTTCTCATCTACGGATAGCACCAGCGCGTGCTCGGGCGGATGGAGATAGAGGCCGACGACATCCTCCAGCTTGGCGGCGAAATCCGGATCGTTGCTGATCTTGAAGCTCTCGACGCGGTGCGGCTTCAGCCCGTGAGCGTGCCAGATGCGCCGCACACTGGCCTCGCTGATGCCCCCGCGCGGGCCATGGCGCGCGTGGACCAGTGGGTGGCGTTGGCCGGTGTGCTTTGCGTGGTTTTGGCAACGACCGCATTGACGGCTTCGGCTGTGATCTTGGGCGTACGTCCGGGCCGCGCGGCGTCTTTGAGCAATCCCTCCACGCCGAAAGCGAGAAACCGCCCCCGCCACAAGGCCGCCATGCGTGTGCTGACGCCGAGTTGCTTGGCGATCTGCTTGTTCTGCATTCCCGCTCCGGCCAAAAGCACAATACGGCTGCGTTCGACCACGCGGGCCGCCATGGCGCTTGCGGCTGAGCCGCTCCAGTTCTCCGCGCGTGGCTTCGTCGAGGTCAATGGGCGCTGCAATACGCATGGCGAGGTCTCCTTATCATAAGATGTCCCTCGGCGTATACATGACTCTATTTATGACGCACCACACTAGGAGGGGGCATGAGAAGCAAAGCGGGTTGGACGCTCATTTTTGCAGTACTGGCGATAGGCGCTCTTGCTCTGGCACGCGGCCAGGGTAATCAGTTCGGGGTCGCAGGAAGGTACCAAGTCACTTCTGTGCATTTCCAAGTTATCCACTCAAACGGAACCCAGATGGACGTCTATACGGCTGTAAAGACTGATACGGCGACCGGCCAGACTTGGCAACTTGTGGCAACCCAAGACTCGAACGGACATCTCACTCAGCAGTGGGTTAGGACAATGACAGACTAAGAGAAACAATTCAGGTCGATGCGGGGTTTAGTGAAGGGGAAAAGGACTATGAGTGACGAATTTCTTGAGTTTTATCAGATGCTTTCTTCTGACAATCCGCCAAAACCGCGCCTCTTGTACCGCCTGAGTGGGAGTCCTTTTGCCTCAGTTGGGATCAGTAGCAACGGTCCTGGATGGTCATTTGAGAATGATGAGCAGCTCTTTCAAAAGGTGAGCGAGGTATTTGGGAACGGCGCGGTTAGCGAGTTAAAGCAGGGCAAGAAGTTTCGTCGATATGTGCATAAAGATCAGCTTAGTCGGTTCGGGAGGTAGCAGAAAAGGCATTCATGTTTGAGTAGCAATGACAGCCACGAACCCCAACATAGCCCCATTGATCGGTAGGCAGTGCAACGCAACGCTCATGCGCGGGGCGAAGCGCAGGCTTTCCGTAGAGCCGCCCGCGCTATCTCCCCAGGCTGGCGCGCAAGACACCCACCCCTGCATCTCGAAGCATGCAGCTTGAACTCCGATCGCAACGGTAATGGATACTCACCGGGTAGTCCTGCCATCTGGGGTCAGCGCCTGCCGCGGTTGCCTTGTCCACGAGAAACGTCTTTCTCCCGCGGGTTTGGATGACTCCACGGGAGATGTCAAAATCGACGATTGCATCGTCTCCTTCGAGCGAGAAAGGCAGGAGCCTTGCCGCGGCCTTGGCGGCTATCCTCTTCCGGGCGGCTGCTTCTGCGGGAGACGGACCTTTAGCAGCGGCCTCTATATCCTTTTGGCGGCTGAGCCATTCAGCCTGCTCGGCGAGGGATGGGAAGTTGGTCGAAAAATTCCAATTCGCCGCCTTTTCATAGGCTTCCACCGAGCAAGGGAGAGTCCCCTGGGAAGTGATAGCTGCAATCTGTCCATCCGGACCAATTTGATTCTGGAAGGTATCCATGCCTGCATCCGTCTTCCCGGCCGGGGAGTCCGCGCCGGCTCCGGCAGGAGCCGCCCCATTTCCGGCATCGCTTTTCAGTGCGATCTCCTTGGAGCACAACTCGAAGCCCGCGGAGTCCTTCAGGTGGATTGCGATCAAAAGAGGGCGTCGCGGATTGAAGACTGCCAGCGCAAACCCCGCCTGCTGGTCCGGATCGCCGGGCTTGATCGTCAGGCGGTATTCCAGCTTCTTATCCCATTGAATAAACAGATGGCCCTGCAATCCGGTCACGCTCGAGGTCAACGGTCCCAAATCGTAACGGCCACTCGGGATGCCAAAGAAGAGGAAAGTGACCGCGATCAACCCTCCAAGCAGGAGCACGAAAACCACGCCCAACACAAGATAGACCCTGGAGGCGCTCTCGGCGAGCTTCCGATTCCGTCCGGGCCGCGCATCTTGGGATGCCGGAGGGAGAACCGGAGGCGCGGCACCGGGCGCTTGACCTTCGGCGCCCGCGCTCACGTCAATAAGGCCTTGCGCCGGGGCTTCCCCGCTTGCGCCCGTGGAAGCGGACAGATCCGCCTCCACGGGCTTCCCGCCGGGACTTCCCGAGGCCGATCCAATAATCCTGTAGCCGCTGACTGGTAGCGGTTCTGCCTCTTCCGACTCATTGGTGAGCTCTTCCCACGCCTCGTCCGGGATCCGGTCGGGAAGAATTGGCTCGTCCCAGCTCTTTTTCTTGCGATTGGGAAATCTGGAATCCTCCTCCATCATCAGGCGCCTCTTTCCTTCGGTTGTCCACAATGCCGGTCTTTGGATTCAATTGCATTGAAGCACAGATTGGCTTCGGTGAAAACCTTAAATCGCGGGGACGGAGATTTACGGCTATGGGCGAGGGCCGAAACGGACCGTTTCCCGCAGTCTCCTCGAACCAGCCATCCGCCTTCAGCTTTTTTTCCTCTTTGTCCGGAGCCGGCCTTCCCAGGCCTGCATCCAATCCGGCAGGGCTGGGACCGAAGAGGAGAAACAGCCATGATCATAGGCGTTCCCAAAGAAATCAAGGACAATGAAGCCCGCGTGGGCGTGACTCCGGCGGGCGTGAAGGCCCTGGCCGAGGCCGGCCACACGGTGCTGGTGGAGACACAGGCCGGCGTGCTCTCCGGCTTTCCCGATGCGGAGTACCAGAATGCGGGCGCTGAGATCGTCGGCGAGGCAGGCTGGGTCTGGGGCAAGTCCGGCATCGTGGTCAAGGTCAAGGAGCCCATCGAGCGGGAGTATGCCTTCTTCCGCGACGGCCTGGTCCTGTTTACCTATCTCCACCTTGCCCCGATGCCCGAGCTGACCGGCAAGCTCCTCGATGCAAAGGTCATCGGGATCGCCTATGAGACCGTTCGCGACCGCCGCGGCACCCTGCCGCTGCTGACCCCGATGAGCGAGGTAGCCGGCCGCATGAGCGTGCAGGTGGGGGCTGCCTATCTCGAAAGGGAGCACGGCGGACGCGGCATTCTGCTGGGCGGCGTGCCGGGCGTCCCCCCGGCCCATGTCACCATCCTCGGCGGCGGGGTGGTTGGCTCCAACGCGGCCAAGATCGCCTTGGGCTTTGGCGCCAAAGTCACGCTGGTGGACGTGAACCTGAACCGGCTCCGGGAGCTGGACGACATCTTCGGCGGGCGGCTCTATACGCTGGCCTCCAACAGCTACAACCTGGCCCATGTGACCCGCGAGGCCGACCTGGTGATCGGTGCAGTGTTGATTCCCGGCTCGACGGCGCCCAAGCTGGTGACCCGCGCCATGATCGCCGAGATGAAGAAGGGCGCGGTCATCGTGGACGTGGCCATCGACCAGGGCGGATGCGTGGAGACGGCCCGGCCCACCTCGCACTCCAACCCCAGCTATTTGGTGGACGGCGTGGTGCATTATTGTGTGACCAACATGCCCGGCGCGGTGCCCCGCACCTCGACGCTGGCCTTGACCAACTCGACCTTCCCGTACCTGCTGCGCATTGCCAGCCTTGGAGTTCGCGAGGCGCTGCGCCAGGATGCCGGCCTGGCCGAGGGGTTGAACACCTGGCTGGGCCAGCTTACCTGCCGCGGAGTGGCCGAGAGCCTGCAGAGGCCGTGGACCGCGGCGGCGGACGCAATTGGGTAAGAGCGAAGCATTCGACCCGAAGGCCTACTCCGATTCGCCCACGACGACATACGTCCGTGTCCTTCCGTCCGGAAAGAGGAAATCGTAGGCCGCATTGTATTCGACCGCCGGAGGCGCCGCGCCCAGGATCTCCTTCGCTTTATAATCCCCCGTCCTGAAAACCGCGTTGACTTCGACCTTGCTGCTGAGTTCGAATTTCTTGCCGTTGATCACTACATTGAGATGCTGCATGTTTACGCAATTGACAGCATACTCTCCGTGCATGCCGGTAATACCCATGTTATTCGTGCACACTCTTACCAGTTGCGTAGACTGCACGTGAACGACAGTCGTGTAGTCGGCCTGATTCGGGGTCTTCTGCCCCCAGGCCAGCGTGGACGACAGCAACAAAATTACAAGAAGAAGTTTTTTCATAGTTTCCTCCGCCAGCCATCATTTCAAACCGGGGTCGAAAACGCAAATGGCGCCTGCCGTTGTGTTTTCCCGGCCTTCCACCCCACGAGGACGAATAGGGGATGCGCGGCTTAGGGCTGAGGGAATTTTGTTGACAATATAGCTCTTATAGTCATATATCTATTAGGTATATGGCGAAGCGCTCCAGCTCAAGCATGGAAGTCCTTCTCGGCCTGCTGACCGTCGCGCCCATGTCGGGCTACGACCTGGGGCAGGCTATCCGGGGATCGGTCGGCTTCTTTTGGAACGAGAGCTATGGACAAATCTATCCCAACCTGAAAAAGCTGGCGGCCGAGGGTTTTGCAACCTCGAAGGCGGAACGGCAAAAGGGCAAGCCGGTACGCTACGTCTACTCCATCACGAAAAAGGGAAGGGAGCGGCTGGCGGCGTGGCTTGAAATCAAGCCGCAGCCGGAGATTGCGCGCAACGAATTGCTGCTGAAGCTCTTCTTCGGCGCGCAGGTCGCCCCGGCGATCTCGATCGAGCACGTGAAGCGCATGGTGGAAAGCGAGCGCGTGTTTCTAGATGAGTTCAGGCGGATCGAGCGGGAGGAGATCGCCGAAAGGCAGCAGTATCCCGACGCTCCTTATTGGAAGATGGCGGCGCGCTTCGGGCAGTTGGAGCTGGAAGCGCACCTGCGCTGGGGCGAAGAAACATTGGCCGAGTTGCGCAAGATCGCCAAAAAGCAGCAGAGGCCCGCGAAAAGCCAAAAGGAGAAGAGTCATGCAGGCTAATGAGATTCGTGAAGTTGAGGATTCAGAGGCGCGGCATAGGCCGACGCAGATCGCTTCGTGGGCACATCTTGCGGGCTTCCTGCTGATCGGAGCCGGCGTGGTCGCATTGGGTTTTCTTGCGCAACACGCACCCAGCGGAAGCGGGGGAGCTGCACCCGGCCAGCTTGCCAGCCACAGCAAGGCCATCCCCATTTACCTGACTGCAATCTTGATGGACTGGGCTCTCCTTTATTACTGCTGGGGCGGCGTCCATCACCGTCGAGGAAATCTCTGGGCCCTATCCGGCGGGCGATGGAAATCGTGGAAAGACGTCGCGATAGATGTGGGGGTTGCGATGCCGTTCTGGGTGTTTTGGACAGGCACGGCCTATGGCGTTCACTGGCTGCTAGCCGCCACGGCGGGGCCGGGCAGCGCCAAGACCGTCGATAGCCTGCTGCCGCAAAGCCTTCTGGAGATTTTGGTCTGGATTGCGACTTCGATCACCGCGGGCATTTGCGAGGAGATGGCATTTCGCGGCTATCTCCAGCGCCAGCTTCATGCGCTGAGCGGAAACGTCGTGGCGGCCGTGCTGGCGCAGGGCTTAGTCTTTGGCCTTTTTCACAGCTACCAGGGCTGGACGAATGTGATCGTCATCAGCGTGCTGGGAGCTCTGTATGGAGCGCTGGCCGCGTGGCGCAGGAATCTGCGCGCCAACATGATCGTCCATGCGTGGGGCGACGTTTGGGAAGGCTGGCTGAAATTCGTGGTCTGGAGGTAACTGGGAGCGGTCCCGGTCTCATCTTCCCTGACCACTGCCCACTGGGGGAACTATAATCTCCGCATGAAGTTCTTCACCGATCCCCGGCGGCGGTCCATGGTTTTGTATGGGGGCCTGGCGCTGTTGATCGCTGTTATGCTGGGCACACTGCAAGCGTTCAACACCTCCAACGTGAGCTTTCTCAATCCGGAGACCGCCGGCGAGACGCTACTCTCCGCCGGCCTGATCGTGTTGGTGTTCTTGCTCCTGCTGCTGTTGCTGGTGCTGCTGCTGAGAAACATCCTCAAGGTCTACGCCGGGCAAGAGGGGAGCGGGCTGGGGGCGCGTTTGCGTTCCCGCATGGTCCTGGGCGCGGTGTTGATTGCGTCGGTGCCCGCGGTCTGCATGTTTCTGTTCAGCTTTCTGCTCATGAACAGGTCGCTGGACCGCTGGTTTTCGCCAAATACCTCGGAGTTGCGCGAGGACTCGACCAGGGTGGTGGTGGAGCTGGCGCATTACGTCACTGCCAACGCCCGCCAGGAGGCTGAGTCGATTGCCGCATCGGGAGCGCCGGACCGCGAGCTTTCCCTTCTGCGGGATGAGCTGACTTCGCACCGCATCACGCTCGCCGGCGGGTTTGCGGTGGTTTATGGCAAGGATCAGCAAGTGCTGGCCAGTTTTCAGGCGCCGGCGGAATCTAGCCCGGCCAGCCTGGTTCCCTGGCCCGAGGAGGGCGAACCGGGAAAGACGATCGCGCTCCATGGACCGCTTTCAGCCAACCTGCTTTCCGCGGCCCAGCGCAGCGATGCGCCGGTCATCAAAGTGACAGGCCAGGAGTACGCGCTGGGCATGTCGACCGCGCCATCCGGGAAGATGGTGGTGGTGGCGCAGCTTATGCCGCAGGGACTGAGCCAGTCCGCCATGCGCATTCGCACCGGCTCGACCACTTACTGGGAGCTCTTCCGCAGGCGCAATCAGATTCGCACCATTTACTTCGAGGCGCTGCTGCTGATTACCGTACTGGTGTTCTTCATGAGCGTGTGGGCGGCGCAGTTTCTCTCCCGGCAGATCACCCGCCCGGTGGAGGCTCTGGCCGTGGCGATGGCCGAAATCGCGACGGGCAAATACGACCATCGCGTCGAGCTTGCCGCCACCGGGGAGATGGACGAACTGGTGCGCGCCTTCAACCGCATGGCCGCCGACCTGGACGCCAGCCGGCAGTTGGCTGAAACCTCTTCCGCGCAACTGACCGCCGCCAACCAGGCCATCGAAGAGCGCCGCCGCGAGCTGGAAACCATTGTCGAAACAATTCCATCAGGAGTAGTCACGCTGGACTCGAGCGGCACTATCTTGCAGTCCAATCGCGCCTTCGCCGCGCTGCTGGGCCGGCGCGTGGACGTCGGCCTGGGCGGGGAGAAGATTGAATCGCTCTTTCCCGCCGAATGCGCCGAAGACCTGGCCGGCGTGATTCGCCGCGGCCGCCGCATGGGCGCCGCCTTCACTGAGATTGAATTCCATGCCAGGGGCCGCACCATGCACCTGGCCATCACCAGTGCGCGGTTTGAGCTGACCCGCGGACGGCCGGGAACCGTGCTGGTGGTCGAGGATACCACCGACCTGCTGCGCGCGCAGCGGCAATTGGCGTGGAAGGAGGTGGCGCAGCGCGTGGCTCACGAGATCAAGAATCCGTTGACTCCCATCGCGCTCTCCGCCGAGCGGATCGGACGGCATCTGGACCGCGGCCAGCCGGACTCTCCCGCCGTCATCCGCAAGTGCAGCGAGGTGATTCTGGGTTGCGTCGCCACGCTGCGCACGCTAGTAGACCAGTTCTCCGCACTGGCCGAGTTCCCCGCCCCGCAGCCGCGCGCCTGCGAGATGAATCAAGTAGCCGAGGAGGCGCTGGCGCTCTTTGCCGGCCGGCTCGACGGCATCTCTATCGAGCGCTCCCTGGCGCCGGGATTGCCGCCCGTGCTGGCCGATCCGGAGGCTATTCGCCGCGCCCTGGCCAACCTCATCGACAACGCCGCCGAGGCCATGCAGGGCAGCCTGCTGCGCGTCCTCGGTCTGCGCACCTCGCTCAGCGAAGATGGCGCGGCGGTCGAGATCGAGGTTTCCGACACCGGCCACGGCCTCACCGACGAAATTCGCGAGCGGCTGTTTCTGCCCTTTTACTCGACCAAACAGCGCGGCACTGGCCTGGGGCTCTCCATCGCCGCCAAGATCGTTCAGGAGCATGGCGGGAGCCTGCGCGCCGAGGCCAACAGTCCAAAGGGAGCGCGCTTCCTGCTGCGGCTGCCCCTCCTGGAACCTTTGCCGGAGGCGCTACGGGCGAACGGCGCCGCTTCGATTGAGGAGTCGCTTCGATGAATCACATTCTGGTGGTGGACGACGAAGCGGAGATTCGCACCTCTCTCGAAGATATTCTGCGCGAGGAGGGTTACGGCGTGGCCAGCGCGGCAACCGCGGGAGAGGCCCTGGTGCTGCTCGAAGACGCGCCCTATGACGTGGTCCTGCTGGACATCTGGCTGCCCGACCGCGACGGCCTCGACGTGCTGGGCGACATTCACTCGTTGGCCGCAGAAAAGCGCCCCGAAGTGGTCATCATCTCGGGCCACGGCACCATCGAGGCCGCCGTCAAGGCCACCAAGCTGGGCGCCTACGACTTCCTGGAAAAGCCGCTCTCGCTGGAGCGCACCCTCATCGTGCTCAAGAATGCGGTCGAGGCTCGCCGGCTGCGCGCGGAGAACCAGGAGTTCAAGCGACAGTTCAGCCTGGGCTCGGTGCTCACCGGCGAAAGCGTCCCCGTCAAAGCCCTGCGTCAGCAGATTCGCCTCATGGCGCCCACCAACGGCCGCGTGCTCATCTACGGCGAGTCCGGCACCGGCAAGGAACTGATCGCCCGCGCCATCCACGCCGAAAGCCTGCGGCGCGACAAGATCTTTGTCGAGTTGAACTGCGCCGCCATCCCGGAGGCGCACATCGAGGCCGAGCTTTTCGGCTACCGGCGCAGTGCGGTAAGCCAGGGCTTTAGCCCTGGCTCTCAAAGCGGCCCCACCGAGCATCGCGGCACCTTGGAGCGCGCCGACGGCGGAACGCTCTTCCTCGACGAGGTGGGCGACATGAGCCTCAAAACGCAATCCAAGGTGCTCTCGGCGCTCGACGACCAGCAGTTTACCCCGGTGGGCGGCACGCAGCCCATCCGCGTGGACGTGCGCCTGATCGCCTCCACCAACAAGGATCTGGAAGAGGAGATCGCCAAGGGAAACTTCCGCGAGGACTTCTTCTACCGGCTCAACGTCGTCCCGTTCTTTGTGCCGCCGCTGCGCGAACGCAAGCAGGACATACCGTCGCTGACGCGCGAATTTCTCGCCGAGTTTGGCCGCCAGTACGGCCGCCCGCGGATGGAGATTGCCGCCGATGCGCTGGAGACGCTGGCTCAATACCACTGGCCCGGCAACGTGCGCGAGCTGAAGAACGTCATCGAGCGGGTGATGATCCTCAATCCCCGCACACTGCGCATCGAACGCAAGCACCTGCCGCCGCTCACCCATAAGGCCGGCACGCGCTCGACCGAGGAGTTCTCCACGCTGCAACAAGCCCGCGACGCCTACGAACGCGAGTTCATCCTCAAGAAGATCGAGGAGGCCCGCAACAACGTCAGCCGCGCAGCCGAGTTGCTCGGCCTGGAGCGCAGCCATCTTTACCGCAAGATGAAGGCGCTGGGGATCAGCGTGCGGGAGTAGAGGACGAGGGAATGGGTATCAGGGAATAGCCGTCCACCGGCTTCGCCGCCCCGTCGCGGATGAAACCATCTTACGTTGTTCCGTCTTTTCGGAGGGAGCAGGAGCCTACAGGCTCCTGAATGCAGCATCTCAAAATCACCATGTGCTGGGCCGCGTTGGGCCGGACTCCGAGCTGCGCGGCTCTCCATGTCTCGCTGCCTGCGGGCAAGATGGCTGAACTGGAGATTGTCAACATCTTCGAGAGCGGAGACGGCGATGTGATCCGCTTAGAGGAGGCCGGCTTCCGCGTGACCGAGTGCCTGGTCGGCGGCAAGCGGGAAAACTTGGCCGATTACATCCTCAGAAATGGCATCCAAACGGAATTCCCTCTGGTGGGCGACTACAACGGATGCTCCGTCAACGTCTCCTTCCAGAACGTGGACGCCGCAACGCGCGCGGTCGATCTCTACGCCCCGGTCTTTCCCGGCGTGGACTATCGCTTTGCCCGGCCAGTCGAGGACTACTCCAGCGCCTTTGCCCTGGCTCTGGCAGCCGACGATTGCGAACCTGCCTTCGCCTGCAACTGCATCCTCAACTATCTCTATGGCAAGCTGGAGAGCAAAAAGACCGGAAGCATCACCGGCCCGATGACCTTTGGCGAGATCGCCCACCAACTGGTGAACCAGACGCTGGTGCGGCTGAATCTGCGGGATGTTGGGTAGGGGGCCGCTTTTCGCGCGCAGCCTGCAAGGACTCGCAGTAGATCCGGTCTGCTGAGCGCACAATTCTCAATTTCGTCCGAGCCCCGAAAGGCTTTGGGCGCAACGAGGTTCGGGCGGCCGGCCTCTGAATCGCCGCGATTTCCATTTGGGCAAGGATAGCAAGGTTGGCGGGAGAAACAAAACCGGGCTTGGCCGCCCACCGGCCAGCCTACAAATGAGCGGCCCGCCTGGTCCCGCAATTCTCTTCAAAGTTTGTCCGGCAAGCGAAACTAATCGGGCGAACCGGTGTTATAAAGAGTAATTCCCGCATTGTGCGCCGGAGGTTTCAGATGTGTTTGGGCACTCTGCTCCTCAACCTAAGTTTGGCGGCTCTTCTTGGCTTGGCCCCATCCCTACAGGCTCAGCAAACCGCGCCTACCGCAAATCCGCCTGCTCCGCAGCCGCCGCAGGCTGCGCCCACCCTTACGGTGGTGAGCCGCGCGGTGGTTCTCGATGTTGTGGTCACCGACGGCAAGGGCCACCCCGTAAAGGGGCTCAAGAAGAGCGACTTCGCCCTGCGGGAAGACGGCGCTCCGCAGACTCTGAAGAGCTTTGAAGAGCACAACTCCGGCGCGGCCGCAACCCCGGAGGCCGGATCAAAGCTCCCCGCCAATACCTACACAAACCTGATCGCCGCTCCCAACAGCAGCGCTTCGACGGTGCTTCTGATCGACGCGGAGAACACCGACATCGACGCACAGATGTACCTCCACGAGCAACTGGTGGACTACATCCGGCACATGACGCCGGGAACCTCGATGGCCATCTTCGTGCTCGCAGGCCGGATGCATCTGGTGCAGGGGTTCACCACCGACCAGCAGGTTCTGCTCGAAGCGATCAATCGCAGGTGGGCCAAGCCGAACCTGGGCTTCTTCGAAGGCGGGAACTCCGCTTACCGGCACTTCCGCCGCGATATTCTCCACGAAGGCATGCAGGAGCTGGGGCGCTATCTCGCCGGCTTTCCAGGGCGCAAGAACCTGATCTGGTTTAACAACCCTGGAATGATCGCCGATGCCTATCGCATCTTTGCCGGCGATGGGGAAATTGTAGCTGTCGCAGCCGGGACCGGCCTTGGGCCCCAGGCCGCGGGCGGCGTTGGACCCGCAGGCCGAGGCGCCTCGAATGGCGCGATGCCCAACGGCTTCCTGGCGTACGAAGAGCCCTGGGATCTGATCGGCATTCCCTTTCGCGACACCGATAACTTCAATGACGACCTGAGCGAGACGACCGACGTGCTGACCCTCAGCCGGGTTGCGGTCTACCCGGTGGATGCGCGCGGCCTGATCGCCGGCGGCAGTCCGCATGCGATAGCGCGGGCTGAAGTCGAAGACTCCTACATGAGCGCGATCGCCGAGGCCACCGGAGGCAAGTCTTTCTACAGCACCAACGACCTCGAGCAGGCGGTCGCCGAAGTGGTCGAGACCGGCTCCAACTACTACACCGTCTCCTATACCCCGACCAACAACAACTGGAATGGAAAGTTCCGCCGCATCAAGGTGGAAATCAACGGGCAGAAACTGAATCTCGAGTACCGGAAGGGCTACCTGGCCCGCGACCGGGAGGAGCAGGAGCAACGCCATCTGGCCGCCGCCCAGAGAGTCTCCGGCAAGTTCATTCCAACCGCGGAGACGGAAGCTGGAAAACCGCCGGGCGTGCTCATTCATCGCGGGCCGGATGAGAGCCTGCAGGCCTCGATGACGCTGGGCGCAATTCCTCCTACGGAACTGATCTTCGCCGCCAGCCTCGCGCCCTCAGAGAAGATCGAGAAGACCGGCAAGAAGGCCGCGCTCCCACGCGACAACTATCTGCGCCCCAAATTTCATTCCGAGCCCTATCGCAACTACCACGTCCTTTACGCTACGGATGCGGCCACGCTCGGATTCCGGCGGACTCCCGATGGCATCCGCCACGACCAGATCGATTTCGTCGCGGTCGTCTATACCGGCGAGGGCGACGTGGTGAACTCGCTGATCACCTCCATGCACCTTGATCTCTCCGAGGCGAGTTATCTCCGCCTCGTCCAGACCGGCCTCATCATCTCCCAGCGCATCGCAGTGCCCGTCAAGGGGACATACTTCCTTCGCCTCGGCATTCGGGATGCGGCCGGGGACCGCGTCGGCGCCATGGAGCTTCCGCTGGGAGACGTGAAGGCCGGGGGCGCGGGAGCGGGCCAGACTGTGGCCCCTTGACTGCAAGGCCGCACATTCATTTTGGGCGCGCAAAGGGCGGGGTAAAGAAGCCGTGCCTTCTCAATGCCCGCGATTCCAGAGGCGCCATGCAGGAGCAACGCCGATGGCCGTGCGCGGGGAAAGCGCGGTAATATCGGGGAAGCAAGAGGAACGAGCAATGCTGGAAACGCTGGCGGGCAGGCTCAAGTGGGAGCGAACAGGCGACGGGATTCGCGTGGTGATTCCGGTGCGGGTCGACTGGTTCTCGGCAATGACGGGAATTTCGCTCTGGATGCTTCCTTATTCCACCCTGTGGGTCGTGACGCAATTCATTCATCTCTCTACTCGAACTTCTCTTGCGCTATCTTCGATTGCCGTCTGGATCGGCGCCTGCCTCGTTATCCTCTGGTACACAATGATTTTCACCATCAAACATGTACTCACACTGAATCCCGCGGAGATGACAATTCAGATGCGATTTTTCGGAATCAGAGTTAGGCAGCGCACAATCGCAACAAGCCGCTTTCATAACCTGCGATACGCCGCCTCGGAATATGGCGATTGGGCGTCCTTAAACTCGATGCGCAGGATTGAAATCGATAGGGATTCCAAGACGCGCAAGTTTGCCTTCGGAATTACCGAAAAAGAGGCCGACGCCCTCATCGAAAAGATGATGGAGGTCTACAACTTTCCCAAGTATCCTCAGGCTGACTCCGCACCGGCCGTTACGGCAGAGCGCTGATTCTTGTTATTTGCCAAGTAGGGACAGGGAAACAGGCAAGAGTAACCGCTGGTCCTTCAACTCCGCTGCGATCTGCTCGGGATGACAGTGAAAACGGGAGACGGAGTTATGCCGCTAGTTGCGTCAGAGCTGTTGATACGCACTCCTCTGGCTTGGGTGCAAACGCCTTGACGGCGGAGACGCATAGGCCCCGGTGCTCTTCCAGTTCGTACCGGGCGCGTTCCATTTCAACGTTCTTTTGGGCCGCCAGCTTCATGCAGATGGGAAAACATGCCGAGGAACGAGCCCTCATGTACTCGCTGAACCCAGCCTCATAGGCTCGTTCCAGCTCCCTGCAGATTGGGCAATCCATACCTGTGCCCCCCCGGCGTTCTGCCGGACCAACAGTAGCGCAGATGAGGCAGTAGCTCAAAAACTGCCTGGAATCTCGATCAAACCGATATGCAGGCCGGAAGATGAATGTTCCAGCGTGAAGTCTTCGGCAAAGGTCATTCTGGCCGCCCATAGTTTCTGCGGCTTCATCTCTGGAGAATGGACTCGACCGGCTTCTTCCACCGGCCTGAACGAATGTCTACTGTTGGCAGCACTCGCGGATAGAGAGTTGATTGTGGCGCATTTTTCTAGCAGGCTCATGGCGGCTCCAGTCGTACCTACGGTTGCGTAATTCAACGGTGCTCGTCTGGGGCGAAGCCTGGATTGCGAAAGGCGAGAGATAGAAATCTTCGAACTGATTTGAGCGTATACCTATCGCAGTCCGCGTGCCGAAAAATTTTTCTGTTTTGGTGTTCGACAGTTCCCGAAATGGAACCAGCAGAGCCCCCTGATGGGAGTGCTGCGGGGGGCTTCCATCTCAACCTTGCCGGTTGGCGTAAAATGGCGTTCGCGCCGAGGAAGCAGAACCTTCATCCCCGGCAGGCAGAAGGCCCATTTCGCTACCGGGGCGGAGCTTTTGCGCTCTCGCCCTGATAGTGATCGAGAATCTCCTGCAAATCCTTGGCCCGGGCGTCATCGTGATCCTCTACGGCCAAATCGCGCGCCTGACGGATGGACTGGATGGCCTCGTCGGAACGGCCCAGCTTATGATAAGCCTTGCCCAACTCGGCGAGGCTGCGCCAGTCCTTGCCTTCGCTTAACTCGACGGATTTCTGCAGCGGAGCCACGGCCCCCGCAAAGTCACCGCTCGACTCCAGGAGATAACCGAGATTGAAGTTGAACTCCGCCGATTTGGGCATGAGCGCAACCGCTTTCTGAAATTGTTCGACGGCCTCGGGGGTCTTTCCCGTCTTCGCCAGTGCCAGGCCGAGATGATTGTGTCCGACGGGAAATTCGGGACCGACCTCGACGGCCTTCCGCAGGTGTTCCAAACCCTCCTCGATGCGGCCATTTGTGAACATCACCATCCCCATGTCGGTCTCCGCCGATGCATCGTGAGGATCGAGCGCAATCGCTTTCTTCCAGTTCACGATGGCCTCGTCGTCCAGGCCGTTCAGCTCCAGCGATACCGCGAGGTGGTCGAACCAGGAAGCGTTTGTGGTGTTCAGTTCGCAGGCTTTGCGGTACTCGGGCAGCGCCAGGTTCTCCTGGTTGTTTCCGGACAAAGCCGTGGCCAGGCCATAATGCGCCAAGGGATCGTCCGGATCCCTTTCGATGGCAGCGCGAAAGGTCTCAATGGCCTCGGGCAACTGGTTCTTCTCGATGAACTCGTAGCCCTGGGTGAAGAGCCGGTAAAACTCGGTAGCCTGCGGGTCGATCTTTTCCATGCCCCCCGGCCCTATGTTCAGAAATTCGGGGATATTCACCGCGCGGTTGGCGGCGGTGGTGTTGTCGATGAGAATCGCCGGCGAGTCGTTGCCATTGGCGTCGATGTGCGTCAGCATGAGCTGGGTGAAGGGCGAGCGCGCCTTGGAGGAAAACGCCAGCCACCGTCCGTTGGGCGAAAACGTGTGCCAGGAGTTCATCCGGGAGGTATTGCAGTTCATCAGCCGTGGCTTGCCGCCTTCGAAGGGCACAATGTAGAGCTTGCTGTCCGGGCGCATCAGCAGGCCGTTCTTGTTCTGGACGAAGACGATCCAGCGGCCGTCCGGCGAGACCTTGGGGAAGTCGTTGCTCATGCCGTTCTGCGAAGCGCCCTCCACCGGAACAGCCTTGCCGCCCTTGCCGTCATTGAACGGAATCTTGTACAGGTCGTACTGCATCGGGGTTTCGTTCGGATCATTGGCGTAGGTGGGAGCCGGAGCGCCGGCCACCAGCGGATCGCGGGCTATCGCGCGGCTGTATATCAGGTACTTTCCGTCCGGGGACCAAAAGGCGCTGGTTTGCACGTACTGCGGGTCATCGGCGCCGGGCAGCGTCCGCATCTTCTTTTCCACACGGTCGTAGTAAGCCAGAATGCCGCGCGTGGGATAAAAGACCTGGATGAACTCGATATGCCGGTAGTTGATGCTGAAGAGGCGATTGGTGACCCCGGGCGCGAAATCCGGCGCCATGGCCTCATTGGCGTTTTCTCTCTTCAAGTCCGGGGGGCCGATCGAAGAAACCACATAGCGGCCGTCCGGCGAGAGCTGCGACATGAACCCGAAGCGTTTTACCGTGGGCGCTTCGCTGACCGCGTCGGGGTGCTCCTTGAAGGAACTCCAGCGAATCATATCCCGATTCCGGATCGTCACTTCCTTGGAGATCGGAACAATGGCGTAGAGCCCCTTGTCGTTGCGCGGCCCGTCCATGTCCAGCCCCAGCGTCTTGCCGTCCGTCGAAAACGAATGGCAGTTGGCGCAGGTGGGAAGATTCTCCATCATGGTCCGGCTCTGGGGCTGATCGATGTATCGCAACTGCCATTTGATGAGGGGAATGGCGGATGGGGGCAGCGGCGCAATGGGGCCCTTTTGGTCGGCGGGCGACAGCATCAGCGGCACATCGCGATAGAAGATCGGAGCGCCGACGGGATCTTCCGACGTGGTGATGGTGACCTTGCTAGCCGATACCGGCTCTTTTTGATCCCCGTCCGCAAATCCGGAGATGGTGATCGTGGCCGGCGACTTCACGCTGAGCCGCTTGATCTTCGCCCAGGTCTCCTCATCCGGCTTCCAGGTTCGCGCAGTGGCCAGCTCGGGACTCAGTTCAGCCGCATCGCCCGCCCGCGAATCGCTTTCGCCCGGTTTCATGAAGTCGCCGGGCGTTTCCTGTCGAATCTTCTCCGGTTGATGGGCGAAGGAGACCTCGACAACCCAGCGTTTGGCGGCCTCGTTGGGATCGTGCCAGAGAAACGTGGGCGGCGTGATCTCCGGCGGAAAGATCGAGCCCTCCAGCGGGTAGTCGATGGTGATTTTGGCTGTTGGGCTCGCTGGCGTAGGATCTTTGCCGGACAATGGAGACAATGCGGCCCCGCAGACAAGAAGCATGGAACCGGCGGCGACAATCCCCTCGAACAGGAGCTTTGCGGAACGCGACATCAGAACCCTCCCCAGTGGCCCGCGCACAGGTTTCCCCGAGGCGAAGTCAGCGCGGGCCAGCGAATGGACGGGGTGAGATTTATCCCCCCATTAAGGATACAGCAGCGGTGTTGATGGGGCACAGGCTTCCCGGTTCCGCTCCGCGCCCTTCCCGCAGCGCTTGACGGGAGCCCCTCGTCCGCAATGGGTTGCGGCGGGTTGAGGAAGGTCTGCACAAACCGGTCGCGGTCCCGTTCTTCCATGGCCCAGGCGGTGTGCCATTCAATGGACCGGATGGCGGTTTCATCGGCGTACTTCACCATGAATTCGGTGAGCGAGAGTCCCTCGAAGCGTGCGGCCTGCTCGATGCGCTTCTTCTGTTCGGGCGTCAGGTGGGCTTCGTGCCGCACCGTGCGTGGGGCTGCCTCCATCGAATCGCCTTCATCTTCCGTATGGGAGAGAGCCGCTTTACGGCTGCGCCTGCTGCGAGGACGGTGCCGGAGCCGATGCCGAGTCCTGCAGACCCTTGGAGGCAAAGTAATTGCGGTCCCAGAGATTCTTGTAAAATTCGCCGGTCAGCTCGGCGGCGCGGGGACCGAAGGTCGGCCGTCCGCCTTCCAGGAAGAAGACAGTGACCAGGCTTCCCTGGGGCGCGTCTGTGTAGGCGGCGAACCAGCCAAAGCGGGTTCCCTTATCCGAGCAGGTTCCGGTCTTACCGAAAACGGGCAGCTCGTGAAAGTTTTCGCGCAGGCGGCGCGCGGTGCCGTACTCGACCGCGCCGGCCATGCCGTCTTCCAGGTCGGGAATATACTGGGCGATATCCAGCGTCCGCTTCACCTTGGGTTGAAAGGCCGCTGCTTCTTCTTGGGTGGCGGGGTGCTGCAGGTAGTAGAGAGTTCCGCCGTTGGCGATGGCGGCTACAAAGGCGCCCAGTTGCAGCGGAGTCATGGAGACGCCCTGGCCGAAGCTGCACATGCGGGCGACGCCGCCCTCGGTCTCTGGCAGCGGCTGGTCCGGATAGACGCCGAGTTGCTCGCCCTCGATGTTGTAGCCGGCAAGCTCGCCCAGGCCGAACTGATTGGCGTAGTGGCGCACGCGATCGAAGCCCAGCTCCCGGCCCAGTTCCTCGAAGTAGAGGTTGTTGCTCCTGGCCAGCGCCTGCGTCATGTTCATGCGGAAGCCGGCCAACTGAACAGGCGTGTCGCTGGTGACGATGCCCTCGGAGAGCGCCGCCATGGCGACCGTCAGCTTGATGGTGGAGCAGGGCTCGGCGCCCGGCGAGAGGGCCAGCTTCTGGTTGACCATGGCCAGGATACGCCCGTTGGAAGGATCGATGACCACGGCGGTGCCGTTCATGCCGCCCAGCGCGTCGATGGCCGCCTGGCGAACCACCGGATCCTCGCCGGCCGTGACATCGGAGGCGAGAAAGTCTCCGCTGGCAAAAGAACTGGCGGTGAATCGCTCATGGTAGCGATGGCGGCGGGTGGCCAGGACCGCGCCGCGCGCGGCGGCTCTCGCGCTGCCTCTTGCGGTCATGTGGGCCTGCTGTCCGGCGCGCGCAGCCTTCCGCGTCGCATGGGTTGCGCCGCCGCGGCCAGCCCCGGCATGAGTGGTGGTGGACTTGGCTGCCGGCTGAGCGGCATGAGCGCCATGATGGCTGGCGTTATGCGGCTCTGCCAGATGGGAATCGGCTTTCTTGGCGTGCGGCAGCGCGCGCGGCGCGTCCAGCGCCGCGGCGCTCCCGGCGGCCGTGCCGAATCCGATCAGAACCAAGGCAAATGCCCAAACGCGGGAAAAAATCATCCAGCCAATGTCCTCTCTCCTGTGGGAACGCCGTCCGTTTCCCTCGCGGTTATGCTCAGGGTCGCCTGGCGCGTTCACAGAAGGCCCGGCATATGGAGCTATATTGCACTATACAGCCATGGCGGATCATTCCAACAAGAATTGGCATCCAAGGTACTCTTTGAGGAATCCCTTGCCGGGAAATCGCATCCCCTTGGATGCCAAAACGGCTCCGCAAAAACCAGCCCCGGAGGGAGGCGGGGGGCAACCTCCGCATAAGGCTAGCAGAATCAACGTGGCCTTTGGACGCTGCGGATGCCCTTCCTTGATTCCGTCCGGAGTCAGGCTCGTGTCCCCAGCTTGTCAATTCCCTTCGAGAGCGGCGAGGATTTGGGGGGCAAGCTGGCTGACGCTGCCCGCGCCCAGGGTCAGGATGAGGTCGCTCTCCCCGGCCTCGGCAGCTACAGAGGCTACGGCGGCGGGGAAGTCAGGGACGAATTGGACTGCCGGGCTCCCGCCGCAGGCTGCGAGTTTGATCTGCTCCGCCAGCCGCTCCGCCGTCACGCCGGGGATGGCTTCTTCGCTGGCCGCGTAGATGGGCAGTACGAGGACGGTGTCGGCGTCCGCAAATGCGCTGCCAAACTCGGCCAGCAGATCCTTGGTGCGGGTGTAGCGGTGAGGCTGGAAGACGACGTGGATGCGCCGGTAGCCGCACTCGCGGGCGGCGGCCAGGGTGGCGCGAATCTCGGTGGGGTGGTGGCCGTAGTCGTCCACCACGGTGACGCCGCGAGCCGCGCCGCGATGCTGGAAGCGCCGGTCCACGCCGCGAAAGTGACCGAGGCCCAAGGCGATCTTCTCCGCCGGGATGCCGAGTTGATGCGCGATGGCCACGGCGGCCGTGGCGTTGAGGACGTTGTGGCGGCCTGGGACACGCAGCTCGAAGGGACCGAGCGGACCGAGTGCGTTGACGACCTCAAAGCGGGCGAAGCTGCCCTTCTGTGTTTCGAGATACTCCAGCCTGTAGTCGGCCTCAGGCGCGACTCCATACGTGAAGACCCGGCGGCGGACGCGCGGCAGGATGGCCTCTAGCTGCGGATTGTCGGTGCAGGCGGTGACCGCGCCGTAAAACGGTACCTTGTCCATGAAGGCCAGAAAGGCCTGTTCGACGTCGGTCATGTCGCGGTAGCAGTCCATGTGCTCGCGGTCGAGATTGGTGACCACGGCAAGGATCGGCGAGAGCTTGAGGAAGGAGCGGTCGCTCTCGTCGGCCTCGGCTACCAGGTACTGCGAACTTCCCAAGCGGGCGTTGGAGCCGAGGGCATCGACGCGGCCGCCGACTACGATGGTGGGATCGAGGCCTCCGGCGGCGAGCACCGCGGCCACCATCGAAGTTGTCGTCGTCTTGCCGTGCATCCCGGCAATGGCGATGCCGTACTTGAGGCGCATCAGCTCGGCCAACATCTCGGCGCGCTGAATGACGGGAATCTTGCGGGTGTGAGCCTCGACGACCTCGGGGTTCGCTGCGCTGACGGCGGAGCTGGTGACGACGACCGTGGCTCCGGCGACATTGGCGGCGTCGTGGCCCTCGTAGATCGTAGCGCCCATCTGGGCCAGGCGGTCGGTGACCGGCCCGCGGCGCAGATCCGAGCCGGAGACCCGGAAGCCCAGGTTGAGCAGAATCTCCGCAATCCCGCTCATGCCGATCCCGCCGATTCCGATGAAGTGCGCGTGCTGTGAGGTGGCAAACATGGGTGCAATGATTCAGGGTAACATCCGCGCGGGGAAGGTCGCGCGGCCTAGCGCGGGATTCTGGTACCGCCGGCTGCACTGGAGGGGAAGGTCTCCGGTTTAATCCGGCAGCGTGTACTCGAAGTCGTAGGAGTGCTGGCCGTTTTCGATATGGATGGTAAACGTGCCTTGGATGCCCTTCAATTCTCTTGTTCCGGAGCCGGGAACGACGATCACGGACATTTTGAGCCCGTTCCTATCCATCGTGGCCGAGTGCTGCAGCGCGAAGCTGCCGTGCTTCCCGGCGAGCGTTCCCGTGACGACCTCGATGGCCACGTATCCGGCCTCACCCAGCTTGGGATCGCCGCCTGAAAACATCTCCCCTTTGCTCGTCGCTTCCAGATCGCCGTGGATCTGCTTGTCGATGGAGAACCTGCCGAGCCCTTCGACCGGCGGCGGCGTGAGCGGCTTGACGTTCACCGTGAACGCGCCGTGCGCATGATGAGTCATCGGGGGCTCCTTCTGCTGCGCAGTCGCCAGCGGCAAAAGCAATGCGCAGGCAAGAACCGTGGTGGTGAGACGCAGCATAGACAAAAGAATACGATAAATTCAGAAGACAGGAGGATTTTTTCTCGGAAGAGGCGTAATGAACCTCAGTTTCCGAGAAGATTATGGGCCGTCAGGCGGCGAGAAAGAAGCGAGGGTCGAAAACAAACTCCTCTGGAGGATCGTGGTGGATGCGCGGAAAATCAGGGTGTCCGGGGTTGAGCACGAAGTTCGATTCCATGCGATTCACCGCGATGCTCGGCACGCGGAGCACGGCGCTGCGCGCTTCTCTCGCCCACGCGTCGCCGAAGAGTTGCGAAGCGGGCATCTCCATCCACGGCGCGGATTCGATTAACAATTCTTCGGGAAGGTGAATGCGGGCGATCACCTTGGGTGGCATCTTCCGGCCACCGGCATGAATGAGCGTTTCCAGCACGGCTAGGCTGGCGTGTTCGGCGGCGTAGATGACTCTTGTCCCCGCCGAGTGCCAGCGGCCCGGCTGCAGAAAGGGGCCTGCAGAATCGAATGTGTCGTGCAAGATTCCGTGCATGCGGAAGACGATCATCCGGCGCGCGCCTCCGATCCTCAGACGGGAAACCCGAACTCAAGCGCGCCCAGCAGCGCCTCGACCGCGCGTCCGCCAGCTTCGGTCTTGAGCAAGGACAAGGGGGTTGCGCCGCGCAACTCCGGATGCGGACTGTTGAGCCATTCGGTTGCATCGGTCTCATTGCCCCAGACACGCTCGGCGACGGAAAGAACGTGCATCAGCCGCGCCGCGGTCTGGCTGGCTTGCGGTCCAAGCCTCTGCCCCGCCCTCTTCCAACTGGAATCGGGGATCAACTCAGCGCGAAGCTGCCCCGGCGGGAGAGTCGAGGTTGCCGCTACTCTGCGAAAGAGCTGGGATGCATCCGCCTTTGCAAGTCCCTGGCCCGCCTCGAAGGCAAGGGTGACGAGGTTTCTCGCCGGTCCAGGCCGTCCCGCGCTTGTTCCAGCAGGCGACGCGCGGCGTTTCACTTTCCATTGGATTGAGTCTGCCGGTTTTGCCTGGGTGATTGCGGAATGAGCATGCGCCATCGCCACACCTCCTGATGGTCTCATTATACACCAAAAGAAAGGACCATATGAACCATTTTTGTGTGAAGTCATCCGGATCAACGGGTTCTTCCCGCTTTGCGCATTGTCCGAGGCCAGCCAGATCCTGCCAAATGGCGAAAGCCCTTCAGTCGCCCAGCGTCACTGAATCGTCTCCTCGACGAGAACAATGTCATAGCTCCTCCCGTCGCCGGAGGAGTTCTTCTTGGCCAAGTAATGAAGCTGGCTAGCGGAATCGAAATCGCACTTCGTCCCTTTCACCAGACCATCGTATTGCTTGCCCTCCTGGCCGTCCACCACGACAAACTGTTTGGCCCCTGCTCCGGCCACATAGGCCACATGGGCGCTGTCCGGACTGAAGACCAGGCCGCCTATGCCGTCGTAGGCGCTTTGCTCTTTGCCGTCCACCACGGCAGCCCATTTCTCGGCGGCGTTGTACCGCTTCTCGCTGACTTTGGCCTGGTAGGCAACGCGTTTGCCGTCCGGCGAGAAGATGAGCGGCTTCTCCCCGTAGAAGGTCTCCCAGCAGTCGGCTTGCTCGCAACTGTATACGCGCACAATGGAATCCGCCTCGACGATGGCGGGGTAAGGCTTGCCTTCGTCTCCGTCCACCACGGCAATCGTCTTCCCGCCGGATTCAGCCGTGTAGGCCAGTCGACGGCCGTCCGGGCTGAAGAAAAGCCGGCTGATTGCCTCGTAGGGCTTCCCTTCCTTGCCATCGGCCACCGCCGTCCACTTGTCGCCAGTCTGGGCGGCATACGCCACCTGCTGGCCATCCGGGCTGAAGACAAGAGCGCCGACGGCATCGTAGGATTTCTCCTTCTTGCCGTTCACTACGACGGTCCACCGATCATTGATTTTTGCGCCATAGGCCATGCTCCGGCCGTCCGGGCTATAGAGAACTCTGAAGTCATCGGCGAAAGCGCTGCCGAGGTCATCGTAGGCGCCCTGCTTTTTGCCATCGACCATGACCGTGGCCTGGCCATCGATATTGGCCACATAGGTCAGATGCTGGCTATCGGGACTGAAGATGAGTCCGCGGGCGTCATCGTAGAGTGGCCCCTCTTTGCCGTCCACCACGGCCAGCCAATGCTCCCCGGCCCTGGCCAGATAGGCCGCGCGGCGGCTATCGGGACTGAACACGAGGCTCGGCCCGGCGACCAGGTCGTAGGGCTTCTCCTCTTTGCCATCCACCACGACCTTCCACTTCGCTCCGGCTTTGGCCATGTACGCCACCCGCCGGCTGTCGGGGCTGAAGAGGAAACCGTCGATCTCATCGTAGGGTCTATCCTCTTTGCCATCCACGACGACCAATTGCTTGCCGCCCACCAACGCCACATAGGCCACCCGGCGGCTGTCCGGGCTGAAAACGAGGCTGGTGACCTCGATGAAGTCGTAAGCCTTCTCCTGCTTGCCATCGACCGTGACACGCCGCTTGGCGCCGGCCCTCGCCACATAGGCCGAGTGGCGGCTATCCGGGCTGGAGACCGCCGGGCCGATGGCGCCATCGGAATCAATGTGACAGATCAGCGTTTCGGTGCCGGGCCTGCCTCCGTGGAGGTACTTGCAGCCGGCGGCGGGCAGCAGCAGGGCGAGAAGGAGCAGGGCCTTGAGGGTTCTCATCGTCATTCCTTTTCGTGGGCGCCGAGGGAGAAACCGCGCCACCGCCGGAGCCGGTCCAGCTTCCGGGATCATTGCGGATTATATACCTGCCGCGATGGCCGGTTCCATGACGGGGCGACGGGCGCTGAGCAGCGGCAGCACCTGCGCCAGCGCCGCATCGACCGTGAGGCCGTACTTGGCGCGCAACTCATCCACCTTGCCGTGCTCGATGAATTGGTCGGGCCAGCCGATGCGGACGACCGGAACACTGCTCCCCAACTCCTCCAGAGCCTCAAGGACCGCCGAGCCGAAGCCGCCCATCTTTACATGATCCTCAAAGGTGACGAAGGCGGCGACGCGGTTGGCGTAGGCGGCTAGCATCTGGCGGTCCAGCGGCTTGACGAAGCGCGGATTGATGACGGCGGCGGAGAATCCATCGCGCTCCAAACGGGCGGCCAACTCCCGCGCCAGCACGGTCATGGGGCCGAGGCCGAGAATCGCCACGTCTGAGCCGTCCTGGAGAATCTCGGCCTTGCCGACGGCGATCGGTTGCGGCTCAAGCTTGCGGGGCGCGCCGGGGCCAACGCCGCGCGGGTAGCGGATGGCGCTGGGGCCGGGTAGTTGAAGGGCGGTTACCATCATGTCGGCCAGCTCATCCTCGTCCTTCGGAGCCATGAGAACCAGGTTGGGAACGGCGCGCAGGTAAGCGATGTCGAAGAGGCCGTGATGCGTCGGGCCGTCGTCGCCGGAGAGGCCACCGCGGTCCATGCAGAAGAGCACCGGCAGCTTTTGCAGGGCCACGTCGTGGACAACGCAGTCGAAGGCGCGCTGCAGGAAGGTCGAATAGATGGCGCAGACGGGCCGCAAGCCGCGCGTGGCCATGCCGGCTGCAAAGACCACCGCATGCTCCTCGGCGATGCCCACATCAAAGTAGCGATTGGGGTGATGCGGACGGAAAAGATCAAGTCCGGTGCCGCTGGGCATGGCGGCGGTGATGGCCACGATGCGCTCGTCCCGGTTGGCCAGTTGCACCAGGGTTGCCGCGAAGACCTCGGCGTAGGTTTGCTGGCCTGCGGGCTTGGTCTCGCCGGTCTCCGCGTCGAAGGGACCGAGGCCGTGGAACTTCTTCTGACCGTCCAGCGCGGGCTGGAAGCCGCGGCCCTTCTGCGTCAGCACGTGCAGCAGGACGGGGCGGTCCTCAGCCTTGAGAAACTTGAAGGTCTCGACGAGCAGGGAAATATTGTGGCCGTCGATGGGGCCAAAGTATTGCAGGCCGAACTCCTCGAAGAGGATGGAGGGCCACAACATGCTCTTGGCGGCCTCTTCGGCGCGGCGCGCCACTTCGGCCGCCGTCTTGCCGCCCACTCGCTCGATGATGCGGTGGGCCCGGTCGTGCAGGCTCTTGTAGTGCTCGTTGGTAACGATTTTGTGAAAGTAGCGGGCGATGGCGCCCACGTTGCGGTCAATGGACCACTCGTTGTCGTTGAGCACGACGATTAGCCGTTTCGTCTGCTCGGCGATATTGTTCAGGGCCTCGAAGGTGACGCCGTTGGTGAAGGCTGCGTCTCCGGCGACGGCGATGACATGCTCCTTGCCGCCGGCCAGATCGCGGGCCACGGCCATGCCCAGCGCCGCCGACAGAGCCGTCCCGGCGTGTCCCGCGCCATAGCAGTCGTGCTCGCTCTCGGTGCGCAGCATGAAGCCGTTCAGCCCGCCCGGCTGACGGATCGTCTCCATGCGCTCCAGCCGCCCGGTCAGCATCTTGTGAATGTAGGCCTGGTGGCTCACGTCGAAGAGCAGCCTGTCTTCCGGGGTGTTGAAGACGGTGTGCAGGGCCAAGGTCAGTTCGACGACTCCGAGGTTAGGGCCCAGGTGACCGCCGGTCTTCGAGAGCGTCTGAATAAGGAACTCGCGAATCTCCTCCGCCAGCTCCGTCATCTGTGCAAAGTTCAGGCGCTTGAGATCGGCGGGCGAGTGGATGGACTCAAGCAGTGCTCCCATGGTCTTCCTTCTCCCGGAAAATGAACCCGGTAACCCGCCAAGCCCCTATGACGCCGATCACATAGAATTCGGCTTCGCCAACGATAGTATATCAATGATCAGGATTCAGGCGGGCTGAACGGTTAGACGCGTGGGCAGCGAAGAGATAACGGGAGTAATTGGACTCAGGATCCGGCACATTCGAGTGAAAAATTACTCCGAAGCACTAATTTGATGGGGAATACCCGCCGATGAGCATTTGGAGACGTTCCATCGGCGAAGGATGACGATACTGTAGGAACTAGAGCGGATGTTCTTAGCGGTTCCTCAGGAAATCCCATGCAATGTTCGGTGGCGGGCAGGAGGATTTGCAGATTAATGCGCAAGTTCGTGTAGAACAGGGACTCAGGAGGCTGGGATGATCACCGAGACAGACCAAGAGACACTCAAGTTGGAAGCGGAATGTCATGAGTGGGCCGCGAAACAGGATTTAGCGGACGGCAGACTAAAAGAGTGTGTTCGCAATGCAATGCTGGCGATCAACTACTACAAAATGCTGCTTGAGCAAAGGCCTGAATTCTAAACGCGGCGGAAGCGGCTGAGGCCGAACGAGTCCGCCTCCACGTTGTATCGCCCGTAGTTTGTCTGTTGCGCAACCTGCTTGGCAGGTGTGAAAAACTCAGGTCCCCGGAGACTGGATTCATCGCCGGGGACCAGGTTGAAGGTATCCGCTCCCAGGCCTTTTGACCGATGAAATTCGGGTTTCCCCGAACTCTCCCGGAAAAGCCCGGATAGATCAGCGCCCAATGAAGGTAAAGTTGCCCAGTTGCACCCGCACCGATTCATTCTTCTGCAGAGAGCTGGTCGCACCCAGGTTGGTCACCGCCTGCGCGTAGTTCTTGTGGCCTGCCGGCAGAACCCAAAGCAAGCGGCAATCGATGGAGGCGCCGGCTGGCAGGGACTTGTCAATGCCGACGACAAGATTCCCGGAGGAGTTGGCCGGCACCTGCGCTTCGGTCGTCACCACCTGGTACGAGTTGGAGATCTTCGCCGATTGAGTTGGAGAAGCGTTCGCCAGCTGCCTGTCTTCAAATGCCAGCGAGACGGTCGTTCCCACCGGCACCTTGGTGGCGTGCGCTTCAAAGACAAAATGCTCGGCCGTGGCGTCCTGGTTATAGAACCTCAGCGTCTCCACTTTGCCGGATGCGACGTTGACGTTGTGCCAGCCGGCAGCCCCGTTGTTCGTTAGCCACTCGTAGGAGTCCCAATTGGTGCCGGAATCCGAGGGGTTGTTGGTGAAAAATTCCGTCCCCGCCACCGAAATCGCGCAGTAGTGGCCGCTGCCCGGCACCTTGAGCTGGAAGGCCTCGTTCTCCGCGCCCCCATTGGCCGCCCGGCCGCCCACCTGAATCGGTCCAGGAGTCATCCCCAGCAACGGCGCAGTCTCGCTGTTGTTGCCAAAGGTGTACAGCTTGACCCAACTGCTCGGAGGAGGGTTGAAACCCTGGTCGCTATAGTACATTCTCAGCACCGGCGAAGCGATGGGAACTTGAATATTGATGCTCTGGGCGCGTCCGTAGGCGTAGTTGATCAGCCCCGGCGCCGGATCCCAGTTGTAGACATTCCACAGATTGATCAGTTGCTGGGTCGAGAGCGGCGTCTGGCCGTTCAGAATCACATCCGGACTATTGGTGATATTCCCAGACTTCGGGATATTCGAATTTTCGCCCAGGTAATCTCGCACCTGAAGCCCATACCATGTTGAAAAGGCGTAATTTGCCGCCTTCTGGCAGTCGCTCGGGTTCATCCCTAGAGCGGCCTGCAGGTTGTAAGCCAGCAGGTTGCGGTCCATCTTCGTCCTCGCCCAATACGTGTCGCCGTATAGAGCGCCGACAATGGCCGCCAGTAGGTTGAGACTGAACGGCGGCATCCAGGCGTTATAAAGCGCCTGCATCGTGGCGGTGGCGGAATACTGCTCTTGGTGGCATTTCAGGCCCAGATCCCAATACTTCTGATTGGGGCCGGCGATTAAGGTCTCTTGAGTCGTAATGGCGGATGTTGCGGTAGTCATGGATCTGATCCTCCTGATGAAGCGCTGCTTCATCCGTTGTGCTGCGCGGAGTTTGTACCACGACATTTCCAGTGATCTCGACAAACGATAGGCCCGCTCCAGGGACGAATCTTCCTTGTCCTGAATACCGGCTTGGCGTCTACGGATTTGCAAACGGGGAATCTGAAAATGCCGTAGCCTTCGTTGTTCGTTCAACGATCAACAACGGCCCAAAACTAACACCTTGCTTTCGAGCAGTAAAGTTACTAAGCTCACGGTATATATTTGGACTATAGTAATATAGCGGAGGGCTCCGCACTCCTCCTTCGACACAGCCCAAACGACGCCACAAAAGAGAAACGGCAGAGAGCGCATGCCGCGCTCCCTGCCGTTACGGGTTCGGTTCTGACGCCGGCTTATTTCTTGACTCCAGCAGGCCCAGGAGACCCGCCGTAGTTCATCACCAGGTTGTAGGCGTTCACGCTGCCGATGCCGGTGGCGAAATCCCAGCCGGGGCTGCTCGTTGGGAAAGGCTGGCCCGGCCCGGTCGGGTAAGCCGGCTGATACGCGGTGTTACTCGTCGAAAGCACGCCGTACGTGGCCCCAGGGTGGTAGCAGTTGTAATAGGTGCCGTTGCGATTGGCGATGCAATAGCCGTCGATGTCGCCCAGCGTGATGTCGTTGAAGATGCAGGAGCTGCCGATCGCGTTGCCCAGGCTGGAGTCGCAGGACGCGTTGCCGGCGGGCCCGTACTCCGCGGCGGCCAGCGCGTAGTAGCGGGGATTCGGATTCCCCTGCAAGCTGCCCTGCTTCTGCACAACCAGGGATTGAATGGCAGCCATGATGGGCGACGAAACAGAGGTTCCGCCGAAGCCCGCCCAGTGAATAGGCGCTACCGCGGTGCACGAGGCTATCCCGCCATTGGCGGCGCCGGAGGAGGTTGTGTCGGTAAAGCAAACCAGGTAATAGTGTCCCCACAGTCCGTTGGCGGCCATCAAAGAGACATCCGGAGTGTCGCGGACGCCATCGTTGACCAAGCCCGCCATGGAGCCGAGGTAGGCGCTCTGGAAGGTGGGTTTGGGATATCCGGCGCAGGTGCCGCTGTTGACACCCGAGACGGACGGCGCTCCGGTGGCACAGGCGCTGGGACCGCCGCTGCCGCCGCTGGCGTTGTGGTAACTTGCGCCCGTGGTGGTGCCGCAGAAACCGGAGGGCGGGTAAGTGACGTAGGAGCCGGTCGCGTAATGCGCCAGCAGCGTTCCGGCGCAAGAGTCATTCCACGGCTGCTCCATGATGTACGACTTTGCGGAGCCGTACCAGACGTTGTTGTACGCATTCCAGTAGCTGGAGCCCTCGCCCAGATAGTTATCGGCAAAATCCAGGCCGCCGACGGCGACGTCGTACGGGGAGGACATCCAGCCGCTGATGGTAATGCCATCCCGGTCGCCGGAACTGGCCGCAAGTTCGTCGCCTGTCGAAACGAAGATGCCGACGCCCTGGGCCACGGCCTGCTGGAAGGCGGCGTTGAAGGAGGCGTTCAGGGTCGCTCCGCTGGATTCCTCCGACTCGCCGTAGCTCATGCTGACAACATCGACGTTATCCGCGTTGGGATGGGAGAGGATGTTCAAGAGCGCGATCGTCCCGCCGAAAACGGTCGTGCTTCTGCAGGCCGCGTTCACGATGGAGGCGCTGGGCGCGGCCGCCGAAGCCCATTGGACGTCGATGGCCGCTTCCGAATCGTCGCTGTTGATGCCCGAGCCCGCGGGATAGCCGCTCCCGGTCGTTGGATTGGCGCAGTTGTTCGCTCCCGTCTGGGGAGCCGGATTCTCTTCCGAAAAGTTGCCGGCGGTGTAACGGCCAAGGCCGAAGGTGTTGCGGAAGACGGCCCAGTCGCTGGTGGCGCTGCACGTCACGCCGGGAGTGTTGCCCGGAGCGGCGGTGCCCGCGCAGTTCCATTGGTTGGTGTCTTCCAGCAGCACAATCTTCATCCCCTGGCCGGAGATGCCCGCGCTGAACAGAGGCGCGATGTTGTAGATCTTCGCCAGATCCCAGGGCACGATGGTTTCATAGCCTCCGCCATTTGTGTAGTCGTGCTCCAGCCCGCCGCCCTTGCCTGTTCCTCCGTGCGAGTATTCGGCCTGGAAGGTGCCTGACTGGGGATCGACATGCGCCTGGTGGATGAGCTCATGCATGGCCTTTGGCCTGAAGTCGTTCAGAGAGACAATGCCGCGCACCACCTGAGCCAAAGCCGCCGGAAGCTGCGGATCGCGGGAGTTGGCAAAGTGGATCTCGCCGTTCACTTCGTAGTTGCGCAGTTCCGTGTGGAAGGCCGTCTCCACCTGAATGGCCGTCCCCGAGAAATCGATGAACATGCTGTTGGAATAGACCACGTTAACCTTGAAGCCCTGCGATTCGAGCCAGGAGGCGACCGCCGCAACGTCGCTCTTGGCCGGTCCGAATCTCTCTCCAAACTCTTCCGCGCTCAGCCACTTGTGGAAGTTGGCCGACTTCGGATCGTGCAGGTCGTCGATGAACCTGGTCAGTTCGGCTTCCAGTTCGGCCGGACGCTGCAACAGCAGCATCATGTGATCCAATTGCATGTTCGTCGGTACGGCGCCGATATCATTGGCCGCGATGGCCTCGGGGCGAGTGTTGCCCTTGAGGGTCGCGAGCACCTTCTCATCGATCTTCTGGGTGACCAGCAGCCGTTTGTTCTGTGCGTGAGAGGTCAGGGTGACGCTGAAGGCCAATGCGGCCGCAGCGAGGACGAGGGAAGCGGATTTACGGCTACAAATCATGATCTCTCCTTGTGCGTAGGGCGGTTCCCGATCCGGCCCATGGCGGCCTCGATCTCGAGCCCGGTCAACCGGTCACCGGGCAAGTTTGCGGCGCAAAGCTCCGGCCAGGCCGAGCAGCCCTGTGCCCAGCAGCACGAACGATCCAGGTTCAGGCGCAACCGTGTAGTTGAGATCGTCCACGATCTCGGAATCCGGGCTGCCGAAATCGTCGCTGATGGTCACGGATGCGATGGAGCTCCCGCTGGCTACGGAGAACTCCAAATCCGATCCATCCACGGCAGCTCCCGCAAAGGTGTCGAGCACCCCGCCGACGCTATTGTAGGCAGTCACCGTCACGCCATCCGGATCGGCGTACCATCCGGTTACACCGTAAACTGGCCCCAGGAAGTAGACCGTGATGGGATCGTTGGGATCGTTGGTAATCACTCCGCTGCCCGAGTGCGAAGGAAGGTCGATGTAGTCGTAGTACGGCGCCACCAACTGGAGAGCATTGTCAAAGGTGACGAATTGAGCGGCGTACTGGTTGGTGATCTGCGTGTACTCGGGGTATTCCTCGAAGTCGATCGTAGTTGATCCCGCAAACGCCAACGGCGAGAACGGCAACACTATACCGAGGAATAGAACCCATTTGGTTTGCCTCTTCATCCTGTTCCTTTCTTGAGCTTCAATTTGTGAGATCGACATCCGCGTATCTACTTGCGATAAACCAGTCGTCCGGCGGCCTGAGCCAACTACAGTCTGGAAGATCCGGAAATGTGCCGCAGCTCAGGGGAGGGTCAATTGCCGCGGGACCAAAAGCAAGGGTCGGCGAGGTCAGCGCACAGATGAGTTTTTTCAGGAGCTGATAACAGATACGCTCCTCCGGAGACAGAAGATTCATCTATCTATAGTGCAATTGGATGACCAAATCAACAATATCAGAATCAATCACTTACGATTCTTTTTTTGATTGAATTGCGCAAGCGCTTGCGCAATTGAGCAGCAAAAATGGAGAGCAAATGCCATCTTGAAGCCGTTCCAGAAAACTGTACCCGGAACCGGCCGCCGCCCTTGGCTTCTTCCCTCGCGCGTCGGGCACCCCACCCTCGCCGCTGTTATCCTGAGCACCCCAACTCGTTGCGACGAGTTACGTCCAGAAATAAACGAGCCGTGAGTCCCACAAAAGCTCCGTGCCCCATCCATGCGCCTTTTTTCTGGCGCATGGGTGGAAAACCACGAACCACAACCGGCTCCTTGAATCAGGAACAGATTCCAGCGCCTCAATCCAGCCCGAAGAGCACCTTCTTGCGCGGTTCCAAAGCAGCGGCAATGGGTGTATTCAGCGCATCCACCACCGGCGCGGCCAGCCGGAAGTGGCGAATCAGCACCTCGGCAAAGCCTGCATCGAGCGCTGCCTCGGCCGGCAGGGTCGCGGCCAGCCCCCACTGCCGGCATCGAATCAGATCCAGCGCCGGATGCTCGCAGGGAAAGCCCTTGGGCGGCCTCGTCAGCGCATTGCCTTCAACTTCGTCAAATGCCTTGCGGATCGCGGGTTTCTGCAACAGTTCGCGGAACCCCGCGTGGTGCTTCAGCAGCCAGTGGCGAATAGCGGCTAACTGCTCCTTCTCCGGCATGTACGCCCCGGCGGCGATCACCACCTCCTTGGCGCCGATGTGGAAGTAATAGCCTGCCCCGGAGGTCTTCTCCATCCCCTGATGCGACCACCACGCCGCAACGTGGGTCTTGTAAGGCAGCTTGTTGGCGCTGAAGCGGGTGTCGCGATAGATGCGGAAGAGGCACTTCTCCGCCGGCCTCACAAAGCTGGGCGCAAAGCTCTCCATCGCCTCCGTCACCTTGCGGATGATGGCCAGCATCGGCTCCTTCAGTTCAGCCTCGAAGACGGCCTTGCGCGGCGTGAACCACTCGCGGTCGTTGTGGCGGGCCAGATTGCGCAGAAAGGCGAGGCCTTCGGGGCGAAGATGAGCGGCGGCTGGGGCGGGTTTTGCGGTGCGAGCCATGATGGAAACCAGTCTACCGGATCACCTTCAACGCGCTGCGGAAGAGCCCGTCAAAATCGGCGGCCAACCCGGCCTCTTTCGCGACGGCCTGCTCGATGGCCTTCTCCGCGGCGACCCGTTGGTAGCCAAGATTTACCAGCGCGGAGAGCACATCGTCCACCGCGGCTCCGCGTACCGACGAGGCGGCAGGCGCAATGGCAAAATCGTCCAGCTTGTCTTTGAGTTCGACCACCAGCCGCTCGGCCAGCTTCTTGCCCACGCCGGGAATGCGCGTCAGTTGCGCGTGGTCCTGGCCGCGAATGGCCTGCACCGTGCGCTCTACGGAGAGGCCGCTGAGCATCTTGATGGCGAGTTTGGGGCCGACGCCGCCGACCGTAATCAGCCGTTCGAAGAGGCGCTTTTCCTGAGAATCGAGAAAGCCAAAGAGGGCGATTTGATCCTGGCCGACCTGGGTGTGAATGTGCAGCGCGGCCTCGCCGCCCACGGAGGGCAGCGCCGTGAAGGTGGGCACGGAGATGGTGACGTCATACCCCACCCCGCCTGCCTCGACGATGGCCTGGCCGGGTTGCTTGTGAATGAGCTTTCCGCGCAGATGAGCGATCATGGCGTCTCTGTCTTAGAGAGTGTTTCAAGACCCGCTTTGTATCAGGGCACGACTTTAGTCGTGCCGAACAAAGCCGAAAAAGCAAGGGGTTTTAACCCCTGCGGGATTGCAACCGAGTTACGGCAACCATTTTTGAAACTCGTTTTAGAATCTCCCGCCGCCTTGCGATTTCGCGCAACTCCCCGCGGCTGTCAGCGCCGTCTTGATCGCAGCCAGCAGGAGCAGCGGCGCCAGCGAGTTAGCGCTCGTGCTTTTTCCAATGAAGCATGTGGTGATCGTCCACGGTGATCTTGGCAGGCAAGACCAAGCCGCAGGTCTTGCAGATCAAGACCTCTCTGCCGATCTCCCAGTGGGTGCAATCCTTGCATTTACAAACCAGAAGCTCAATTTCTTTTTTGCCGCTCATTTACAACCTCCTGAATTCTTCTTTGACTTCGCGCACAAATTCTGTGAACCGGGCCGTGGTGATGATGCCCGGTTGCCAGCACAGATCGCGGTCAATCAGATTGTACTGCTTCTGGATTCGGGAGCCGGTGGGAACGCTTCCATCCTGGGCCTGCTCGTGGCCCATGAGCCAGAGATGATCGGCCACCGAAGCTGCGGCGGTCACGTCGTGGGTCACCACAATAATGGTATTCAGATCGTCCATGTCGGAGACCTTGGCGATCAGCTCGCAGGTCTTTTCAAGCATGATCAAGTCGAGGCCGGAAAACGGCTCGTCCATCAGCAGGAAGTGCTCGCTGCACAGAATCTGCTGAATGATGGCGCACCGCTGCCGCTGTCCGCCCGATAACTGCGCGGGATACAGGTTGTATTTGTCCGCCAGTTCGAATTCGTTCAGCAGCTCCATAACCTTGTCCCGCGCGACCTTGGAGTCTTTTTCTTTCTTCCTGGCGCCCAGCATCAGATTTCCGAGGACTGTGCGATGTTCGAAGAGCGGATAACTCTGGGCGACCACGCCGACCTCGCCGGCTGTTACCGGGTGATCGAAGCCATTCACCGAGACACGGCCTGAGGTGGGCGGGAGCAGCCCGGCGATAATGCGGAACAGGGTGGTTTTGCCGCAGCCGGAGGGGCCGAGAATGCCCACCACCTGCCCCTGCACCCTGCCCGGCACGATGATGTCGCGCACCTCGGCGGTAACTCCGCTCAAGATGGGGCGGCCGTCATACTCGAGAGAGACGTTGTCGATTTTCAAAAGAGTTTTGCCGAGGCTATACGTTGGGGCTGCCATTATGTCCTCTCCAGAGTCAGCGCCGCATAGGGGCACATCATGTTCTTGGCCAGTCCGATACCGTAATCCTGGAGCAGGCCCAGGAGGAGGATGGTCAACTGGATGGCAAAGACCGCGGCCAGCCGGAAGTGGTGGTTCTGGTCGAGCAGGATGGTGCCGACGCCGCCCTCGGAGCGGACAATTCCCTCCACCATGGTCAGCATCATCCAGCCCATCGCCGCATTCTGGCGCAGAACGTCGAAGACTTTGTCTATCTGGCCCAGTACGATCACTTCCCAAACCACGCGCCATTCGCCCATGCGCAGCGTGCGCGCCAGATCGAACATCTCTTTGGGAATGCCGTTGATGACGTCGGCCATTCCCGTGACGAAAAACACCGAGACCGAAAAGACCAGCAGCGACAGTTTCAGCTCATGGCCGCTCCGGGCCATCAGCGTGAAGAAGAACGTCAACCCGACCAGCGAAAGAAAGCGCAGCTTGCTGAGAAGAGCGACGATGGGGCGGAAGAAGGGCATCACTGTCGCATAAGCCAGCAGCAGCGTTACGACGGTGGATACGGCGATAGCTTGGAGGTTGAGATAAAAGCTGGTAATCAGTTCCGCTCCGAGCCCTTGCTCCCACAAATCCTCAAAGGCATTGATTACCTCGCCCGGTTTGGGCAGGAGCACGAAAGGACTGAAGATCCACAACAGAATCACAATGGCGACCTGAAAGATAATCAGGATACGCACTGCGTTCTTGTTCAGAACCGCATTGGGCGAAAACACAGCGAGAGCGTGATTCATGCTTTACACACGGATGAGAGGATTCGGGGAGACTTGCGCCCCCCCGGTTAAATTATTGCCCGATCTGCGTGATCTCGACTCTCCGATTGAGCGCCTTGCCTCCGGCGGTTGCATTCGAAGCGATGGGATCCTGCGAGCCGTGTCCGGCTACCAGCTTGAAACGCGAATCGGGGAAGCTCATCGGCGCCGCCTGCTGGAAGTAGCGCTTGACGGCCTGGGCGCGCTTCTCGCTCAGCGGAATGTTGACCGCGTCGCTGCCGGCGTTGTCGGTGTAGCCGTCGATCTGGAGCGCCAACTGCGAGTTGATGGCGAGGGAATCCTTCAACTCATTCAATGTGGGAATGCTGTCGGGCAGCGGCTGATCGGAGCCTGACGCGAAGTTGATGTACACGGCCTTGTGGCCGAGCACCGTGCCGGTCTGGGCTTCCTTGGCGTAGTCCACCGTCTCCGCGCTGGCGGTCTGCACGCCGCTGGTGTTCAGCAAGGACTGCGCGCCGAAGATGAACTTGGTAACGACCGCATCCTTGTAGGGTGGAATTGGATTGTCCTTGAAGAGCTGCGGATAATTCATGGTGGCGATCTTGCCGAAGGTCTCGTAGGTGGCGCGCATATTGTTGTTATGCTTGCCGTCCAGGCCGAAATAATTGACGTTGTCTTCCAAGCCGAAGACCGCCGAACCGCCCAGCATCTGGCCGGAGTTCGGATCGCGGAAGCCTGGGTAATACTTATACCAATAATCGCCGGTCTGATCTTTGTAGAGCGTGGCCGAGATCTCTCCGGCCTTGCGGCGCACGGCGTCAAAGGCCTTTACCTGATCGGCGGCCTGGAAGCTTGCAGCCAGCAGTCCGTTGATCTCGTCACTATTGTCGTCAAAGAACTTCTTGATGCCAAGAATGACGGCCGGCATCTGCGATGCGTACTCATGGGAGGAGACGATCTTCGCCGTGCCTGGGCGTCCGTGAACGGCCTGCTCGTCTCCAGGAGTCCAAGTGACGACGCCATCCGGGCAAACATTCTTGGTTTCACCCGTTGCGCGGCCATCCTTGACGACCTTGCGGTCCTCGCAACGGTTGGGGATGAAGACGTCGGTTACGGCCTTGATGTAGTCCTCGTCCGGAGCGGCGATCCAGTTGACCGCATCCGGATCATAGGTCTTCAGGTCGGGATTGTTCTTGAGGCCGTTCGACCCCATGTAGTTCAGTGCTATATTCCAGTCGCCATCGCGAATGACGCCGACCACGGTCTTGCCCTTCATGCTCTGCGGATTCGATTTCCACTCGGCTGGGCCGAGCAGCGCATCCTCGCCGTTGGAACGACCCACCGCCCCGATGATCACCGCCTGATACTCCGGCCCCAGCTTCTTCAGGATCGGATTCAGGTTCGAGAGCCATTGGCCTCCGCTGTCGCCCATCACCACAATTGCCTCGGCGCCCGACGAGCAGGTCTTCTCACCATCGTGCAGTTGCTTGGCGCAGTTGGTGAGGTCGTTGCCCATCTGTGTATTCGAGTCTTCGCGGTGCAGAGTCAGGTTCACGCCGTACTTCTCCATCAGCGAACCCTTGGTGGTATCCGGGCCGCCGTTGGCATAGATCAGCGAAAACATCGCATTCCACTCCCAGACATCGAATGTGATGTGCGTCGCGGCAACATTGGCCGGAACCGTGGACGGATAGGGCAGCGCCTGGACGTTGGCCACCTGCGCCTCCTCCTGAGGCGGCAGGGTTACGCGGGACGCGACGATGGACTTCATGATGCCGGGGGTTGGAATCAGGCCATGCTGCATGGCGGAACGGAGCCCGAAGATCGCGCCCGCTGCTACGACCACAATCAGGAATAACTTCGCTTGCGGCTTCAAACGCGGCATTTGTTTCTTCCCTTCACAAGAATTCGTTTTTCGTTGCCTACTTGAACATGTTGTCGTAATCGCTGCCGGACTTGTCGCTGGATGCGGCCACACTGGCCAGCGTGATGGGCATCTTTGCCTGGGGCTGCGTATCGATCCCGGGAACGTGAATCATGTCCGCCCCGGTGGCCTGGTTGCCGGAGGTCAGCAGCTTCTGATTGAACTCGGCGAACTTGGCCGCCGCTTCGTCGGCCGCAGCGCCGGATTCGATCTGGTCGTCGGTCAGCAACTTGTCGGTATAGCGCGAAAACTCGCGGATCTCCCCCAGGGTGCGCGAGGTGTCGTCTTCCAGATATTCGAGGGCCATATCGACCATCTTCAACTGCTCCGGATTGCCGCGCAGAAGTTGCTGGCCCACGCCCAGAGTAGCCTTGGCGTCCAGAATCATCTTGCGCTGCTCGGCCAGGAAGTTGACTTTATTTTCCGTGCGCTGAATCTTGCTGTCGGAGATCTGCGACCAGTGCTGAAAGGTCTTCAGCATCTTCGAGGTCTGGTCCTCGAGCGCTTGAAGCTGCTTGACGCCTTGCATCAACATTCCGGCCTGTTCCAGGAAGGTCTGGCCCTCCAACTGGAGCCGTTCCTTCTCCATCGGATCGGTGGCGGCAGCCGCCATCTGCTGGGCCTTCTGGGCCTTGTGGCCGAGATTGTTGATCTCATCGGACTTGGCGGCAATGCTGCGCTGGAGCCGCTCGTCGCTGCCGGCGAAGCGCTGGAGAGTCTGGTCAAGCTCGTACTTGGCCTTCTTCATGTCGTCGAGGTTGTTGCGCAGAATGCCGATGGGATCGGTCTCGACCACCCACGAAGCGAAGAAGCGCACCCCATTCTCGAAGAGATTCGTAACTGCCGTGCGGAAGGTCGGGTTGAAGACCAGCCACAGAACCGCAATCAGGATGGCAGCCAGCATGGCCATGTGAAGCGTGTCCGTGAGCATGGTGATCAGAAACGGAAGAATGAGGGAAAAGCCGTAGACACCGGCGGCAATCAAGGCCACGAGAACGACCATGCCGAACGGCCCCTCGGGGCGCTTCCAGAATGATTTTGGCGTATACCCTTGCAGGTTCTGGGTAAAGTTGGGAGTTCCTGGCGTAAGGCCCATGATATTCCTCTTATCCTTTCAGAAGCGAGGCGTAGAGCTCCTTCTGCTGTTCGAGTTCACTGGAGCGGCGTTGCACAGCGGCCTCGAACTGGCTTTGCGCATGAGTGGCTTTTCCCTGCGCATCCACCAATTCGTTGGACAACTGAGCCAACTGCTGCTGAAGCTGCGTAATCTCTTCGGTGATCTTCTGAATCTGGTCCTGCCGGCCGGCAACTTCGCGGGCCGCAAACTGCTGTGATTTTCCGCTGAAGGCGTCCTTTTCCTGTTGCAGCTTCGCCGTCAGCGTGTCGAAGGTTCCCAGAATCCCGTCCTGCGTCAGTCCGGCCTGCGCCGTGGCCTGAATCACGGCGGTCTTGAACTTGACGTTCGAGGGCATGACCGTGTCCGGGATGGCCTTGAGTGGATCGAGAAACTTGTGAATCGTTGCCGCGGTGGGCGTGCTCTCGAAATCGGTCTTGGCCAGCAGCGCCTGGTAAACCACGTCGTTATCCGCCACCACTCCAGAGTCAATCGGCAGCGCATAAGAAGTCGGCGAACTCGCGCTTGCAGCCGGCGCCGGCGTGAAGCTGGTAAACGCGGGCGCGGCGGGCGCCGGGGTATGCTTTTCCGGCGGCGCCGGTTCGTCTTCAAAGGCTACGGACTTCAACGTGTCCAGGAATCCATGTTTGCCAGTCATAATTCTCCCCACAGAGTTTCAATCACCGAGAGTCGCCTGCGACACTGTAAATGATGCGCCAAGAATACACCTGCCCCGGCGTGCGCGGCAAGAGAATTAGCGAAAGCGCAGGCGCGGCGATGCTCGTAGCCGCTTCGGCTTGACCTGATGCCAGACCCCGGCCTCGGATTACTCATCGGCTGTTCTCCCATGCAGTACCGAAGCGGATTGAGATCTCCAAAGCCGCAGCAACTCCCCTTATCACCTGCACAACGCAAAATACGCATTTCCCTGCCGCGTGGTTCCCCAGCCGGGCGGACCATCGCAAGTAATGCTCATGGAATGTTCAGATTACGCATTCATGATCCGAGCTTTGCCCGGTGTCCTTGCGAGAGAGTTTCGATCGATGCCGCGCATCGCGGTGTGAGCGCCGTCACCTGAAACCCGGAGGATGCTCCGGCCCGCTCCCGGCCTCTGCTATACTTCCGGCCATGGAGAACCGTTCTTTCAGCGATGCGGGCGGCACGCCTGGCGGTCTCGGTCATTACTTGCTCGGGTTCGTGATGGTGTGCATTGGCGGATACCTGCTGGTCAACCAAGTGACGGTGGTGGGCTCTTACTGGAACTTCTACGGAGAGAACGCCTTCGGCATCACGCTCCTGCCGATGCTATTCGGCATCGGCTTGCTTTTCTGGCGCGGCCGAAGCGTTCTCGGATGGATTCTGACCATCGGCGGGGCGCTGTTTATTTTTGCGGGCATCCTTGCCAACTTGCACATTTTTTTCAGGCCCACGAGTCTTTTCAACACGATTGTGATGCTCGTGCTGCTGGTTGGCGGACTCGGGCTGATCGCACGCGGCATCCAGCCGCACCCCAGACAGCCAAGCGAGTGAGAGCCGAACCGGCTTCCGCACGCGAACCGTGATTCAATGAGCTGGATATGAGTTCCTTCTGGCGACGAACGGGGGCATTGCTGGTGGTGCTGGCAACCGCCGCATGGGCCTGTTGGGCGCAGACCGGCAGCGCTCACGCCGGCGCGCAATGGCGACGCGCAGTCGAGCAAGCCACGCGCGAGGCTCCCGATGCGCGGGTGCTGGTGCTGGAGATCGGCTCGGGGGATCTGCTGGCCTCAGCCCGCCTGGGCGAAGCCAGTCGCGCGCCGGCGACTCCCGGCTCGACGCTGAAGCCACTGATCCTCTATTTTGCTCTTGCCTCCGGAGATTGGAATCCAGAGCGCCGGGTTGCGTGCAGCCGTGAGATGCATATTGGCCGTCACCAACTGAACTGTTCGCACCCGGTGGCGGAGCCTATGAATGCCCAACAGGCGCTAACCTGGTCCTGCAACTCCTATTTTGCCGCGTTGGCTGGGACGCTTTCGGCTGCGGAACTGCGCCAAGCGCTCAGCGCGCGAGGCCTGTTGGCTGCCACGGGGCTGACGGCGCAAGAAGAGGTTGCCGCCTTTCGCGAGCCGCGCACGCGGGAGCAGATTCAGCTTGTGGCGCTGGGCGTGGAAGGAATTCGCGTGACACTGCTGGAGTTAGCGGAGGCGTACCGGTCGCTGGCGATTGAGCTGGCCGCGCATCCTGGGACGGCGGCGGCGAAAACCGTGACTGGAGGGCTGGCGGATTCGGCCAGCTTTGGGATGGCGGGCGCGGTATCGCTGGGCGGCGTGGCCATTGCCGGCAAGACCGGGACAGCCAGCGCGGAGAGCAGCGGCGTGACTCACGGTTGGTTCGTGGGCCTTGCGCCGGCGGAGTCGCCGCGAGTGGTGGTGGCTGTCTACCTGCCCTCGGGGCGCGGCTCGGACGCGGCGCAGGTGGCCGCAAGCCTGCTGGCGCGCTCTCCGCTGAGGAAGCCATGAAGCTGCGTCTGTTTGCGGCTCTTTGTCTGGGCGTCTTCTGTGCCACAGCGGCGCCGGGCCAAGCTGCGCCGCGCTCAACAATTCGCGTGGGATTGTGGACGCTGTGGCACGACAAGGAGGCGACCGTCACGCCCGTTGCGGGAGCGGCGCTACGGCTTTGCGATACGTGTCGCGCCTTGCCGCTGGGGAGCCTGAGCGTTCGGGCAAAAAATGCAGGGCTCATCTGGACTGATTCAAACGAGCACACACATTCTTCCGCCGAGTTAATGCTGACGGGCAGTTATAAGATCGCCGCTCATGGCGAGTCGCTGACGCTGGCTTATCCGCTGAGAGTAACGGCGCATTCGGGCACGCTGGTTCTGGCGGCGACGCTTCCGGTGGAGCGATACGTGGAGCTTGCAGTGGCTGCTGAAAGCGGCGCGGCGGATTCGCCGGAATCGCGCAAGGCTCTGGCTGTTGTGGCGCGCAGCTTTGCGCTCGCTCCAACCCATGGGCACACGGCGTTCGATGTCTGCGACTCGACCCATTGTCAGTGGGTGCATTGGCGGACGACGCCCGAGGCTCACGCGGCGGCGCTGACTACCGCGGGAGAGAGTTTGTGGCACAACGGAAACCGCGCCGAGGCTTTCTTTCATCAGAACTGCGGGGGGCGCACGGCGGCGGCTTCAGAGGTTTGGCCGGGGCGTGGCGCTTCCGGTCGCGCTGCGCGAGACCCGCTGATCTCACGCGTGGACCCCTACTGCCAGCGCATCGGATCGAATGAGTGGTCGGTGACGCTCTCCCGCGCAGAGTTGACTCGGGCGCTGGTCGCAGAGGGATTGGCCGCACCCGGATGGACGAGCTTGACTGTCGCGCAGCGCGGCGAGTCTGGCCGGGCTACAGTGATCTTGGCGGGCGCGACAGAGATTCCGGCGGAGAAATTTCGGCTGGCCTTGGGCCGCGCGCTGGGATGGAATCTGATTCGAAGCAATTGGTTCGAGATTGCCGCACAGGGCGACAGCTTTCTCTTCCATGGCCGGGGTTCGGGACACGGTGTGGGGCTGTGCCAGGCCGGCGCAGCGGAGATGGCGCGCGAGGGACGGAGTTATCGCGAGATTCTTACCCAGTATTTTCCCGGCGCAACGGTTGCGGAGGAGACCACCGGCGCAGTTTGGCGGAACCTGCCAGCACAGGGCTTCACGTTGGAAACCAGTGAGTCGGTGGACGCGTCGTACCTTCCGGCTCTGGCGCGAGCTTTGAGCGAGGCCGAGAGCCGCAGCGGGCTTGCTCCGGGCGCTGTCATCGCGGTGCGGACTTACCGCTCGACGCCGGCCTTTCGCGATGCAACACTGGCGCCTGGGTTTGTGGCGGCCCTCACGGAGGGGAATCTGATTGCGGTGCAGCCGCTACACACTCTGGCCGCACGCAAGCTGCTTGAAGGTACGCTGCTGCACGAGTTTCTGCATGCGCTGGTGGAGGAGAACGCCAATACCCGCACACCGCTCTGGCTGCGCGAAGGGCTGGTGGAGGCTTGGTCCTGTTCAGTCCGGCCAGGCGATGTGCGGCGAGGGCAGCGACCCGCGCTAACTACCGAGTCGATCAACGACAAGCTGGCTCATGCAACCAATGAGGCCGAGTCAGAGGCCGCGCACCGCGCCGCCGGCTGGTACGCTCAGCAGCTTCTTGACCGCTTTGGCCGCGCGCAGGTTCTGGAGTGGCTGCGCGACGGCGTTCCGCAGAGCGCGTTACTCACTCTCCGGTAGAGGCGGCTTCTCCGCACTCTCTTCGCCTGCATGCGGGCCCGTCTGCCCGAGAATCAGCGCCAGCGCGTCGACGGTATTCTGCTGCCTGCGGCCAAAGAGCACGGCAGCCCAGCCCAGCAGCAAAACCCAACTTCCCACCGCCAGCAAATAGGCGGTAGCCAGCCTCAAGATTTCATGCAGGACTTGTGCATGGGGCGTTCCACTCAGTATCGTGGCAAAGAAGCGACCGGGGAGCCAGACACCGAACAACGCGGCAATGGTCACGCCCAGCCACCAGCGCCAGTTCCACAAGAGCCGGATTACACTGCGCCACGGCAGGCGCAGGCCCCATTGCGCCGAGGCCATGGCGTAAGGAATGACCTTGGCCGGCACCACGATCCATCGGAAGACCCACTCCACGTAGGTCATCCAGAGATAAATGTTCTCATAGGTAAAGAGCCTTGCCCGCGCAGTTGAAGCAGCCTTCGAATTCAGATAACTCGCCCACTGCGGAAACTGGTCGTCGCACCAGTCCAGCAGCGCCCAGGCAATCCACGCCACCCCAATCCATGCCAGCAACGTCATTGCGCCCCACACCAGCTTGACGCGCTTGCCATCGTCGCCGGCCAGGCTGCGCATCGTTCCTGCTTGCAACTCCAGGACAGAGATGGCCAGCAACAGCGGCACGAGTAGCGAGAGCAGCACCTGCCAGACATGCTTCTCTGGCAGGCGCGTCCAGGCAAGGCCCGCAAGAATTAAAAGAAGAGTTACAACAAACTGCGCCGTAACCCAGCGCCAACTCTGGCGAAGACGGGCAAACAAGTCTTTGAAATAAGTCACGGCTGCACCTCCAGAGTTGCCGGATCGGTAGTGGCTTGAACATTCGATTGATACATAGGCCCGGTCTGCGCCGGACTCATAACGAACTTACCCGGATTGACCACCTTGAGCAGGTAGACATACTCGCGGCGGCCGCCGAAGTCGGTGTTGAAAAAGGCCGCGCGGTCGTCGTGAAACTCCTTGCGCGTGTACCAGTCGTACCACCAGGAGGGTTTGCTGTTCAGGGTGTAGAGTCCGGTATTCGGCAGGAACTCGGTTCCCGCCGGAATCGGGTCCTCGGCTAGCATATACTTCCAGTACGATCCATTCACCGCCAACTTCACGGCCACAATATCGCCCACATGAACTGCGCCCTTGAGCGGCACAAGATCGTAGGTGATTGCGTCGGTTGGCTTAGGCTGATTCTTCTGGAGCAGGTAATAATCGCGCGTGATGTTAAGCGCCAGTTGGCCTTGCTGGAATTGCCTGCGGTCCGCGGAGTACCAATTGTTTTCAGCCGACCAATAAGTGATGCCGTTGCCGCTCTTGCGCACCGTCACCTGGCCGCCATTGCTTGCTTGCGCGGCGGGAACCTTGATCCGCCACGGAAGCGCGAAGCTGTCACCGGGACCGAAGTGGTGCCGGCCCACGCTCACGCCGTTGACCAGCACTTCCACATCGGAGCTGTTGGCTAACTCCCCGCTCAGGGTCAAATAGTCGGTGAGTCCTCCGATTACCATCGCGGTCTGCTTGGTCGAAAACCAGTAGCCGCCGTCGCGATGCTTGCCGAGCCACTGCGCCGCCTTGGGCAGCAGGCCGCTGGAGCGATCCTGGCGCGCAATCAGCTTTAATGCAAAAGCGGTCGTCTCGTTGGAAGTATCGTCCCAGTATTCAAGCAAACCATCGTAGGTACCGCTCCAATATGCGTCGGTATCGTTGGTTTTTGCCTTCTGCCCCAGCAACAGTGCCGCGTCGTGCGCGCGGCTGTCTCCAGCAGCATCGAGCGCCAATCCCACCAGCGCCAGTCCCTCGTCGCTCAGCTTGTCGCGACTCTCCCAAGCTTTGTCGAGTTCCTCCTTGGGCGCGCCGCCGGTGGTGGCCAGCGCGTAGACCACATAGGCATGCAGGTCGGGGATCATGTAGTTATGCGCGGCCAGCGCGGCTTGCAGCCAGGCACGTCCCTTGTTTCCCTCGTTGGCGTCCACGTTGTAGCCGGCTTGTTTTGCCTGCCCCAACCCGCTCACCACATAGGCTGTCATGAAGACGTGGCTTTGGTCGTCCGGCCACCAGCCCCAGCCTCCGTCGTCGTGCTGGAAGCTGCTGAGCCGCTCCATCCCCGCTTTCACCATATCGTTGAGCGTGGCGCGGTCGATGGGCGATTTCAGATTCAGCTTGTCCACCGCCTGGGCCACGATCAGATCGGGCAGGAAGCTGGACATGGTCTGCTCCGTGCATCCCCACGGATAACTCGTCAGGTAATCGAGCGCATCGAAGACCGTTCCCGCCACGCTGGGAGCAACGGTAATAGTGATTCCCCGCGCGCTCGCATCCGAGTTAGCCGGGTAACTATAACTCCACTGGCTCTGCCCATCGCCGGAGAAGACCACGCCCGAGCCCGCCGCCCGCTGCTTCACGCCAAACGGCAGCACGGGCAGCGTCATCTCCAGCGCATCGGATTCCTCATTGGTCAGCGCCTTGGCGGTCAGCACAGCATTCCCGGTGAGGCGCGCCTTCACTCGCCAGTCCACCCAATTCTCGCCTTTGGCGGGAATGTTCACCTTTTGCGTCTGGCCGCCGATCACATCCAACCCGCTGACATCGAGAGCAAAGGTCACGTCCTTGGCGGTTTCAAGGTAGTTATGAGCGATAACTCGCAGCATAACTTCGTCGCCCTGGCGGAAGAAGCGCGGCGCGGCCAGTCGCACGATCAGGTTCTTGCGCACTAGCACCCGCGTCACCACGCTGCCGGCCTTGCCGTTGTCGGTCATGCCGCGAATCGTCGTCCGCCAGGCAGTCAGCGAATCCGGGAAGGCGAAGGTAACTCGCGCGTGGCCGTCCGCGCCGGTATGCACATTCGGATTCCAGTAAGCCGTATCCGGAAAGGCCTTGCGCACCTTGGGCACCACCAGGTCCGATCCTGGTTTCACCTGCGCCATGCGAGGATGAAAGAGTCCGTCATTCAAGCGTGCCAGCATCGGAGACTTGGTTCCCGCCTCGCCGTAGAAGTAATAAGCGAAGGAGGTCTCCGGACTGAGTTCTACCGAGCGCTTAGGATAGAAAAAGTTCACGATATTGCCGCTCTCGTCGGGGCGCACCGAATAGAGCGCCTCATCCACCTCGCCAAAGCTCAAGTCGGCCTCCACCGGCTTGCCCTGGTAGTCCACCGCCAGCACATCGAAGCTGCCTGTTTCGCCGGGCAGGAAGCGCGGTTTGGTGGGCGTGGCTGTGATAGTCAGCGTCCGCTCCAGCAGCGGGACTTTCAGGCTTTTCTGCGCGGTAATCAACTGGTCTTCGTGGACAATCACCGCGCTAACGACTAAGTTAGGCTGCGCCTTCGCGGTGATCGGCAGATCAAAGGCAACACTCTCGCTGGTGGCGTGTACCAACTGGCGCGACTGCACGCTGTTGCCCTCGGCCGTCACCACCGCCCAGGATTCCTTGAGGCCGGTGACCAGCAGCAGATGCGCCACATCGCCCACCTGGTAACTCTTCTTGTCGGCTGCAATCTGGGCCTGCGTGTTCTCGTTGTACCACTCGCCCGTACCGTTCCAGATCCAGACCCAGGTATAGTCCTGGACGGTCCGATGCTCGGGCGTCTGCGCGCTGGCGGTCACCTTGAAGTCGCCGCCGCCGGTAATCGGCAACTCGACCAACGCCGTGCCGTCCGCGCCGGTAGCGGCGTCCTTAGCGGTCACCGCCGTCTCCGTCCGCTGATGCGTCACGTAGCCGTCCTGCATGACGGAGCCCCACTTCTCCAGGCTGGCCGCTATGTGCACCTGCGTCTGGATGGGCTTGCCGTCATAGTCCTGGGCCGTCACCTTCACCTTGGGCGTCTGGCCCGCTGAAACTACATAACTCGTCGGCTCGATGCTCACCCGGAACGAACCATAAGTGGCCAGCACCGTCGCGTGGCCGGCGACCTCGCGTTCGGCCGCGTCGGTCACCCGCGCCTCGATGCGGTAGTCCTGGTCGTTTTGCTTGGAGTCGATGGCCACGGGCAGCGTGACGCTGAGCCGGCCGTTGTCATCCAACACACCCTCCTGCTCCTGCTGCTCGGTCTCGCCGTAGTTATAATCCGATTCGCCGGAATCTTCGCCGGAGTTATCTTCCTCGGCCTCATCGCCTTCGACTTCGTCCTCATCCCACCAATAGTGCCGCGAGGTATGCACCACGTATTTGACTTTGGCGCCCGCCACCGGCTCGCCAAAGAAATAGCGCGCCTCGATGACGGCTTGAATTGAGTTACCCTGCAACACGCGCTGCGCCGCCGGCTTCACCATTACCTGGTACTCCGGCTTCTTGTACTCCTCGACGTAGAAATTGCCTTCGCCGGCAACATTGCCGTAAGCGCTATTCTGGCCGCTCCGGCTGATTGTTATGGTGTAGTATCCGAGGCCGGCATCGGCCTCCAAATCCAGATCCGCTGTCACGGTTCCATGCGCGGAGACCGGCAAATCTTTGGTCAGCACGGCCTTGTTGTCCGCATCGGTCACCTTCAATGCGAGCGTCTTATCTTCCGGCAGCAGCAGTAGGTCGTCCTTCTGGCGGCGAATCACCGCTTTGATGTGTACCGTGTGTCCCGGACGGTAGACAGGCCGGTCTGTGTAGACATAAGCGGTAAGATCGGTCGTCCGGTCCGGCCCGAAGGCGTAGCCCTCGGGAGTGAGGATCGCCGCATCGGCGCCGTGCCGCGCCAGCATCCATACACCTTCCGGTTGCGCGCCCTGGGCGCCTCCTCGCACGGTCATCGTGAGCGTGGCCAGCCCATCCGGGCCGGTCTTGCCCGACGACTGAAGCTGCTTATCGGACCATAGGGCGACCTCGGCCCCATCCACCGGCGCGCCTGTCTTGCGGTCGGCCACATAGAGATCGGCCTTCCCGTTGCCGGCCCGCTCAACAATTGCAATGCCCGTGACGATAGCCACCGTGTAAGCCTTGTAAGTCCCGTCGGTGGCCTCAATCAGGTAAACGCCCGCGCCCAGCCCGTCGACCGGCAACTGCTGCGTCTCGCTCACGATGACCGGCGGTGTCATCAGCTTCCAGCGCGCCACCAGTTGACTCTCGTTGAGCAGCGGAATCCGCGCAAAGCCGGTGGCTCCCACCACCTGGCTCTTCTTGCCCAGCTTGCCTTGCCCCTCGCGAAAACTGTCCCGCGCCTCATCGGTAAACTGGCCGCGGAAGAAGTGGCGCACGCGCCACCACAGATCGGCCTTGAAGTCATGCATCCGCTCAAGGAAGGTCCGCTGGTCGATCTTCTCCTCAGGCGAGTAGCTCTTGACTCCGAAGCTGTGCAGGTCCTTGAGTCCGGCAAAGAACTTCTGCGGGTCGCGCACCTGGTAGACCCTGAACTCCAGCGCCGGGACATTCTTCGCGTAGAGCTGTATCTTCACGCTCTCGCCGGGAGAAAAGGTCCGCGAGGTGGAGAGAGAGAAGGAGCGCGGCGCGTCCTTGCCGTCGGCGAGCGCGGCGGTCGAGGCAAGAAGAAGCATCAAAGGAACGGCAAACAGCGACTTACGGTACCTCATGGGTTGCCTCGCAAGATACTCCAGCGATAAACGCCGAGGAAGTTCGGGTTTTGAGCCACCGGCCGCCATTGCGGCTGAGGATGGTCCAGTAACTCAGAGAGCAGCACGCGGCGCAGTTCGCCTGAGGAACCACGATCGGGTCCGGTGTGATAGACGACGCGCGCTTGTGAACCGGCTTCGGCAACAATCATAGAATGCCAGGGCGAACTCTGGCCGAACTGACGAAAAAAAAGCAGGTCGCCGGGTTGTGCCTGATGCACGTCGCGACTCACGAAGTAAGCATTCCGCTCGACCAGCGTGCGGGCGTCGGCAAACTGCGCAAACGCGCCGTTGGTCAAATCCGCGGCCTCGAAACTCCCCGGCCGCACCCGGAAGAGCGTCGCGCCCAGAGGCGTGCCGGGATAGTGCCAGGCGCGAATCTCTCCCGGCGGCGCCAGCACTTCGATGCCGGTAGCCAGAAACCAGGAATCGTCGTGGCGCTTCAGCGCCTCGCGATAGGAAAAGCGCAGCAGGCTGGCGCAATCGGTGATCTCCGCCGGAACCTCTGCTTTGGGACGAATCGCCTGGTATTCGGCGATGAGCGTGAACCAGCGGCGAAAGGCGGCCTGATCGGCGGGATCGGTGAGCCGGAGAAAGTCCGGCGTGCCGTCTCCAAAGCGATCACCCCAACCCTGCGCCCGACTCGCGGCGTCTACCGCGACGGTCTGCGAAGTGCGTTGGAACGGCGCTGCTCTTCGCCCGCCCAGATGCTGCACAAGGTTCGCCATGCGCAGCAATAGAAGCAAGATGGCCAGCAAAACGAGCGACGCCGCCAGAACCCGTCTGAATGGAACGCTCACCGGAAGGCTTCCTCAAAGGATGCAGCCATCCTACCGCAAACTGCGGGCTGCGCACTTGAGAACAGCGATGAGCCGGCTTAAGTCATTGAATTGAAATGGAATCTCTGAAAGGATTGGAGGCGCGGGCCGGGATCGAACCGGCGCATAAAGGTTTTGCAGACCTCTCCCTTACCACTTGGGTACCGCGCCTTGGCAGGGCTGCCTCTAGTACTAACGTCCCATGCCGCCGTAGCCAACCCGGCCGTAGCCGGAGGGCGGAATGGAGCGGGAGACGAGATTTGAACTCGCGACCCTCGCCTTGGCAAGGCGATGCTCTACCACTGAGCTACTCCCGCTTGGTGCAAGATTGAGTATACCGGGGCGGGCGAAATCCGGTCAAACCGCCGCCGGCGCGCTCAAGGCCGCCGGATCGGTTCCGGAGCCGGTCTCCACGCGAATAATCTCCCCGTCGCGCATGTGCAGAATCCGGCCGGCAATCGAGGCCGCCTCGGGATTGTGGGTAATCATCAATGTCGTCTGGCCCAATTCGCGGTTGGAGCGCAGCAGCATCTGGAGCACGGCGTCCGAGCTTTTGGTGTCCAGGTTGCCGGTGGGCTCGTCGGCCAGCACGATGGCGGGCCGAGTAATCAGCGCCCGGGCGATGGCCACGCGCTGCTGCTCGCCGCCGCTCAGCTCGCTCGGCCGGTGCTGCAGGCGCCCCTGGATCGATAGCAGATCGCTCAGGTGGTCCAGGTACTCGCGGTCGAGCGGCAGCTTCTTCCCACCCGCCGAGCGCCCGCTCACTTCGTGCGCGATCTCGATATTGCCCATGGCCGAGAGCGTGGGCAGCAGGTTGAACTTTTGGAAGACGAAGCCGATGCGGTGCTTGCGCAGCCGCGTGCGCTGGGCGTCGGAGAGCGAGGCAAAGTCGATTCCGTCGATGACCACGCGGCCCGAAGTAGCCTGCGTCAGGCCGCCCAGCAGGTAAAAGAGCGTGGACTTGCCAGAGCCCGAAGGCCCGACGATGGCGACAAACTCGCCTGGATCGACCTCCAGCGAAACCCCGCGCACCGCGGTGACCTGGATTCGGCCCGCCGCATAAACCTTGGTCAGATTTTCGGCGAGAATGATTGGCAATGACTTTTCGGGCTGCACGATTTCTATTGTAAATGGACGGTTCTGGCCGCGGAGACGCGGCGAGGCAGCACGCGCCGGGCGGAAAGTATTCTCTCGAAGCCGCCCAGGATCCTGACGCGGAAAGTGCTCTGCAACTTGTCGCGGCGATTCCTCTCAGGTCCGAGAGCCGGAATCCGCGGCGTCCGTCTTCACAGTTTCACAGTTTCACGGTAAATAGGGGGGTGGGGGTGGGGCCGATTTCCGATCTAAGTCCTTTGTTTTGAGCGGAAGTTGATTGAGTTGCCCCGCGAAAAGGGGCTAGAATTGACAGAAAAGGGGCTGAAATTGGCAGAAAAACGCCCAGAAAAGCCTCAATTAGACGCGTAATGGGGCCTGCGGGCGGGTTTGGGATGCGAGCGGGGATGGTTGCGGCGGGGTTGCGCATGGCTTCTCCGAGTGGCAGGGGTTTCGCTCCATTGTCTTCTGTATATAAGTGTGCGCCAACGGAGGGTAATTATCTGCAAGTACCTGCGGTGTGGCAATCAGCTTCGGCAGTGAATTCTTCACAGGTCCGAAAGACCGGAGTTCGGATGCCCGGCCTAACTGCGGAGTTGTTCGGCGAGTCGTTGGAAGCAGTGTTCGTCGCTCACTCCCGGAAACGCGCCCTGTAAGGCTTCGTATGCCTCGAGCGTGATCATAAAGGGGTGTGCAACCTCTCGCGCGATTTCCACTGCCATGTCCTGCTTCATAGCCAGTTTGGCGCTTGATAAGACTGCGTTACTCAACGATTCCGGTTCCAGCGAGCCTATGATTCTCTCCAGTTCTCGCGCAGTCGCATCCGTCAACCACACCCTGACAAACCCTGTGTCTAGTATTTCGCCGATGACGGTGAAAATGTAGACGTTTGGGTCGGTGAGAGGCGGAACATCGAAATATGGTTGAATCTTCGCACCTGCCTCGGTTGTCACTGAATACCGTTTTGCTCCAGTCTTCCGGTCGTAAATCCACAGATTGGTACTGGATTTGCGAGATCCGCTCTTGCTTACTCTTTGGACCCACTTTGCTTCAAACTTCCTGGGGTCGGGCGGCGCCATCTCTTCCTCAAAATAAAGAAATTGCCGCAAAGAGTCCTGCCATAACAGCCATCCGGTGCGCATATCCGGCTCACCTTCAGAGCCGGACAGTTCTCGCACCTTTTCCTTGCGACCTCGAATCAGATCCCCGTATTGCGTGAGAACATCGTACATTGCATTGGTTGCGTCGGTTGTTATCGGCGGAACCCGGAAGGCCCGTGTTGCCGATGGATGCATCATGCTTGTTCCACAGGCTTCGGATAAGTCGCCCTTTGAACTGTAACGAATCATTTTGTGCTCAACGCCGAGCAGTCCGTGCATGACGTCAATGTCCAGATTGCTCCATCCCTTTACAGGAATGCCTTTCGCGCGGCAGTACACCTCGGCCCAGTCCCCTTCTTCGAGTTTGCGGCCCATCATATGGGCCACTCGGATAGCAAGGAGGGTATGAGCTTTCTCCCGTTCTTCGTCGGTAAATGCTCGGAGGGTCTTAATCTTTCGCTTAGCGTTCATGATCCAATGTCCTCAGGCAGGTGTCACTACGCACTCGTTCACTATCTCTCGAAACTCTTCAAAGCTCAGAGATACCAGGCCCCGAGGGAGCGCATCCCTTAGCCAGTTTGCATAAAGCTTTCGATAGTCGAATTCATCTTCCCGAGCAACGTGAAGGTAATGAACATGGTAAGAAATCATGCCATCAAGCAGGGTGCGATTGATGTACTCACGGGCATCATCGCGGCCATTTGCGGAGGCATATCCGTTGAGGTAGTTAGTTGCCTCCTTTGATTTTCGACAGTGGAGCACAAGATCGTATCCTACCGCGTTCTCGGAAACGAACATCTTGAAGGTTCCATGCTTCTTGTCGAAGGTCTGGGTTCCCTCAATGCTGAATCCTGCTTCGTCCAAGCTCGTTTGTATTGCGTTCCAGGCTTTCTCCGACGAGTTGTGGAACACCACCGTAAGCCATGCGTCATCCTTCAGTACGCGTCGCATCTCGCGAAACGCGCCACATAGGAGCCGCTGATAATCCTCGTAGTCCTTTCGTTGTACTTTATTCACGATTGCTTCTTCTCGTGTATCGGTTTTTACTCCGAGCCAGCTTTCCCAGAGAAAATTCATCTCTGAATAGTTGATATTCGCTCCAAACGGAGGGTCTGTGAAGATGTAATCTACGGACCGGCTCGGCAGTTGGCCGAGACAGCACGCGGACTGCGTGCTGACCTCGACCTGCCGGGGAATGTCGGCAGCTTCGCGAAAGTACCAACTGATCGTATGAGCTTTCCGCTCGAAGGTTGCAAACACATTTTGCTCATTCATGATGGCCGGTACGTTGTAATTAGCTATATTCCCGCTGCCGCCCCAAAACCTGAATTCCGAGAATACGGTTACCCGCTGATAGAGCGACGTTACGGTGAAGAGGAGCTTGTCGCGCACGTCCTCTTCAGGCCAAGCGGAGACGACTTTCCACAGCAAAGCCATGGCGTGAAGGGCGCGAGGAGTATACGCCTTGTCGACGGACGTAATGCCCGCTGCGATCGGTTGCCTCGTGTTAACGCCGTCCGGAAATAGGTCCCTGGGGTACCAAAGATTTTCGGGCGGGCCCTTTTCAAGCTGCTCCAATAATTGTAGGTCGAAGTTGTCCGGCGGTGCCGTACATTCCTTCAGCCCTGCCCCGCAGCAGCGATATCCAACACTTACCGGGTAACGCTTTGTGCGTTGCAACTCCCTTTTCTTCAAAGGCCGGCTGCAGTGGGGACAATCGAACTCAGCCAGAATTTTGCTCTCGCGCACGCTCTCCCGTTCATCCCGGGCTACATCCCATAGCAAGAATTCCTGGCCACAGTAATTGCAGAGCATTCCGAAACTCCACACCATGTATAGCATCGGTGTTGGCTCCTGGCAGGTCCGGCAGTGGGTTGAATATAGATGTTGCTCGACTTCTTGACATTGCCCCACAACGGCGCGTACCGCATTCAAATATCGCTGGTGGTCTATCGGCGTGTTCAGGTTGTACGCTATGAAAACGGCAGCCGGAGATAAATCTGAAAGCAGCGCAGACCGCCCAAGGCGTGTCGCAGCTACCCCGGTCATGCCCGAACCACAAAACGGATCAAGCACCACATCACCGGGATTTGTGTAGTGCTCAATCAGAGAGCCAATACCCTGTGGCGGGACTTTTGTGTGGTAGGTATGTGCGTCGTAAACATAGGTGTTCTTTCCCGCTACGATCCCGTGTTCAAAAGGAGCTTCGACCTGCCTTGGCAGCCGGGCAGTGTCGCATAGATCCCCGAACCTGGGGTTTGGCCCGAGGTACAGCTTCGACATCGGGCGCTTTTCGCCCGCATCATTGACCAGTTCCAAATACAACTGCCGAGGCTTCATAGAATTGTGGATGCCCAGTCTCGGTGCTTAAGCGAGTCTACCCTTAGGATAACGCTTTTGTAGAGGCAGCGTTTGGAGCGCAGGAATCCTCGGTCCGGGCACCCGCCAAACGCGGCAAGGGCGCAGCCTGAAGGCTGCGCCCTTGCTGTTTGAGCCGGATTGGCCGGACTAGCTGGTGGTGTGGGCCGGGCCGGTCTGCTTCTCTTCGATGGCTGCTTGCGCGGCTGCCAGCCTGGCCGTCAGCAGACGGAAGGGCGAGCAGGAGACGTAGTTGAGGCCGATCCTGTGGCGGGTGGCCAAGGTCTCGCGTTTGAGACATGAGAAACCACGAACCCCAATCGTCTGTCTCTCTTTTCGCAATCAGCCGAGAGCCACGCGCCTGCACTTCAAGCCATCGGCAGCTCGTCCCCTGGCATGGGAGGGTTATCGGGAATGAGGTCGAGGTAGGAGCTGAGCCCCTTGCCCGCGCCTGCGGAGCGGCGCTCAAAAAACGCAGCGGCGGTCTCGACAGCACCGATCTTCCGCGCCAGAGCGGAGGTCACCCAAATATCCAGCAAGACGCCATCTTCCCGCGCCAGTTCCTCGGCCCGTTTCAAGAGCGAGTACGGTAGATCGAATACGCGGGTCATGCTTCCCTCCCTTTCCGCCTGATCTGCTTAAGGGGACCTCGGCTTAAGTTCCGCTTTTCGTGAAACCTTCCCGCGGGGGCTGTCGATTCCTGCATAAAGAGTGTCCTTGCGCCGTCCCTACGGGACTCCGTAACAGATTTGTGGAATCCCTTTTCCCCACGCTGAAGCGCGGGGCTAACAAACTCTGCGCCTCCGGCGCGTTTATGCGGACATTGTGGCGCAGTATTCAATAAAGCCCAGTTCGTTCGATTGCATTTGCGGCACGACTGAAGAGGCTGCGGAAAATGGCTGGTTTTAGGCAAAAACTCCCAATAAACGTCCCTCCGGGGCTAAAGCCCGCGTTGATTCCGCCTGCCCTATGCGGGGGTTGAAACCCCCGCCTCCCTCCGGGATGACCTTCCCTCAGGGGCTGAAGCCCAGTTCGTTCGATTGCGTTTGCGGCACGACTGAAGCCGTGCCCTGATACAAAGCAGGACTTGAGCATCGGTGGCTGGAAGCACGCGCCAGCGCCCTCCGGGGCTAAAGGCGCTGCGGAAAAACTCGGAATTTCAGGCGAAATTGGCGAAAAGCATCCATCAGGGGCTGAAGCCCCCGTTGATTCCATTGGCTTTATGCCGGGGATAAATCCCCGGCATACCGCCCAATTGGGTTTTTCCGCAGGCTGTAAAGCCCCTTTTTTCGTATCAACCGTTTTACGGCACGGCTGAAGCCGTGCCCTGATACAAAACCGACTTAAACAGAGCTTCCCTAGGCCGCAATGTGCAAGGAACCGGTCCTTTGACTCGCTGCGCTCGCTCAAGATGAATGGGGACTGGTTGGGGTTCGTGGTTTCCCACCCGTGCACCGGAAAGACAAAAAGCGGGTCTCCTTCGACAGGCTCAGGGCAGGCTTTCGACTTCGCTCCTAATGAACGGGATGGTTGTTGGGGCCAACTTCTCCATTCTTTCGCTGAATACAGAAGAACCGGGAGACCATTTGGCAAGTTAGCCCCGCCCTTCGACTAGGCTCAGGGCAGGCTTTCGCGGGATGGCGAGTTAGCAAGTTGGCGGGTTCATTTCCGGCCGTGACGCGCAGAGGCGAGTCGGGCTCGCCCAGGATCACAAAGGATGGGGCACGGAGCTCTGAACGGCGGCCGCCCGGGGTTAATTGCGGGCGCCTTATCCCATCCAACCGTCCGCTAACCTATGCTGGATCCGCGCGTCTATCGCTGTGCGGAGAAATCTCATCCCCCGGAGCAGATTCGATGGCGACGGATGCGGCGATCTACCCCACATCCCCGGTTCAGAGACAGGCGGGTTTGGCTTGGCCCGCGGCCAGGAGGGTAGAATCCTGCTCAGGCATGGCTGCGAGCAGGGTGATGAACGGAGAGAAGAGCGCCGAGGAGCGGATGCAGGCGCGCGCGCCGGAGATGGAGTTGATCCGCGAGGCGCAGGCGGGTTCGCGGGCGGCGTTTGACGCGCTGGTGCGGCAGTATGAGCAGCAGGTTCTCCGGCTGGCGCTGCACCTGACCGGCTCCGAGCACGACGCCGAGGACATCTACCAGGAAGCGTTCTTGAAGGCCTACCGGTACCTGGGGAATTTCAGGTTCGAGTGCTCGTTTTATACCTGGATTTACCGGATTGTGACCAATCTTTGCCTGGACCAGATGCGGCGGCGCAAGACCCGGCGCGAGGACCACGCGGTGGTGGTGAACCACTCCGGGGAAGAGATGGACCTGCTGGCCTCGGTGTCGGATGACAGGCCGTTTTCAAACCCGGCCCGGGAGCTGGATCGCAAGGTGCTGGGCGAACGGATTCAGGAGGCGCTGGAGAAGCTGACGCCGCGCGAGCGGATGGTTTTTGAACTGAAGCACTACCAGGGACTCCGACTGCGGACGATTGGAGAGATGCTGAGCACTACGGAAGAGACCGCCAAGAATACGCTCTTCAGGGCGACAAAGAAGTTGAGAACACAGTTGGCGGGGTTGCGGTAGGGTCCCGCGGACGGCGGAGCCTTGGTTGGGAATTGTGGCACTTTCAGGGGCTGGAAGGACGTAGGGATATGAATTGCGAAGTTGCACATGAGCGGGTGGTGACGGCGGCGTATGGAGAGCTGGCCGATGAGTTGACGCACGAGCTGGAGGGTCACCTGGCCGGCTGCGCGGAGTGCCGCAAGGAGCGGGAGCAGTTGCTGGCGCTGAAGGTGCTGGCGGAGGCTTACCCGGTGCTGGAGCCGGAGGCCAATCTAGTGGCGCGCTCGCGGCTGAAGTTGGAGGAGGCGCTGGACGCGCTTCCGCCTTTGCGCTGGTTTGAGCGGTTCGGGCAGCGGCTGCGGAATAACTTGGCGAGTTTGCAGGCGGCGCCGGCGGCGGCGTGTCTGCTGCTGGCGGTGGGCGCCGGGGCGGGCTCGCTGGGTGGTTACCGGCTGGCCGAGAATCGCGCCCATGCCGCGGCTATGGAAGCGGCCCAGGCGGCGCGGGTTCAGACGCAGACGGCATCGACGGCGGGAGCGAACGGGCCGGCGGAGATTGCCAGCATATCCAGCATTGTGCGGCAGCCGAACAGCCACATGGTGGAGGTACGGTACAACCAGATGGTGCCGCAGCGGATTGAGGGATCGCTGGACGATCCGGCGATCCGGCAGTTGCTGATGCTGGCCAGCGAGAACTCGGCATCGGCTGGGGTGCGGGACGACTCGGTGGGGCTGATGGCGGCCGAGTGCAAGGCCGGGCACAGTTGCCAGGCGGCGGGGATTCGGGATGCGCTGATGGTGGCGCTGCGCTACGACAAGAACGCGGGGGTACGCAAGAAGGCGCTGGAGGGGCTCCAGCCTTACGTGGCCGAGGATGTGCGGGTGCGGGATGCGGTGCTGGAGGCGCTGATGAACGACGGCGACCCGCAGATTCGCACCGCGGCGATCAACATTCTGGAGCCGGTGGAAGGCGATACCAGCGTGAGGCAGGTGCTGCACTCGGTTGCCAATACGGACGTAAATCCGTATATCCGGACCGTTTCGAGACAGGTGCTGAACAGCGTTCCGGAGATTCAGTAAACGGGCGTGACGTTCCGGGAACCGCATCGTCAGAAGAGTGTGGACCGGGTGAGGTAATGGTTTCCCATCCTTTGTCAGAAGAGCAAGAAGCAGGTCCTTCGGCTTCGCTCAGGATGACAATGGGTGGGGCACCCAGAGAATGCAGGAGAGGATGAAATGAAAGACTTTTTGAGGCCGTACAAATGTTTTGGGGTGGTGGCGCTGCTGTGCGCCGTGGCGGCGATGACGCCGACTGGGGCGCGGGCGCAGATGCGGGAGATTGCGCAGATCCTTCAGGAGCCGAATCCGCTGCTGCTGGGCGCCGGCTCGCAGGGCTACCTGGGCGTGGATCTGGCGGACGTGGACCAGAAGGAGGCGCAGGCGCTGAAGCTGAAAGAAGTCCGCGGTGCCGTGATCACGCTGATCGATCATGACGCTCCGGCGGGGAAGATCGGACTGAAGATCAACGACGTGGTGCTCAAGCTGAACGGGCAGACGGTCGAGGGCGCCGAGCAACTGCGGCGGATGCTGCGGGAGATTCCGGCGGGCCGCAAGGTGAGCCTGGAGATCAGCCGGGACGGCGCCGTGCAGACACTGGGGGTCGAGTTGGCAGACCGCCGGGTGATGGAGCACGATGTCTGGAACAGGATTGGCACGGGAAGCGACGTCTTTGCGGCGGGTCCGGGAATGGGGATGCTGGGCGGCGGCGGGGGCGACGTGCCACCGCCGGGCGGTTTCCACATTCCGTTCTTTGGCAGCAGCCTGAACGTGGGCGCGCTGGTGGAGCCGCTGACTTCGCAGATGGCCGAGTACCTGGGGGTGCCCAGCGGGCTGATGGTGAAGCAGGTGGCGCACCGGAGCGAGGCCGAAACGGCCGGACTGAAGGCCTTCGACGTGATTCTCAAGGTCGGCTCCGACCCCATCGCCACGCTGGCGGATTGGGACCGCGCCCTGCGCACGAACCAGGGCAAGGGAGTCCAGTTGACCGTGCTGCGCGACCGGAAGCCGCAGACGCTGACGCTGCAGGTGGACTCGAAGCGGCGCGGCGAAGTGGAGTTCGAGGAGCTTTTCCCCTCCGGCGAGGGAGTGGAGTTAGCCCTGGGCAATCCGGAGCTGGGGCAGCCGTTCCGATTCGGCGAGGCCGAGGCGCAGGCGCTACGCGATCAGTTGCAGGCCGGCGGGATGGAGCAGTTTGCCATGAGCAGCGAGCAGGCTGAGCAGTTGCGCCAGCAGGCTGAAAAGCTGCGCGAGAGCTTCAAGGGCCAAGAGTTCAAGCTCGATCAGAAGCAGATGGACGAACTGAAGCAGCAGATGGAGGAGTTCCGCAAGAACTTCAAGCCGGAGGAGTTCAAGATCGACCCGAAGCAGATGGATCAACTGCGGCAACAGATGGAGCAGTTGCAGCGGCAGATGGAAGAGATGCGGTTGCCGGAGTTCGGCGGGCGGGTCTGAGGGCTTGAGCAGAACCTCCGTGGCGACTGACAGGAACGAAAGGGCGGAACTTAGACGAGTGCACGAGCATTGGTTCGCGCACTCCACTGAGCCGGAAAAGGAATGCGGTCTCTGGGACGGTCGTCGGAGACGACGGCTCGAATGCGTTACGCCTTCGCTGCGGGCATAACCGTTTGGCCAAGAGAGGAGATGATCGCCCCGATCTCGGAGCGGATCAGCCCTGTTAACCTAGCCTCATCGCCAACGGAGGCGTACCACGAATTGAGTTTATCGATGCCCTCTTCGATCGGAACCTGCGGAGCCCAGGAAAGCCCGAGACGAGTGGTGCTGCAGTCCAGGGCCTGAACGCGGTTCTCCCCTTCGGCGTAGTCAACGCAGTTGGTTTCGTCAACGCGTCCCCCGACACGCTCAGTTACCAACTGAGCAAGCGCTTCCATCCTGACGTAGGGATTATCTGTTCCGGGATACCTCTCAATCGCAAAATGGAATGTCGGTGTGAACGGACTCTTTGCCTCGGCACCATCAGGGAAATCAGCGGTGTGAGCGTCGGGCAGAGAACTGACGGCCCGGATGTATCCCGCAATCGCATCGGTAATGTAGATGAACTGGCGGCCATTCAGGCGGTACTTCAGAGGTATTGTGCCCGCCTTGGCAGTCGTGACGAACAGAGGGATCACGCGGCGTGGACCCGTATCGCCGAAGCCAAAGACATTCGCACAGCGGGTAATGGCGATGGCTGGCAGCTCCCTCCGATAGGTAGAGTGGTACATCCGAACAACGAGTTCCATGGCGGCCTTCGATGTGTCGTACGGTCCGCCGTAACTAACGCGTGCACTCTCGTCGAACCCTTTTGGTGGCAGCTTGTCCGGCTTGACGTTACCAAAAACATGGTCTGTAGAACAGACAAGGATTCTGTTACACAGGTGTAGGCGTCTGCAGGCTTCAATAAGATTCAACGTGCCCATGATGTTGACGTCCAATGTGCGGCGCGGATCGCGCAGTCCGACCGGCACTATGGCCTTCGCTGCAAGGTGGATTATCACATCAGGCTCTACGGTGTTGATCATGTCGTAGACGGCCTGTCGATCTGTAATGTCGAGACTGACCGGGGTCACCGCTGCATCCATTCCCAGGAGCGAAAACGATGAGGCCGGGTCTATATGATTCCGGCAGGTTGCATATACGCGGGACCCGAGTCCAAGCGTAGCGGCGCACATATATGCACCTTTGAAGCCGGAACCACCGGTGACAAGGACTCTCTTACCGCCCCAATTGAAATTGCTGACCAACATGGGCTTGCCCTCCCGAAGGAAATATGCGGCCTGTTGTGCGCGAGTGGATTTGGCGCCGAATAGAGATTCGCCGTGAATATCGACGCATTTCAGCCACGGCAAGTACTTTACCACAGCGCGAGCAGGAATGCATTCGTAGTCACCCCGCGTTTTTCAGCAGCCAATAATGGAAGCCATCGACGATGGCCAGCAGCGCCGCCTGATTCAGGTCGCTGCTCACTCCGGCGGTGACCCACGGATCGTGGCCGTCGGCGTTGAAGCTGACCGTGACTCGGACGTGAGCGGCCGTGTCGTGGGCGGAGACATCGAGGGCTGTGACGCTGAAGGTGCCTAACTTCATCTGCGCGATGGCCGGGTACCATTTTTCCAGCTCGCGGCGCATGGCCTTGGTGAGCGCATCGACGGGGCCGGAGCCCTCCGCGCGCGTCGTCGTTACGGCGGTGTCGCCGATCGCGAGCAGCATCGAGGCCTGCACATAACGGTTGCCGGTCTCGTCGGATTCGTCCAGCACTCTCCAACTCTTCACCGCGAAGCGATTCTCCAGGCCGTTACGCACCCTCATGCAGGCCAGCTTGAAGGAGACTTCGCTGACCGTGTAGCCGCCGCCTTCGATCATGGCCAGGTTAGCGTCCATCAGTGCCTGGGCCTGCGCTGAATTCAGCGCAACGCCCAGCGTCTCGGAGAGCAGCACGATGTTGGCTCTTCCCGATTGGGCGTTGACGCCGATCACCGGGCTGGCGCCGACTCGGGCCGGGTCGCACCAGAGGTACGCGCCGGGGTTCTTGCGTTCGCTGCTGCCGTGCATTCCGGCCCAGGTGCCGAAGGCGCCGGGACCGACGATGGGAGTGCCATGCGGCGGCTCGAGGCCAAAGGCCGCGTAGGCCGAATGAGCCAGGCCGGTCAGCCCGGCGAGCGATTCGGACGAGACAAACTCGGCCTCGCCGCGAAGCTGCATTGAGCCGATGACGGTGGTCAGGTTCACATTGCCGCAGCGCTCGCCGGTTCCGATCATCGTGCCTTGAACCTGCACCGCCCCGGCCAGGATGGCGGCCCGCGCGTTGGCGACGCCGAGCCCGCGATCGGTGTGGCCGTGGAAGCCGAACTTCGCGCCGGGATAATCCCGCGCCAAGCCACCGAACACCGCGGAGACCTCCTCCGGATTCGCGCCGCCCGTGGTGTCGCAGACAATGATCCGGCTGACCTTCTGGCGGGCGCACTGCGCGGTCATCTGATGGAAGTAGTCGAGAGTCTGCCGCCGGTAATCAGCCTCGCAGGCGTTGCCGTTCTCGCGCCGACCGCAACAGGCGTCCATGGCGTGTTCCAGGTCCACGATGACTTCCAGGCCGTTGTCATGCAGGCACTCGACGGTTTCATAGGCCATGCGCAGATTCTCTTCCGGCGTGGTTTCCAGAGACATCTGGACATCGAGCAGCCGGGATTTGATGACGATGACGGCCGTGGGAATGCGGCTCTTATGGGCGACCATGAACTGCACGTCGGGCCAATCCTGGACCCGCGCGCCGCGTCCGCGCGTTCTGCCGAACAAGGCCAGCTTCATGGCGCCCGTATCGGCGGCGTAAAGCGCGCCGGTCAGGTCCGCGACAAACTTGTTGGCGCCGGCAAAGCCGATTTCGGCATAGTGCACGCCGAAGGCGGCCATGTGCTGCAAGAGGCCGACGGCATTGGGCACGGAGATGTCGATCTCCGGCTGCTGCATCCCGTCGCGCAGGCTGGTGTCAAAGAGTTCGACTGTTCTCGTTTCAGGTTCCTTCATTTTTCCTTGCATCCGTTTGCCAACATTCTCGTGAACTCCCAGAATACTATGACGGGACAAGAGCAGGGGTTTTCGGGATTGCGGGAAGGCGCCGGTTGATTCCGGCTGGGTACGATTCAGCTTTGCGGGGAAATGCTAAGCAGGGACGGATTGATGGTCCGGGAATCCGGAGATGGAGTACCCGCGTTCGTGGATTCCGCGGTAACATGCTCTGCACCGGTTTCTCGCGGGAGGTAAATCATGGCAACTGCGGTACAGGTTACACATGTGCCCGTCGAGGTCTACCTGAACAGCTCCTATGAGCCGGACTCGGAATATGTGAACGGCAGGATCGAGGAGAGGCCGATGGGCGAATGGAACCATGCAGACTGGCGGCAGCGATTCTCGATTTCTTCCGCGGGCGGCGCCATGAGTGGAATATCAGAGCCGCCGCGGAGTTGAGGCCCCAACTTCTAGGACTTGACTACGAATCTGGCCTTCGAATCCTGCAAAATCATTTGCAGATTATTTCCGGAAGTGGAATATCATGAGAATCCATGGCCAGAATATTCGACAAACTCAATTTGAAGGATCAGCAGGAGATCGTCGTCCTGCATGAGCCCGAGAGCTTTAGGCCGGAGTTGGCGCGCCTGCCCGTGCTCACCATTCACAGCCACATTGAATCGGTTCCGCGGATCGGATTCCTGCTTGCGTTCGTCACCAGGAAAAGCGAAGTGGACGCGCTGGCCGAGCCGGTGGCCGCGCGTGCCGTGGGCGACGCAACCGTCTGGTTCGCCTATCCCAAGGGCTCATCGAAGCGCTACAAGTGCGACTTCAATCGCGATACCGGCTGGGATGCTCTGAAGGCGCTGGGATTCGACACCGTGCGCGCCGTGGCCATCGACCAGGACTGGACCGGCCTGCGCTTCCGGCGCGTGGAGTACATCCAGTCCCGCTAAAACCTGTTCACTCCTGCTGGAATGTGGGTGAACCACCCTCGTGGCGTTCCTGTTTTTTTGCCCCCAGGCTGGGGTGCCGCGACCTTCGCGTCGCGGATGGGAATCCACGAATCCGTCCTCTGTCCATGCTCTAAGCAAGCAGGCGCACGCAGAGCGTGTACCGCACAAAATCAACCCGCGCTTCGTCCTGCCGAAGCGCCGCGCCCGATCCATGGAGGAAATCCGATGGCAACTACCGAAAGCACATTCCGCGATGCAATGAATGAAGTCCACCGCGCCGCACACGATCAGGATTTGGTTGAAGTTCCCAAGCGAGCCATGCAAGACCGGGAAGCCGAGCAGCTCAAGGCCAATCAGCCGCTTGCATGGCCCGAGCCGGTTTCTGTTCCCGCCGGAAAATAGACTTGCTTCCCGCGACCCGGCTCCGTGACCCATCCTTTCCGCGCCTTTTCCATCCCAGCGACAAAGCCCCGTCGCTGGGGGCCCGGTGTGCGGAAAGGGTGGGAAACCACGAACCTTGAGTCCGCTAACCGCGCTAACTCCACTGTTTGCGCTCACTCTGTTCCAACTGAAACAGCTCCGGCAGCACATCCCCAGCCTTGCCCGCCACCACGTTTGTGAAGGCCGAGGCGTTCAGCGGCGGCTCCGGCCCCACATACACCGTGCGCGCGCCATTCAGCCGCGCCCAATGTACAAAGCTGGCCGCGGGATAGACCGATCCCGAAGTGCCCACCACCACCATCACGGTCGCCTTCCGGATCTCTTCCTGAATGCGATCCATCTCCAGAGGAATCTCGCCGAAGAAGACGATGTGCGGACGCAGGCGCGCGCCGCACGCGCACTGGCCCACGTGCGCCAAGCCGCGATAGATCGTTCGGTCTTCCACTGGCGGAAAACCGCAATCGTCCTCGCAGCGCGCCTTGGCCAGCTCGCCGTGCATATGCACCAGCCGCCAGGAACCGGCCCGCTCGTGCAGATCGTCCACATTCTGCGTGCAGAGAAAGAAGCGTTCGCCCAGTCGCCGCTCAAGATCCGCCAGCGCTTCATGCGCCGCATTCGGCTTGGCCTTTGCGCAGGACGCTCGCCGCGCCGAATAGAACTCCCACACCCGCCAGGGATCGCTCTCCCACGCTTCCGGAATGCACACATCCTCGATCCGGCTGCCGGCCCATAACCCATCCGATGCGCGAAATGTGGGCAGCCCGCTCTCCGCGCTAACGCCCGCCCCGGTCAGCACGAAGACCCGGTCGTTGGGCGTGATGGATATCCTGGTCATGGTCTTGCTCCAGTTGTCAGTAATCAGTTGTCAGTAATCAGTTGTCAGTAATCAGTTGTCAGTAATCAGTTGTCAGTCGTCAGTTGGGCACTCGGGGATCGATTCCCAGACGTATGAAACAACGGACCTCAAGTTGTCATTTCACCGGGAAACTGACAACTGAAAACTGACAACTGTTTTTCTAGGGCTCTAGGAGTATCTTCCCCGTCGTCTTGCGGGCTTCCAAATCCGTCTGCGCCTGCGCCGCTTCGGTCAGAGGATAGACAAACTCGGTACGGAGCTTGAGTTCGCCTTTGGCGGCCCAGCCCAGCACATCGCCGGCGCGCCACTCCAACTCCGCCCGCGTGGCAACATAATGCCACAAAGTGGGCCGGGTGACAAATAACGAGCCCTTGGCGCTGAGCTGAATCAGGTCGAAGGGCGGCACCGGCCCGCTCGCCCCGCCAAAAAGCGCCAGCAGCCCGCGCGGGCGCAGGCAGTTCAGGCTGCCCTCGAAGGTGGTCCTGCCCACCGAGTCGTAGACCACATCGACTCCCTTGTTGCTCGTAAGCCGCTTGACCTCCGCCTCGAAGTCCTGCTCGGTGTAAAGAATTACCTCGGAGGCGCCAGCCTCGCGCGAGAGCTCGGCCTTCTCCGCCGTCGAGACGGTGGTAATCACCCTCGCTCCCAGCCGCGCGGCCATCTGCGTCAGCAGCAGGCCCACTCCGCCCGCACCGGCATGAACCAGCGCCGTCTCGCCGGCCTTCAGCGGCCAGGTCGAATAGGCCAGGTAGTGCGCCGTCATGCCTTGCAGCATAGCCGCGGCTGCCTGCTCCGGCGTCAGTCCCTCGGGAACCTTGACCAGCCCCGCCGCCGGAACCAGCGCGTACTCGGCGTAGCTGCCCAGCACTGCCACCGAGGCCACCAGATCGCCGGTGGCGAAGCCGGTGACGCCCGGACCGAGCTCCTCCACCGTTCCCGCGGCCTCGCTGCCCGGCACGAACGGCAGGGCCGCCTTGTAGGCGCCCTTGCGAAAGTAAATCTCGATGAAGTTGACCCCGACAGCTTCCACGCGGATCAACACCTGCCCCGGCCCCGGTTGGGGGATGGGCAACTCGGCCAGCGTAAGAACCTCCGGCCCGCCTGTCTGGTGAATCTGTATGGCTTTCATCTCAGGTTCAGAATGAACCCAAAGTGCGGGCTACCGCAAGGGGTATCGTTTCTTCTGTCGAATTACAGCAACTCCAAGAACTCATCCACAGTCATTCCAGCGGCCCGAATCAACGATCGAAGCGTGCCAACGGAGAGCTCCTTGTGCTGTGGAATGGAGAGGTTGGCGCGCTGAGACGGCTTGCTCAGGACCAGATGGCTTCCAACCTGACCTACAACTTCCCAGCCCGCGCGACCAAAGGCCTTGGCCGCTTCCTTGCCGGAGATGTTTGTGAGCTTGCCCATCGCCTAGACTGCTACCACGATGGACGAGAGATGGGACGGCGCCAACCGCGCGGCCTTCTGGTCCTCGGCCCACATCCAGGCTGTGATGGCCTCGCGAATATTCTCCAGCGCTTCCTTCTCATCCCGTCCTTGAGAGACACAGCCCGGAAGGGCCGGGCACTCCGCCACAATCCAGCCATCTTCAGCCGGTTCCAACGTCACATGAAACATCATGCCGAGGCACCTCCTGTAACGATTCTATCTGGATTCAATGCCGAACGAACCAAGAGCAGGGCCAAAAACGCAAGCCCCGCCAGGCGATGCCCAGGAGGTTTGGGCTTTTCTGATCCCTGACCCCTGTCCTTCACCCTTCCGGCAACATGCTCGGTTCTTCCGGAGAATGTAAGCGGACCATGCGCTCGATGGTGTATGCGGCGGGCTGCTGGTTGCTGGTGAAGTAATGGCGCACCTGCAACTCGCCCAGCAGGCCGATGGCCAGCAACTGGATGCCGGAGACGATCAGCACGCCGCCCACCACAAACAACGGCCCATGCTGATCCATGACATTTTGATGGGGATGGAGGAGCTTGAAGACCAGCAGTCCAACCGAGATCGCGCTGCCCGCCAGAATGCCCAGCGCGCCGAAGCCGCCAAAGAAGTGCAGTGGCCGGCCCATGTACTTGAGCAGGAAGCGGATCGTCAGCAGGTCGAAGAAGACGCGGAAGGTGCGCCCGATGCCGTAGTGGCTCTTGCCCCTCACGCGATGCACGTTGGTGATGGGAATCTCGCAGATCGACGCGCCGTACCAGGCGGCCAGCGCGGGAATGAAGCGGTGCATCTCGCCGTAGAGCGGAATGTTCTGGATCACCTCGCGGCGGTAAGCCTTGAAGGTGGTGCCGAAGTCGTGAATATCCACGCCGGAGAGCTTGGCCATCAGCCAGTTGGCGCAGCGCGAGGGGACACGGCGCATGAGGAAATTGTCAATTCGCTCCTTGCGCCAGCCGCTGACCACGTCGTAGCCCTCTTCCAGCTTTTCCAGGAAGAGCGGAATCTCCGCCGGGTCGTGCTGCAAGTCGCCGTCCATGGAGAGGATGAACTGGCCCGAGGCGTGGTCGAAGCCGGCCGCCAGCGCCGAGGTCTGCCCAAAGTTGCGGCGCAGCTTGATCACCAGCACGCGGCTATCGACCGCGGCAATTTCTTCCATGAGTTTATAGGTGCGGTCGTTCGAGCCGTCGTCGACCAACACCAGTTCAAAGCTGGCGCCCACCTGCTCCATCACCTGCTTCAGGCGCGCATATAAGACGGTTACGTTCTCCTCTTCGTTGTGAAAAGGAACGACAATTGAATATTTCGGCATGTTAATAGTATAGACGCGATCCGGATGAAAGCGGAGACAAACGCCCGGCTGCGTGGATGATGGGCGCCCACCCTCGCCGCACTCTTGTCTTTGCGGCTAGGGTGGGAGACCACGAACTCCAACCGGCCCCGCCTACCTGTCCAACTCGTCCAGCATGGCCTGCATCTCGCTGGCGGCATGGTGGTTGCCGCTGCGCGTGGCGCTCTCGATACCCGCCTTCAGCCGGGCAATGGCGTCTTGCGTCCGGCCCGCCGAGGCCAGTGTTTGCGCGGCCATGAAGTAACCCGCCGTATAGCCGGGATCGTTGGCCAGCAGTGTATCGAATTCGGACAGTGCAGCCTCCGCCTCGCCCCGCCCGGCCAGTTCCATGGCCAGACCATAGCGTGCAAAGCTGTTCTTCGGGTCGAGTTCGAGAATCTCTTTTAGGCCGACAATCTTGTCCATTTGGCTCGTCCCCGCTATCTCCTGTATAGCATGGGAGCGCGAATGAATTGAAAGCATAGGCGGCCGGGATGCGCTCCAGTTGCTCAGAAACGTCTTCACCGAACTTGCGCAGCGCACCGTCGCAATCGAGTTCGATCATTTGCGCAGACTCTCCAAGATCGACTTCAACAGCACCGGATCGGCGCCGCACTCGACGCTGACCATGGCCCGGCCTGGAAACTCGATGTGAATCGCGCCACTTGCCGCCGGTTGTTCCTTTGCGCCAGCTTCCTGTATCTCGTCGGCCTTCTCGCACGGAGCGGACAACGCAACAGAAAAAAGCGCGGTCGTTGCCGCATCGGGCTCGGCCAATTCGCCCCTCTTCAGATCACGCCGCCACTTGAAGACCTGGTTGGCGTTCACTCCGTGTGCCTGTGCCACCAACGCAACGCTCGCTCTCGACTCGAACGTCAACTCCGCGACGCGACGAGCCTTTCGCCCACCCTCAGAGCGAACCATAACTGAATAGCCGGTTGCTTACCGGAGATCAAGCTGGGAATCGAGACCTGGGAGGCTGTTGTGGAATTGGTCGATGGAGCCGATCCATAAACCATTCAAAGGGTAGCAATCATCCATCACGGTAATGATCGGTGTGCAAAAGCCTGCCGGGACACCCAGCGTCCGGTTAAGATAAACAGAAGCGATATGCATATGGGTTTGTCTGGAGATTCGCTCGGCAAGGTCCAGCCGGAAAAATCAAATGAACCCTCCGCCGAAAGCCCGGAAGCTGGCGCGGCGCCTGACGCCTCGTCCATTTCCCCCGCGCCGTCCTCGGAGGGAAAAGACTTCCGGGGAGTATTTTCGGCAAGAATCAACACCCGCGGTCCACGCTTCGCATTCCTGGCGGCAGGCGTCGTCCTCTGGGCGCTATGCGGCGCCGCGATTATCAAGGCATTTTTCCTCGCCTTGTCCCCGCTCTCAAAGCTTGAAGTCAGTTTCACAGAAATGAGTTGGTCCGACATCTCCGGCCTGGATTGGTATCTCGTTCCGTGGTTTCTTGTGGTGATTCTGGTTGTCGCCGCCATCGTAGCGGCTGTGCTTGCCTTTTTTTCCACGCGCAGGTGGAAGAGGCTGCGGAAGCTGCCCAGAGGGATCGTAGGGGAAGGCATTCGCGTGCTCCCGGACGGCGCGGTGGAACTCGGCACGATTAAAATCCGGCCTGCCAGCCTTCGAGGGATTTCGGCAACGGGCCAGGGGCCAATTGAATCTGTCCGATGGAAGCGGGTTGCCAGCTATTCAGCAGAGCGGGAGGTCCTCATCAACATCCTGCGCACCGCAACGAGAGGCCTCACGGTTGGCCACATCCTTCTGAAGGTGGCGAACGGAAAAGAGCCCCTGTTTCTGGAGTTCATTCAATCCAGATTCACCAAACAAAGCACCTTATGGGTTACCAGCAAATCGGAAATCATCTGGCTCAACCGGGCTGCCGTCGATGTGCAACTGGAAACGGTCAGCAGCGTGCTGGCGCCCATACCGCGCCGCAAGGACGGTCTGCTGACGCTGACGCTGACGGAGCTTGCCGCGGATGCCGGGAAATCTGGAAGCAAGCGTCCGCCGTTCGGAGCAATGCGAACTTCATCGGCCGGCCGGGAGCTGGCTTCCGCGACGAATTTCCTTCAGGCGGAAGCCAATGAGCAGTTGGCCGCAGGCAAACTTCCCGGGGCGCTCTCCAACCTTGCCGGCATCGTAGACAAATACAGTTACAAACTGAAGCCGAATCCAGATGCGAAGAGCTTCAGAGGCTGGTAACTCAGGCTATTCGATGTCACGCGGCCGTGTGGCCTTACCACGCTCAATAGATCAGTCTAGCGGGAACCGTTCCCGCACCATGCGCAACGCTTCCTCCGCCGTCCCGATCACACCTTCAAGTTGCGCGTCCTCGACCGCCCGCAGCATCTCCTTGAAGCTTGCTCCTGGCCGATATCCCGCCGCAATCAATTCACGTCCAGTGATCAACGGCTGGGGCCGCACCACTTCTTCCGGCATCGCCGCTCGCCGCTCCCGCACAAACTTCCAGTGGTCCAGGTTGCCGCTCCCGGCCAGGCAATCCATGCGGTGCAGCGCCAGGTGCTCGTCGAAGTTCTCCAGCCGGAAGAACCGTTTCAGCGTCGAAGTCTTCATCCGCTGCGCATCGGCAAAGCGCATGTGATTCTCGACCAGCGCCAGCGTCTGCCGGGTTTCGTCATTGGAGAAGCGGAAGCGCCGGCAGATCTCCGCGGCCATGGCGACGCCCACTTCGGCGTGCCCGTCAAAGCGAATGCGGTCGGCGCGGCGGAAGGTCGGCGGCTTGCCCACATCGTGCAGCAGCGCCCCCCAGGCCAGCGTCGGCGAGCAGCCCGCCTCCAGTTGTTCGAGCAGCCCCAGCGTGTGCACCCACACGTCGCCTTCGGGATGAAACTGCGGCGGCTGCTCGACGCCCTTCATGCGCGCGATTTCCGGCAGCACCTCGGCGAGCAGCCCAGTCTCCTCCAGCAGTTCGAAGGCCCGCCGCGCATGGCCCTCGGTGAGCATCTTGGTCAGCTCGTCGCGCACCCGCTCCCGGCTGACGGCCTTGGTCTTCGCCGCCAGCCGCCGGATCGCCGCGGCCGTTCCCGCCTCCAACTCGAAGCCGAAGCGCGCCGCAAAGCGAACCCCGCGCAGCATCCGCAGATGGTCTTCCTCAAAACGCAACTCCGGCTGGCCGATGGCGCGGACCACGCCGGCCTCCAGGTCAGCCAGTCCGCCCACATGGTCGATCACCGCGGATCTCTCCAACAATCTGTCATCCTGAGCGGAGTTGGGCGTGCTCTTTGCGCCAGGCGCAGTCGAAAGCCTGCCCTGAGCCTGTTGAAGGGGACCTGCTTCTTGAAGTCCTGCCCCGCGCAACGGATCAATCAGCAGCCCATTGATGGTGAAATCCCGCCGCCGCACATCCTCTTCGGCGCTCTTGGTATACCGCACCGCATCCGGATGCCGCCCATCTGTATACGCCCCATCCGAGCGGAAGGTCGCCACCTCGGTCATATTCTCCGCGCCTCTTGCCCCTTCGGAACCTACCGGCCCGTCCTCCGGCTCCGAGGCCACCAGCACCACCCCAAAGTGCGCTCCCACTGCAAAGGTGCGCGGAAACATCTCCAGCACCACATCCGGCGTCGCCGAGGTCGCCACGTCATAGTCCTTCGGCTCCCGGCCCAGCAGCAGATCGCGCACGCATCCGCCGGCCAGATAAGCCTCATACCCCGCCGCGCGCAACTGGGCGATGATCTGGAGAGCCGCATCGAATTGGGGCGTCGCGGGCAACATGGCTTTCTTTGAGAGTAATCCGTCGCGGACCGGATCTTCGAGCCCGGTAAACTATAGGTATGAGCGAGCGCGGCCTCATCCTCGGCATCGAAACCTCCTGCGACGAGACTGCCGCGGCGGTGGTCGAGCGCGGGGCGCGCACGCTTTCCTCGGTCGTCGCTTCGCAGATCGCGACCCACGCCCGCTACGGCGGCGTCGTGCCGGAGCTGGCCAGCCGCGAACATCTCCGGGCCATCGTCCCCGTCGTCCGCGCCGCTCTCTCCCAGGCAAACATTGCCCTTGGCGACCTGGACGCCATTGCCGTCACCTCCGGCCCCGGCCTAGTCGGCGCATTGCTGGTCGGCATCACCTACGCCAAGGCGCTGGCCTTCGCGCAGAGCCTGCCGCTGATCGCCGTCAACCACCTCGAAGGTCACATCCATGCGGTGCTGTTGCATGAGCGCGAGGCTCAAGCGCAGGTCCTTCGACTCCCACCCCAGGGACGAGGACCTGTCCCTGGGGACCCCGGTCTCGCTACGCTCGCTCAGGATGACAACGGGAATGTGAATCTCTGCGAACAATCGGCACTTGCCTTAGTCGTCTCCGGCGGGCACACGCACCTTTATCTCTGCCGTCCGGCTCATGGCGCCCCATTCCAAGGTTGGACCTACTCGCTGGTTGGCCGCACGCTCGACGACGCCGCCGGCGAGGCCTTCGACAAGGTCGCCAAGCTGCTCGGCTTCGGCTACCCCGGAGGCCCCTGGATCGACGCCCTCGCCCTCTACGGCAACCCGCGCACCGTCCCGTTCTCGTTTTCGCAAATCAAGACCAAACTCCATCTGGCCGGCAAGGCGCCGCGCACGAAGGCCGCCCGCACCGCGCCCATCGCGAAGCTCGACCCCCGCTTCCTCTTCTCGTTTTCAGGAATCAAGACAGCGGTGCTGCGCTACGTCGAACTCCAGGGCCTGCGCGAAGAAGCGAAGGCTCGCGCCGCGCGGCTTTTCCCACCGCCAACCGCTTGTCATTCTGAGGGAGCGCAGCGAGACCGGGGTCCCCAGGGACAGGTCCTCGTCCCTGGGGTGGGAGTCGAAGGACCTGCTTCTCCTCCCCGCCCCCCGCAATCCAAAGAAGAAGCGCTGGCCCTGTGCTCACAGCAGGTGTTGGACCTCATCGCCAGTTTCCAGCGCGCCGTCGTCGGCGACCTGCTCAAGAAGACCTTTGCCGCCGCCGAATCTCTCGGCGTCCGCCGCATCTTTATCACCGGCGGCGTCGCCGCCAACCGCGAGCTTCGCGCCCGCTTCACCGCCGAAGCAGCCCGCCGCGACCTGCGCATTGCCTTCCCCACGCTAGCGCTCTCCACCGACAACGCCGCCATGATCGCCGCCGCCGCATGGCCGCGCTTCCTATCCGGCGAATTCGCCGACAGCGCGCTCTCCGCCGATCCGTCGCTGGCGCTGGGAAGGTGAGGCTGTGAGCACCAATACAGTCACGCCCTTCTCTTTCCCGCAAGCCCCACAAAAGGCTACACTGACTTCAGCAGACCCCGGCTGCGACTTTGAGCTTGCCGGGAAGATGCGGAACACCGCGAGGCCGTGGCCGTGATCTCCGAACTCAAAATCCGCAACTTCAAGAGCTTGGAGAGCGTCGATCTCAAGCTCGGCCATTTCAACCTCCTCGTCGGGGCAAATGCTAGCGGGAAATCGAACTTCCTCGATGCGTTGCGGTTCCTGCAAGGCGTGGGCAACGGCTTCAGCATCGATGGAATTCTTAACGGCATACCACAGACCACTACACGCGCAAAATGGACCGGGATTAGAGGCGGATCAAACTTTGTGGCGTTTCGCAAGCCCGACGGTTCTCAATCGAAGACGGATGAGTTTCATGTCACATTCAGGGAGATCGGGGATCCAAATCTGTCCTTGGATGAACTTACATACAACCTCACTTGCTCTGTAAGGAACGGAGTCATTTCCATTACAGACGAATCTCTGTATTCTGGCGCCACGCCGGTATTCCGCAATGAAGACAGGCTACCCATCGAACCACTGCCGGTTTGGGATTCTGATCAGCATCTCGACCCAGAGATGCCCATGCGCGTACTTGATCCATTCGAGAAGACTCCTGATCCGATGGCAGGCACTCTGGCACTGCTCGTAAGTACACCAAGAATAGCGTTCTGGGGCAAACAGCCCTATCAAGGAGTGAAAGTCTTTAAGTACACAAATTTTGTATCGTCCGCCTTGGCGGACATGCAGTTTCTAGACCCACTGCCTGCAATGTTGAGAGACTATTCTTCGAAGGTGGCTCGACTCGGAGAGAATGGCGAAGGTTTTGCCGCAATGATCCACGAGATCGAATCCAACGGAAGCAAGGCTGCACTCCTTGAATGGCTCAAAGAACTTCGCCCCGACGAAGTGAACGATATCTACGCTCTGGAAGGCCTGAACAACGACTTCATGGTAGCCATCAAAGAGGGCAACAAGGAATTCCGCGCTCCATCAATCTCCGACGGCACCCTCCGCTTCATAGCCCTTGCCGCCGCCTTCTTCCAGCCCTCCATGCCGAAAGTCCTCGTCATCGAGGAGATCGAAAAATGCCTGCATCCCAGCCGCCTGCGGCTTTTGCTCGAACTTATGCGCTCCCAATCCAAGCGGACGGGAACGCAGGTCTTTGCCACCACGCACTCGCCCACCTTGCTGGCTTGGCTTACCGAGGAAGACCGCAAGACCACCTTCGTCTGCACCCGCGACGCCGAATCCGGCGCCACGAAGATGCGCCCACTATCCGAGGTCCCGAGACTCGAAGAATTGGTGCAAAAGGATTACCGCCTCGATCAGCTCTTCGAGGAAGGCTGGCTAGAGTCCGTCCTCCATGAGTCTTAACGTCCTGGTCGTTCCTGAAAACCCGACCTATAACGGCGCAATTCTGCAACCGCTTTGCGAGAGGATGCTTCGGGAATGCGGCAAAACTCAGGCCAGAATCGAAGTCATGGCGAATCCGCGCACAAACGGCTATGAGCACGCGAAGAGTCTTTTTCCCGGCACGATCTTGGACCTGTACAGCCATAAACATCTGGTTCTTTTCCTTCCTGACTCCGACGGCAAGGATCGAGGCGCGGAATTCGCACGGCTGGAAGCTGAATTCGAGCAGGAGGCCGCGGCGATTGCCAAACCGATTCGGCTGGTCTGCTGTGCCGCCGTGCCCGAGGTGGAGGCTTGGCTGCTCGCCGGCCATGAGGACAAGTGGGAGCCGGATTGGCAGTGGGGGACGATGCGCGCGGACCGCTCCATCAAGGAGAACTACTTCTATCCCCTTCTTGAGAAACACGGCAGGGACGAATCCCGATATCCGGATGAGGGGCGTAAGCAGCTCATGGCGGCAGCCCTCCGAAACTACGCCGGCATCAAGCAGCGCTGCCCGGAGTTGCAGGAGCTTGAAGACCGCGTCCGGGCGCACATCGCCAGCCTTCCATAGCCGTCGACCTGTGGGGAGCGAACGGCCCCCGCCTTTCTGCAACAGCAAGCCGGGAGCCCCGCCCCAACGCCGGATGCAGGGAACCGCCTTCGCCACGCCAGCGTATCCTGGAGTGGAGTACTCCGGGCGCAAGCCGGCGTGCGTTGAGGGTTGAAGCTATGGTGAAGTTCCTCTTGTTTTGCATCCTTCTGGTTCTCTGCTGGCCGCTGGCGCTGCTGGCCTTGGTGCTGTATCCGATCATGTGGCTGCTTCTGCTTCCCTTTCGCATGGTGGGCATCGTGGCGGGCAGCGTGCTGGAGCTGATCGGAGCCATCTTCACGCTTCCCGCGCGGGTTCTCCGGACCATCTGAGGAACGTCTGAGCAAGCTATGTGGCGAGACAGGCAGTTCCTCCGGGGCTAAAGCCCGCTGATTTTGCTGACTTTATGCGGGGGTTGAAACCCCCGCCTCCCTCCGGATCAAGCTCTTCGGCATCCTGCAAGGCTTCTGCCCTTCAAGACGGCCAGTCTCTTCCCCTTGGTCGCCGGAATTCGGCGCCCGCCCCTCGACAGCTTCGCCCGGAATGTTTTAGCGTGGGCTAGGGGCCGAGCCATCCGTCGCCGGAAGACGTCCAATCATTTGAGGAGAATACCCATGCCGAGGAGGTTGGCGGTTGTGGCGGCCATCGCGCTGCTTGCAGCGGGACTGACCCTGCGGGCGCAGACAACCGACGACGACGCCCAGAAGAACGCGCGTCAGGCGCGGGCGGCTCTGGATGCCATGGTGCAGGCGCTGGGCGGCCAAGCCTGGCTCAACATGAAAAACCAGATGCGGCAGGGGCACGTGGCCGCCTTCTATCATGGCAACCCGGACGTTGGCACCACCGAGTTCTTCGAGTACCACGCCTGGCCCGATCACGACCGGATCGAGCTCACCTCGCACCGCGACGTGGTGCAGTTTTACATTGGCCGCGCAGGCACGGAGGTAACCTACAAAGGCAAGGCGGCGCTGCCCCAAGATATTGTGGATGACTATCTGCGCCGCCGAGACCACTCCATAGAAACAGCCATCAAGCTCTGGCTCAATGACCCCAAAACCATTCTGATCTACGAGGGCCAGCGCATGGCCGAGCGCCACCTGGCCGATCAGGTGACGCTGATCTCCGCCCAGAACGAGGCGGTCACCATCCTGATGGACGTGCAGACCCATCTGCCGCTGCGCCGGACCTTCGAGTGGCGCGACCCCGAGTACAAAGACAAGAATCTGGACGCCGAGGAGTACGACGACTACCACCTGATGGACGGATTTCCCACGGCCTTCACCATCACCCGCTTCAAAAACGGCGACATGACCCGACAGTACTTCCTCTCTCACGTCAAGTACAACCAGGATTTACCGCCGGATTTCTGGAACGTGGAGACAGCCGTGCGGCGTATCAAGAAGTGATCCTAGCCTTTCGGCCGAGAATGGGGCGCGCTAGAACGCCATCTTCGACTGTCCGAACCGCCATCCGCCTTCGCCCGATTCCGTTCTGGCGAAGGTAGATATGTAACCTGCATCACAGCCGAGCCTCTTGCGGCGCTCGTAGGCTTTTGAACGGAGTTGAGGAGGTTTTTTCATGTCTGGAGTTGCCGAGGCTAATGCAATCACGTTTGAGAACCTGGCGGCCGCCTTTGAGTGCGAGTCGAACGCGCACGACAAGTACGTTGCCTTTGCCGCCCGGGCCGACGAAGAAGAACTCCACGGCGCGGCCAGCCTCTTTCGCGCCGTGGCGCGTTCCGAGCAGATTCACGCCGCCAACCATGCCCACGTGATCAACCAGGTGGGGCGCCGCGCCGAGTGCGAGACTCGCCCTGTCGCGGTCAACAGCACCCTCGAAAACCTCAAGACCGCGCTGAACGGCGAGAAGTTCGAGATCGACATCCTGTATCCGGGCTTCCTCGAAGAGGCCACGGAGCACAAGTTCACGGCCGCCATTCGCAGCTTCACCGGCGCGCTGGAGGCCGAAAAGACCCATGCGAAACTTTTCAGCGAGGCGATTGCCCTGCTGGCGGCGGGAAAAAAGGAGTCATGGATCGCCGAGGCGCGCGAGTTTTACGTCTGCCCGGTCTGCGGCTACACCTCGCAGACCGAAGAGGAACACGAACGCTGCCCGGTCTGCAATTGCGCGTGGGAGAAGTTCGAGATTATCCGGTAGGAGGGCTGTCCGGCACGCTGCCCCGTTAGTTCGTGCCCCCCTTCGGGATCGTCAACTCCGCGCCCTCCCCCACCTTGTGGATTGCCGAGAAGTCGCCCTGATTGACGGCCAGCCCCAGCCGCCCGCGCGAGTCGATATAAAACAGATCCTTGCCCACAGGCACATCGCTGAAGGTCTTCACGAAGGGGATCGCGTAGCTCTTGCCGGCCAGAGTGACGGGCACCCGGTCGCCCAGCTTGTAGCCGAGCCGAGAGAAGCTCTCGGCGGGGATGTTGAGCACCAGGTTGCCGAAGGGTCCGTCAGTTCCAATGACCTGGCCGTGCAGCCCGCTCGCGTCAATAGCAGCGTCCTTCAGGTCGAGACGAACCAGCTTTGCCACGTCGAGCGCGGGACCGGCCAGGCGGAAGTCTTCGCCTCGGGCCAGGTGCGCGCCGGCCGGAGAGAAGATGTCGCGGCCATGGAAGGTGGAGGAGATTCCGGAGCCGATCATCCACGCGGGGTTGGTGATCTCGCGGGCCTCGACAATGCCGTCGCGATCCTGAATGAGGGTGAGCAGGCCGTTGTCCGGCAGAACGAAGAACTGCCCTACGCGCGAGCGGGCGATGATGGCCTTGCGCGCCGAGCCGACGGTTGGGTCGATGACCACGACGAAGACCGCGTCGTGAGGAAAGTAGGGCGCCGAGCCGGCCAGAAAACGCGCTCCCATGGCGATGTTGAAGGGCTCGGACTGGTGAGTGATGTCGATGACTCGCACGCCGGGAGCGATGCCGTCCATTACTGCTTTGCAGATGCCCACGGCATCGTCCTTGACATCGAAGTCGGTCATGAAGCCGATGACCCGCGCGGGTGCCGGCTGCTGGGCCGCGGCCGTCCAGGCCAGTGCGCCGGCCAGTGTCGCCCCAATCAGGGATCTCATTGTTCTGTGCATCTTAGCTCGCTCCTTTTTCCCATGGTATCGCGAGAGCGTGGAGATCTTTCCCGATTGTGGAGGCGGAGCTGGAGCAGTTCAGGGGGCTGCTCGGGAGGCGGGCAGGGTGCGGGCGGAATCGGGGAAGATGCTTCAACCGGCGTGGGAACGGAGAAGAAAGGGCATTGAATAAAGCCGGGTTCCGCAAACGGCTGTTTTTATGGAGCGGGAGACCGGGATCGAACCGGCGACATTCAGCTTGGGAAGCTGACGTTCTGCCACTGAACTACTCCCGCTGGCCTGTCTGCAATCGGAGGCCGGAGCGGCGCGCCTGAGAGACCCAAGGCGGCACGGTGCGCCAGCCAACCCGCTCCTATCATAGCGTCACCAGCCGACGGCGTAAAGCCAGAGCTCCGGCGCTCAACCCGGCGATCCGGGGGTGAAGCGACCGGTCCATGCGCCTGCACGGGGCAACGGGATTCCTTGATTGCCAATCTGCCGGCCTTGCCCGCATCGCGCCGCGGCCAGCCAGCTACCCGGTGAAAAAACCAGGGTTCCCGGCCTCAAGGCTCCCGCCGGCCGGCCGCGCGCAAGGGAAAGAAACCTGAAAAGAAGGTCCCCACAACAACGCGCGCAGTGATAGTCTGCTTGCAGAGATTGCGCTCCATCAGGCGGAATCCATGGCGGCAGCGGCGCCGGTTTGGCGTGGCTGATGAAACGGGGACTTTTGCGCTGCCCCAATCGCTGCCGCCACAGCGACTGCGAGCCTTGGGTTGGGTCATGGACATTGAAATCGTTGTAGTTGGCGAGTCAAGCAAGTGGGTCTTGAATCAATCCCGCATCCGGATTGGACAGGATCCAAACTGTGAAGTCAGCCTGCCGGCCGGGAAGTATCCCGCTGTCTCCGGCGAGCATGTGGTGCTGGAGGCGGCCAATGGCGCGCTCCGGCTTTCCAAGGGAAATCGCTCCGCCGGGGAGACCTACGTCAACGGCCATCCCGCCGACAGCGGCGTGATTGTTCGCTCCGGCGATGTGCTGCGTTTGGGCGCCGGAGGGCCGGAACTCCGCATTCGCCTGCTGGAGCGGGAGACCTATGCGCAACCCGCGGTGCATGAACCGACGCGCGTCATGTATGATCCCGCTCCGTCGGCGCATGAGCCTACCCGCGTGATGCACGAACCCACTCGCGTCGTCTCCGGCCCGGCGGCGACAACCTATTCCCCACCGCCGCCGCCTCCGCCGGGAGCGGGAGCAAGACCGGCTTACCCGACACAAACCGCTTATGGGGGATCGACCGGCGCATATGTGCCGGCCGTTCCGGCGGCCGCGACGCGACGCCCGGATGCGCCAGCCATCGCCGTGCCTCCGCAACTCCCCTACGCTCCGCCTAGAGGCCAGCAGCCTCCGGCGCAAGCCGTTGCGGCGCAGCCGGCAGACGGCCAAAGCCTGCGCATCCTGGAGAGAAAATTGAAATCGATTCGGCTACTTCTGCTGGCCAATCTGGCGCTTGCGGCGCTGCTCTGCGTATGGGTCTTCCTGCAGGGCCAGGAACTTTCCGAGACCCACAAGGAGTTGCAGGTGATGCACGCCCAGACGCAGAGTGCCGTGGGTCAGTTCACGCCCGCCCTGGATGCCAGGCTGAAGACCTTCGACGATCGCATGGCCGGCATGGATGCGAAGATGATGGCCGCCCAGGACCGCCTGGTCAAAGGCATGGATGCGGAGGCCAAAGTAGCTGAGGACCACATGGTCCAGCGCATGAACGTTGAGATTCCCGCCATGCTCGACAAGTTTGTCGCCAAGACGGTCGCGGGGATGAAGCACTAATTGCGCAGGCGGGAGATCAGGCTGGTCTGCTGGGCTTTCCTCTGCGTGTTTTGCCAGTCCAGCCGCGTCTCGGTGCTGGCGTAATCGATGATGCCCGATACGGTCTGAAGCGCCTGCCCGGCGGCTTCCCGGTTGTGTTCGCGCAGAAGATTCTTGGCGTTCTGGATAGAGTCGGCAACGACCCGGTCGGCCAGGGCGCGTCCCCTGGCGCGAAGAGACTGCCCCATCGGCACGAAGAGCGCGGACTGACCGGAAGCAGCCAGGGCGCGCCGCATCACCGCTTCCCCTGCCGGAAGATCGGCTATCAGCCCCGCATACGCCCGTCCCAGCGTGCGGAAGAGAGCTTGCGTGCGTTCTTCCTCAAGCGCCGCCAGCGAGCTCTGCACCCTGGGTGAGCGCAGAACCGGCTGGGGCTGCCCTTTGAGAAACTCCCGAGCCTCCTCCTGCTTGCCGGTCTTGGCCAGGGTCGCGGCCGATGCCAGCACCGCCTCGGTTTGCTGGCGCAGGGACTCGCGGTCCGCGTTGGCCTGGTCCAGCAGCATGTGCAGAGCCATGTCGTCGGTCTGCCGCAGGGCATCTTCCAGAAACGCGACCGCCTCGTCGAAGGCGGAGTTGCCGATCAGCGACTGAGCATGGGCGAGCTTGGCGCGGAGCTGTTCCTGACGCCGCTGCTCCAACTCCTCAACACGGGCAAAATCCAGCAAGGAGAGTATCTCGGCCGTGGCAAGGCCCTCGGTCTGGCACATCTCCAGGATGCGCACCGCATCGGCGTGCTGGCCGGCCTCCAGCGCCTCCCGCGCCCTGGCCAGGTAATCGGCCCGGCGCTCATCGACGCTTTGCATCTTGACCCGGTTGGTGAGCAAAGCCTCCAGGCTCAGCAGCCGTTCCTCGCCCGGCAGCTTGAGCCGCGCCTTGCGAACCAGATCCAATGCCTCGCGGGGACGAAGATTGCGGCAGGCCTGCACCGTTTCGTCCACCAAAAAGCGGTTCTCATGTTCCTTGACTTGGCGCTCGACGAGGGTATTCAGGCGAAAGAGCGCCGCCTCGGTAGGCATCGCCTTGATCGCCTCCTGAATCGACCGGGCCGCCTGTTGAAGCTGCTCATAGCTGGTTGCCTGGGCAACCTCCTCTTCCAGCTTGGAGATCGCCTCTCGGCGTCGCGTCTGTTCCAGTCCCGAGTTGGCGTCGCCCATTAGCAGGGGCAGCTCCGGGTTGGTGGGATCGACTTCCTCCACCAGCTTCAGGTAGACGATCGCGTCTTCAAAGCGGCGGGCGCTGATTTCGCCGCGCGCCGAATCCAGAAGCGCCTTGGCCTGCGCGTGGCGCTCGGCCTGCTCCGCCTCCTTGGTGAGGGTGTTGCTCAGCGCGACGATCCTCGGATTCGTCCCATCGACCTTCAGCGCCTTCTGGGCGGCCGCAATGGCCGACTTGAAGTCGCCCTTGCGACGCGCGGTCTCCGCCTGCTGCACCAGCTCGTTGACTTTGTCCTGCCTGGCCTTCTCCTTCCGCGCCTTCTCCCGCAGCTTCACCAGCTCGGGATTGGCGGCATCCAGTTCCAGACCGCTTTCCAGCACCGAAAGCCCCTGGTCGAAGCGGTTGTGGCTGATCGCATCCTCGGCCTGCAAGCGAATCTGCTGGATCCTCTCCTCGCGCTGACGCAGCGCAAGCTGGCGTTGAATCTCGGCCAGCATCGACTTGGCCTCGGCATGCTTGGCGTCGATCTTCAACAGTTGGTGGAGGATGGTCTTGGCGCGGGTGAACTCGGTGGCCTCCATCATCCGCTTCGCCTCGGGCAACAGCGCTTGAACCTGCTCCTGCCCGAGCTCCGCTATCACCGTGGTCAGATCGGCGGCCATCTCCTCGGCCGTCGGGTAGCGTTCATCCGGCGACTTGGCCAGCGCGCGGTCGACGATCATCTCCAAAAAAGCGGGCAGCCCTGGGCGGATGCTGCTGAGCCGCGGATGCGGCTCGTTCAGAATCTTGTTCATCAGCACGTTGTCCGCGCCGCTGAAGGGAAGCTGGCCGGTCACTAATTGAAACAGAACCACGCCCGCGGCGAAGATGTCCGACCGCCCATCCAGCGATTCGTTGCGCAGCCGCTCCGGCGCCATGTACGGCACCGTGCCGATCAGGTGGCCGGTCCGGGTCAGGTTCTGGTCCCCTTCGCGCTTCTCCAGCCGCGCAATGCCAAAGTCCAGCAGCTTGGCCGAGCCGTCCGGCTGAACAAAGATGTTGGCTGGCTTCACGTCGCGATGGATGACGTTGTTGCGATGTGCGTAACCAAGCCCGGCGCAGACTTCCTGCAAGACTTCAAGCCGGTCCGGCATGGAAAGCTGGGAATCGGAGCGAATCAGCTTGTCGAGCGTATCGCCCTTCACCCGCTCCATCACGATGTAAGGCATTCCGTTGTCGTCCCCGAGGTCGTACACGGTGACGATATTGGGGTGGTTGAGGCGGCCGGTTCTCCGCCCTTCCTCGTAGAAGCGGGCCAGCATATTGGCGTCGCCCATGAACCCCTGGGTCAGCGTCTTGATCGCCACCTCGCGGCCAATCTGCTTGTCGATGCCCAGATAGACGACGCCCATTCCGCCGCGTCCCAGCTCGCCGATCACCTCGTACTTGCCGATCCGGGTTACTTCGCCGCCCTGCTTGTTCCCAGCCGAATCCACGTTCTTCCCCCGACTCTCGCCCCAACTCGAATCGCGCTTGCGCCGCGCATTACGGAGTATCGCTCGATTCCGGCAGCATGTTGAAATTCTCCATCAGGAACTGCTTGGCATGAACGCGCTCGATGGAATTGTCCTCGTGGGTGAGGTTCAAGAACCGCAGGTAAGCTTCGCCGGCGCCGTCCAGATCGTCTTCTTTCTCTCTGCCGCTGGCGGTCTGGTACATCTTCGCGGGCAGCGCCTCCACCTTCTTGCGCACCGCCGCGATCAGCTCATCGCGCGCCGAGTTCTCCAGGGCGGTCATGAACTCCGCCGGGTCGGTCACCGTGCCGGCGGTCTGGATTCCCATGGTGTCTTCAGACTTGACGTCTTCCAGCAGGATGTCTTTCTTGTGGTCCTGCCGGCTGATCGGCACCAGGTCGGTCCGGGGCCCGCTGAGCGAGTCGGCGATGCGGAACTGCAACTGAATCACGCCGGTAATGTCGATGACTTTCTTGTGATAAGTATAGGGCCGGATGACGTCCTTGGTGACCGTCTTGGGCGTCGAATCGAGCAGAACATGCGCTTCCGCGACTTTCTTCTCGGCCGCGTCCACGGCCTGCTTCGCTTCCTTGATCTTGCCTCCCTTTCCGCGCGCCTGCGCGCCCTCCAGGTCGGCCTGGGCCGTCTTCAGTTCATCCTCAGCGCTTTCATACGCCCGATTGGCCTTGTTCCAAATATCGCTGGGAATCTGTTCCTCCCCGGCCCGGTACTCCGACTGTTCCGGCATGATGGTGGGGACCACCGACAGATGGTGGTCCAGCACGTCGCCATCCAACTCAAAGTCCGGCTCCACCGCCGTTGCCTCGCCTACCCGAACCACCTTGACCGGTACTCCCGAGCTTTCGAGGCCGGTAATGATCGCGTTCTCCAACTGTCCGGCAACCCCCTGGCTGTCGCGTTGCGAGGTCTGATCGCGAAACTGAACCCGAATCGACAGCTTGGAGCGCATCGCATGCGCCGGAGAGGCAGCCACCATCGCATCCCGCACAGCATCCAGGTTCGAGGCTTTGTACTGCTTGGCTTCCTGCAGGTAGTTCCAACCCAGTTCCGTGCCGCTGCCGACCGGCTTCTCCAAATAGTGCTTGGCCTGGTCCACAAGATAGGCGCTCAGCTCATTTCCATCCAGGTCCATCTTGTCTTTGTACGACTCGTTTTCGCTCAGCCGATAGGCATTCTTCAAGTAGACATAGGCCTTTTCGATCCCGATCTCGTCGGCCAGCCCGCGAATCGGGCTGTGCGCCCGGTGAAGGTTTGCGGCCTCCTGAGCCGCGGCCGCGACATAGGCAGGCTCCAGCGATTTCATCTCCTCGGCAACCAGCCCCAGCGCCTGCTGGGATTGCGAGAGGCTGGAAAGCACCTCATAGGCCTTGATCATGTTGTGCTGTGCCTGGAAGTCCTTGCTGCTGGCCAGCGCCTTATCCGCCGCTGCCTTGTCCTGGGCAATCACAAGCTGTCTCTGAGCGTTCTTCAAGGAGTCTTGCGCCTCGGGAGTGTTCTTTACGTTGGCGGCCAACTGAAACTCCTTGATCGCTCCCGTCCAGTCCTCGCTCTGCTCCAGCTTGTTGCCGCGCTCCAGGTGGAAGCCGTAGGTGGCATCGACCACAGCCGCTACGCGAGCCTCTTCGTCGGCAAACGCGCGATAGGGAACGATGAAGGCGTAGGCCTGGTCGTACTGCTTCGCGTTCAAGGCGGAGTTGGCCGATTGCAGCGCACCCTCCAGCGCATTGATCTCCTTCAGCACCTCTTCGGTCAGCGCCTGCCCCTGAGGGAAGAACGAATCGATCCCCGAGACGGTGTCGCTGAATCTCTGGGCATTCTGCAAGTGAGCATAGCCGGGAGAGCGGGAGGCCAAGGCCGCGCGGTAGGCATCCAGCTCGCCACGCCCCTGCCCGGCGATGGCTCCAAGCCGGTCGCGAATCTCTCCCTCGAATTTCTTATTCGACGCCAGATCCGATGCCAGGGCGTGCGCCTTGTCCGCCTTCGCCTTGGCGGTCTTCAGATCGGAATACAACGGCGATGCCGCCGCCGCCGACTTGTCGTAAGCCTGAAGAGACGCCTCGCCGGCGTCGACAAATAGCGACGCGAGGGAGCGTTTCGCCTCCGCGGTGTGAGCCGTAGACGGGTATTTGGAAAGATAGCTTTGCCAACCGTCCACATCCGAAGCCCGTTGCGCGCGCAGAAACTCAGCGAACTCCACATTCGGGGCGGTGACAAAGACCAGCTTCACCCCTCTCCGCAGGGGCGGCGCATTCAATGGCGCTCCGCTGCTGGAGTTGATCGGAGTGCCATGTAGCACGGCCTGATCCGCCAGCCCCGAGAGGGGATAAGCCCCTCCACGCTCGAACTTCGCGTTGGCCGGCACTACGCAGATGGTCTGCCCCGAGGGCGAACTATAGCGCAACACGCCGTCAGCGCCGCGCTCCAGTACCCCACCTGGGACCAGCATCACCCTTCCCATCTTCCCGTAGGCGGACTTGTCCACTCCCGCGGATCCAAACGGGGAACAGTCCTTCATCTCCGCCTTGCCGTTGATCAGCACATCGGTCAACTGCACGTATGCGGCGCCCGACGACCCATCGTAGAGTTCGATGGCCGTCAAAGGAACGTCCTTCGCCCAGGCCGCCGGCGCATACCATCCCAGACAGACCCCCGCCAGCACAAGAATCCCCGCCAGAGGACCCCGCAATCCAGTTACCTTTAGCACAAATGAGCGCGATGTCATGATTTCCCCAGTGCGCTGGCCAAGCCAGCAGATTCCCCGCCAGAAAGCTCTGACCAGCATTTCAAAGAACCGCAAGCGGAACGTCCTCGAAGCCTCGGAGCGTTGTTCAGTCTCCCTCGGGGGCGGAACTCTCAAAGAGATCAAAACAAATTTTACGCCCGCTCGCGTTTTCTGCTACGCTAACACTTCCCCCTGAAGGTTGCAATTTTTTTCGATGACGGCAACCTGGAGACTGTTAAAGTGGCCTTACAAGAGAAAATGGCCGCGTCCGAGCACTCCCGAACAGTTGAGCTGGCGCCCATGCCCGGTTCTTCATGGCGCCAGGGGAATCCCTCCCCCTTTCCCGCCTGCATCTCGGTTCGCATGTGGCCCGCCTCGGGTACGGCCGAGTCCCCCCTTCCGCTCGCCGACAGCCAAAGTCCGGCCGTCTGGCTGGTCCTGGACCTGATTGCCGCCTCCGGAGGCGTTCCTGTCGCCAGCCGAGGAGAGGTTTTGGTCGCCGGTTTTCCCTCCCTTCAAACCGCGATCTTCACCGCGCGGCGCTTGCAGTGGGCGGTTCAGGGATTCTGCGAAGCCGGGGAGCCGCAGGCTGCCTCGCTCGCGGTTCTGGTTCACTCCGGCGAAGATGCGCCGGACCTGGCGGCCGGCGCCCCTCTTCTCTTGCCCGGCGAACAGGCAACTCCGGGAGAGATTCTGCTTACTCAAAAGGCCCGCCAAGCCTTCGAGAACCTGCCAGGTCTTCCCATGATGGCCGCCCCCGGCGACGATCTGCGGGAACTGCTGTGGCGCGGCCCTGAGGAGCAGGCGACCCGTTCCTTTGACGAACAGATGCTTTCCCTCTTCATTGAAGAGCAAGGCCCGCGAAGCCAGCCTCAGGAAGAGCCGCAGCCTACGGTCATCGCCGAGGCAAGTCCTGCCGCGGATGGCAGGACGGGGAGCCATGAGCAGTTTGTCCCCGAGCCCGCTCCCAAGCGCTCGCATTGGGGGATGGGAATCGCGGCCCTGGCGGCCGTGGCGCTGGCGGCGGGCGGCTTCTTCTATTGGCAGCACGAAAAAACCGCTCCTGCTCCGGACCAGACACAGGCTCCGGTGCAAACGCAGGCTCCGGCCCAGACTCAGACTCCGCCGGCAGCCGAGACCAATGCGCCCGCTGCTCAAGGCCCTCAGCCGCCGTCAACCAGTCCCGCGCAACCGGCCAAGCTTACCCATGCCGAAGCGCAGGCGGCGGCCAAAGCAGCAAGGAACGCCGCAAAGAACCCGCCCCAACCCGCCGAGCAGCAGGCCGCGCAGACCCCGCAACCCGAAAGACCGCAGCCTGTCAAAGCTCAACCCGAAGCTCCAAGAGGCCACTGCGATCTCGAGTCGAGCCAATACGCCGGACAGATCGACCAGGCATGGAAGAATCTGGGCCGGGGCAAGTATGCCGATGCCAAGAGAGAGTTCGGCGCCGTCCTGGCCTGCGATCCCGGCAATGGACGCGCCAAGGAAGGCCTGGAGCGCGCCAGAATGGCGGCGAGCGAAGCCGACGGCGGCTCCAACTGAGAAGCCCCAAAGAAACAGGCTGGGCTACCACGACGATGGGATATCACGAGCCCCAAATTACAAGAACAACGAGACCCACTACGGCGCCGGCGTTTGCGTGTACGTGTAGGACTCATACGAATCCAGGAAGACTGGGAGGGAAAGCGTAAAGACGCCATCCGGATCGGGCTTCGCGGCCCAGGGATTGCGCAGGGTTACGGTCTGGGCGGCGGCGTCGTACTCCAGCACCGTGTAAGCGTGCGAGGGAACCCACCAACTCGCCTTGGCGACATCATCGCTTGGCGGCGTGGACCACGTTCCGGCCACTATGGCCACCTTGCCCGCGTGCAACTGCTGGAGTTGACCGATGGTCAGCTTCTTGTCGGCCACCATCCCGGCCTCGCCCTTGCCCAGGAACGCCTCGAAGACCCACCCCGGAACGCCGCCCTGCCCCAGGCTCTTGTAAGCCCCGAAGACCTCGCCGTTCTGCTCCACCGTTTTGGAGACTGAGTCAAAGAAGCCCTGCTCGTCGAGAAAGCCGCCCAGCATCTCCGCCTCGCTGGCCGGAACGCCCAACGCGCTGAGTTGCGTCGCCAGCTTGGTCTTGAGCGAGGCTTTGTCCAGCACCCCGTCCTGCTGCACCACGGCGCGCACCGCGCGGTCGTAGGCCACCAGCGGCAGGTCGGACGCGTCCAGCAGCGTCAGGGCCATCGGCTTGGTGAAGACGGGAATCATATCCGACTTCTGGATGGCCCCCACCAGGCTCTGCCGCAAGGCCCTCTGCGCATAGCCCCGCATCAACACCCCGACCCACATCCCCTCGGAGCGGTCGTAGCTGTGCGTCCGGCCAAACTCCACATCCTCGGGAAAGACCACCTCCTCCGGCCCGCTGAAGAAGTGAACCCGATACCCTCCGCCGGGATTCTCACGGATGGCCCCGCGCAGGGTCTCTGGCGTCGCCTTGGCCAGCGCCGCAATCGTGGCATGAAAGTAACAACTTCCCAACGAGCCCTGCAACACCGCCTGCGGGCTGACTCCATGCGGCCCGTAGAGCGGAGCCGGCTTCTCGGCCTTGCCCGTCTCTGCCCAGGCCGCGGCCGCCAAGCCGCACCCCAGGAGCAACACGCCAATCCCTGCAATTCGTCTCAGCATTCTTCGATCCCCTTGTCCGCCGTCTCCCCGCTAAGATGGATTGGCGAAAGAATACCACGTTCCTAATTACCACCGATTGCGGAATCTGTTTTCATCGGGCGGAGTTGCGTGCTACAGTGGGAGCACCCCCGGAAAGTCTCAATTTTTCTATGGCGAAAGATGAGTTCAGGCCGAATGTTTCATGGGTAATCGGGCGAGGCTACGACTGCGACTTGGTGGTGACCGAGGCCGCTGTCTCCTCCCACCACTGCCGGCTGACGCACCAGGGCGACGGCTTCCTGCTGGAAGACCTGGGATCGCGCAACGGAACGCTTGTGAACGGAGTCAGGATCGCGCCCGGCGAGGTGGTCCGGGTGCAGCATGGCGCGCGCGTCACCCTGGGCACGCAAGTCCCGATGCCCTGGCCTGTCGCGCCTGCCAGCCTCGACTCCGGCAAGTTCCCCCGTCCGCCCGCCCGGCCACGCAGCGACCGCGAGATCACCATCGGCCGCTCCCCGGACTCCGATGTCCAGATCGACCTGCCCATCGTCAGTTGGAATCACGCCGTCATCACCGAGGAGAACGGCAAGTACATCATCGAGGACCGCAACTCGCGCAACGGAACGGCCATCGGAGAGCTGAGCAACCGCATCCAGCGCGCCGTCCTGAACACCTCCGACGAGGTCTTCCTCGGTTCCTACAAAATCTCCGCCAAGCAGCTTCTTTCCCTTGAAACCAAGGTGGAGATCGGCGAGGCCTCCTTCCAGACAGTCTCCTTCCGCGGCGACACCATGGAGGTGGGGCGCGACCCCAAGTGCGATATTCCCCTCGATCTTCCCATGGTCTCCTGGCGTCATGCCCGCCTCACCAAGACTCAGGCCGGCATTCTGGTCGAGGACCTGGGCTCCCGCAACGGCACCTACCTGGACGGCGTCCGCGTCACCGGCCGGGTGCTGGCCAAGGCCGGCCAGGAGATCGGCTTGGGCAGCGTCCGCTTTCAACTGCTGGAAAGCGGCGAACTGGCCCAGCGGGATTACAACGGCAAAGTCACCATCGAGGCCAAGGACATCGTTGTCCTGGCGCCCAACGGCAAACGCCTTCTGGACGGCGTCTCGCTCACCGTCTTTCCCTATGAGTTCGTGGCGATGATGGGTCCGGCCGGCGCCGGCAAAACTACTCTGCTCAAGGCCCTGAACGGCTACACCCGGCCGGTTCAGGGCACCGTGCTCTTCCGCGGCCAGAACCTCTATGACTATTACGACCTCTATCGACATATGATGGGCTACGTCCCCCAGGACGACATCGTCCATCCCCAGTTGACCGTGCGCCAGGCCCTCTACTTCTCTGCCCGCCTCCGTACCGACCTCACCGACGCCGAGATCACCACCCGCACCGAAAAGGTGCTCTACGACCTGGGCATTCCCGACAAGATCGACACCGTCATCGGCTCGCCGGAAAAAAAGACCCTCTCGGGCGGCCAGCGCAAGCGCGTCAACATCGCCCTCGAGCTCATCACCGACACGCCCGTCCTCTTTCTCGACGAGCCCACCTCCGGCCTCTCTTCCTACGACGCCGAGTCGGTGGTGGACCTGCTGAAGAGCCTCTCGAAGACCGGCAAAACCATCCTCACCACCATCCACCAGCCCAGCCTCAGGGTTTATAAGCAATTCGACGACCTGCTCATGGTCTCCCGCGACAAGGGAGACAGGCCCGGAGCGCTGGTCTACTTCGGTCCGGCCTATCCGGATTCCATCCAGTTCTTCAACCCTCCCACCACCGGCGCGCCCATCAAGCAGCAGGAGCTGAACCCGGAGATGCTCTTCTCCGGCATGAACCAGGTTCCCGAAACCAATCGCACCGAGACCTGGCGTCAGCGCTACCTGGCCTCCCGCTACCGCCAGGAGTTTGTCGCCAACCGCAGCGGTAAGCAGCCGGCCGCCAGCGACAAGGCCGGAGGAGAGAAGCCGCGCCGCGAGTTCGGCCTCGGCCAATGGCTGGCGCTGGTCAAGCGCAATCTCATCGTTCGCCTCCAGGACCGCGCTCAGACCGCCATTCTCCTGGGCCAGGCCCCTCTCTTCGCCGTGCTCGTCGCGCTGGTCAATTACCCCTTGCGCGCCGACCACTTCGACGAAATCTCCCAAAAGCTCCCCATCGTCCATTTCCTCATGGTCGTGGCCGCCATCTGGTTCGGCTGCAACAACGCCGCCCGCGACATTGTCGGCGAGTGGACCATCTACAAGCGCGAACGCATGGTCACGCTCCAGCTCTTCCCCTATGTCTTCTCCAAACTGGCCGTGCTGCTTGCGCTGTGCATCTTCCAGTGCGGCTCCATGCTGCTCATCGTCTATTTCACCTGCGGACTGCACAGCAACTTCGGCTGGGACTTCCTCGTCCTGCTCCTCTCCTCGATGATCGGAGCGGGCCTGGGCCTGGCCATCTCGGCCGTCTCCAAGACCAACGAGAGCGCCATCGCCATGCTCCCCGTGGTGCTGCTGCCCATCATCGCCCTGGGCGGCGGCATGAGGCCCATCTATCTGATGCCCAAGGCCGGACAGGTCATCAGCACCGTCATCCCCTCCCGCTGGTCCTTTGAGGCCAATATGCTGCATGAGGCCTCGGCCAAGCAGTGGGGCGGCGACAACCCGGTTCCCGATCCGACCTGCAACGTTACGCTGCCCCAGGCTCCCGCCGGCAGCCAGCCAGCCGCGCCGGCCGCGATTCCCACGCCGTCCATGGCCGCCCTGCCGCCGGGGGTAGACCCCGCCGACATCAATCCCTCCTACAATGTTCAGGGGGACGCGGCCGAAGGAAGCATTCCCCGCTACCTCATCGCCTTTACCGACGCCGCCGGGACCGAACACGTCTGCCGCGCCTCGAAGGACGAACAGTACCCGCGCACCAATCCCATCTCCCATGCCGTCAGCTACCGCCATAAGTTTCTCGACTCGCTGGTCGTGCTAGCAGCGATGCTGCTAGCGCTGGTAGCCGGGGTCATCGCCATCCTGCGCAACCGCGACAACGACCCGCAGTGACGCGGCAGGGACTGAGAGACTAGGGACTGGGGACTAGGGAACCCGAACGCGGCAAGGGACTAAAGAAAAGCCGCCGGCCTTACAATGCTTTCCAGAGCATGTTTCGAAAAGCCGCCCTGTATCAGGGCACGACTTCAGTCGTGCCGCAACTGCTGCAAAACCAACGTGGGCTTTGGCCCCTGAGGGAATGTTGGACCGCCCCAATGCCGTCATCAACAGCGGGGGCTGGGTCTCTCTTCTTGCGCTAAAAGCAATCAAAAATCGCGACGGGTGTTTGAACAAGTCGCTTGAAGAGGGAACCCTCTCTTGAGCATTTTCGTACTGTCGCGTGGGTGGGGTTCTTCTCGCAAAGATTCAGCTCTGGCGGAGGTTCACTAACATGGATTCACGAGATTCAGGCGCGGCGGGAGTTGGTGCGCCGTCCGGACGCCTTCGCTGCTGGGTGGAGTCTCTGATCCTGGGACTCGGAGTGCCCGTTGCAATTTGGCTCGTTTCCAGGCTGATCACACTTTCCATTCCAGCGGCGGTTCACGGCTCTCCCGGGCAGCGCTTCCTGCTTTGGATTATGGGCGGCCTCATCGTCGAGTGGTCCTTCATCGTTCTGCTTTGGTTCCTATTACGTGCTCGCGGATCGTCCTTCAAGGACCTCGGCGTTTGGCGTCCGGGAAGATGGCCCGCCTGGGTCATGGCGCTCGCCATTGCAGCCATTTCCATCGGCAGCTCTCTTCGCTTCCTGCCTCGAATGCACATTCCTATTTCTTATGCCTTCATGCCGCCTGGATTCCACCTTGTTGCCGCTCTTCTGATGGGAATCACAGCCGGTTTCTGTGAAGAAGTGCTCTTTCGCGCATTCCTTATGACCGAATTCGCCAAGGCTGGATACGGCAAATTCATGCAGGTCCTCATGCCCGGCCTTGCCTTTGGACTGGCGCACGCAGGCTACCTGAATCAGGGCTTTCTTCCGTGGCTGGGAATTGCGCTCCCCACTGCATTCATCGGCATGATGTGGGGCGTTGCGTACCTGCTGGGACGCCGCAGCCTGGTTCCTGCAGTTGTTGCGCACTTCTTGAACGACGCCACAGCCCTTCCCTGGATTACTTTCTTTATGGTGACTGCTCATTAGCAATTCGTGGATAGCCTCGTCGGAGCGTCCATCCCTGGGCCTCCTTTTCGGCGCAAGGACACGAGACCGCTAATCCACACCCTCAACCGGTATGAGTTAAGCGCCGGGACCTATCGCGTGGTCGCAGGGGCAGGCGCTGGAGCTGGCACTGCCGCGGGAGCCGGCACAGCCGCCGGCGTTAGCAGGTCCGCCGGCAGAAACACCCCCGCCTGCTCGTCCTGAACCAGCCCGATCACCCCATCCGGAGTCACGATCGGCCACAAGCATCTCGATCGCTATCTGGATGAATTCACATTCCGTTTCAACCGGCGGCGATCCAAGAGCCGCGGCAAGCGCTTCTTCCGGCTGGTGCGGCAAGCTGTGGCCATCCAACCCGCAACCCTGCATCAACCGATCCATCCCGATGCAAAATCAAGAGACAACCACAACCCGTTGGGCCGACCTGAGTGAAGCGGATACCTGGCTAAACTCTTTATATCATCCTCACGAAAGTCCAGCTAGTCTATAGCCAGCTTGCCTGGAAATCCAGTTGGGCAACGTGCAAATCAAATGACAAATCCAATCGTTTCGGGATCGACGCAACCGCCGCGGAGACTTCGGGCTCTGGCACAGAGTCTGACGGCTGGCGCGGCACTTGCCTTGCTCACTTACTTCGGGTTTGTCCTTCAGATTAATCTGCTGACGATCAGTCTTCTCTATTTGTTGATTGTCGTGGCTGTAGCGTCGCGCTTCGGTTTCTGGCAGGCGTCGTTCACGTCGGTTCTGGCGGTGCTCTTGCTTGACTACTACTTTGAGCCGCCGCTTTTCAGTCTTGAAGTTGAGAATCCGGGGATATTCGTTGCGCTTGTAACATTTGAGGTGACGGCGCTGACGATCAGCAGATTGCACGGGCGGGAGAGAAGGAGAGCCAAGGAGGCGGCTGTTCATCGCGCGGAGATGGAGCAGTTGTATGAGTTGAGCCGAAGTTCGCTGCTGTTGGATCTGCGCGAGGCTCCCGGGCCCCAATTGGCGGTCCTGATTCATAGAATCTTTGGAGTGCGCGCAGTGGCGTTGTTTGATGCGAACCTGAGCCGCCAGGACAGGATGGGCAATTGGGACGCGGGCGAGGAAGATCTGGCCAGGGAATGTTACTTGCGCGATACCCCACAGGACGATGCGAGCACTCAGACCTGGCAACGCGTCCTACGAGCCGGGCCTGGACCGGTGGGTGCGCTGGTTGTGCGCGGAAAGATGAATCCTCTAGTGACTGATGCGCTCGCGGCGCTTGCCGCAATTGCGATCGACCGTCACCTATGGTTCGAAAAGGAAGAGAGAGCCGAGACGGCAAAAAAGGGTGAGCAGTTGCGCGCTACGGTGATGGACGCGCTGGCGCATGAGTTAAAGACGCCGCTGACAGCGGTTCAGACGGCCAGTTCAGGATTGCTTGAGCTTGGGGGATTGACAGAGTCCCAACGCGATCTGGTCACGCTGATCGATGGAGAGGCGGTGCGGCTGAACACATTGTGCACCCGGCTTCTGAAGGCTGCCAAGCTCGAGGCCGGACAGGTGGGCCTCAAGACAGACGACGTAAAGGTGCTTGATCTGGTTTCCGAGGTATTGGCTAGCCATCCAGCGGAACCGGAAAGGAACAGCATCCAAGTTGCGGTAGAAGATCCTTCGTTGACCGTACGCGCGGATCGTGGGCTGATTGAAATGATTCTGGCGCAGTACATCGACAATGCGCTGAAGTATTCGACGGCGGGGACGCCGATTGCGATTGCCGCGCGAGCGAGTCAATCCGATGTGCTTTTTTCCGTGCATAACTTCGGCTCGACGATCCGAATTGAGGACCGGGAGAGGATTTTTGAGCGCTTTTACCGTTCGCCGGGGTTAAAAGACGCCCCTCCCGGCACCGGCATCGGGCTCTCTGTGGCAAGGAAGGCTGCCGAGGCTCATCATGGGCATGTGTGGGTCATAAGCGATGACAATGAAGGAACGACATTCTTTTTTTCTCTTCCCATCGACGCAAGGAGGAAGCTTTGAACACGGAGCAGTCAAATGCGGGGCAGGGCACGATCCTCGTGGTGGACGACGACAGTTCCACGCGGCGGGCATTGCGCGTGACATTATCCGGCATGGGCTTCACGGTTGTGGAAGCGGCGCGCGGCGAGGAGGCGTTGTCGCTGGTTCGCGTGCATTGGTTCGATGCGGTGCTGCTCGACGTGGATATGCCGGGAATGGGAGGAGTGGAAGCCTGCCGGGCGATCCGGCGCGCGGTTGCGCGCTTGCCGATCCTCATGTTGACGGTAATGGACAGCGAGGACGACAAGGTGCTGGCGTTGGATGCCGGCGCGGACGATTACATCACGAAGCCATTCCAGGTGCGGGAGTTGACGGCGCGATTGCGCTCGGCGGTACGCAGAAGAAATGCGCAGGATTCCTACCGGGACGCGCCGATTCGCCATGGCCAACTGGAACTGGACCCGGTGAAATACCGGGTGATGAAGAGCGGCCGCCCGATTCATCTGACGCCCAAGGAATTCGAGGTTCTGCATTACCTGATGATGCATGCCGGCGAGCCGATTCCACACGCCCGGCTGCTAAAGTCCGTATGGGGGCCGGAGTATGGAAACGAACTCGAGTACCTTCGCACATTTGTCCGCCAGTTGCGCAAGAAGATCGAAGACGATCCGCGGAATCCGAAATACTTGTTGACAGATGCGTACGTCGGTTACCGGTTCAATGAAGAACTGACAGCGCCATAACATATATCTCGCCGATTGGCGCAAGCGAATTCTGCCGATGCCGACGCCATCCCCTCCTGCGCGGCAACCGCCACCGGAGTTTTCTCTACGTTGAGCCGTCCCGGCAATCCTTCCTCCGGTCCGCCTACATGGCATTCGTCCACCTCGACTCCGCCCGTGAGCAGGTCGCGCCCAGGCCGCGCCATGGCACGGCGGAACTTGTGCGACCATGCCCAAGCCGTCTCATAGCTCGTTAGTCCCAATACGCGTTGCAGCCCCAACGCGCTGGCGCCGTTCTTCCGGGTAGCGACCCGCCGCATGGCGCGAAACCAGACGGTCAACGGGCTCCGCGTGTTCTGAAAGATCGTTCCGGCAGTCGCTGAGGTTTGGTGGCCGCGGGCGGCGCACGGAAGCGGCACATCCGGAACCGGCCACGACTTGACGCCGCCACCGTGAGGGCAACGAAATCCATCCGGCCAACGCAAGCCGGCCAAGGACTCCCTACAGGCTGCCTGCGTGGAAAAGTCGGCTTCCAACTCTATCCGATTGCGTGGGTATTCCTTGATCGCGGCCGCATACTGCGTCTTGGGGTAACCTGAGTCAAGCGGATACCTACTTCATTTCAATAACTTCCTCAAAATTGCAGCCCTGGATCGAGCTTATAGGCGTCTGTCCGAAAAAGACCACTCACAACCACGCTTGTGTCGCGGTTGCCTTGGCAAGTTCGCGGCACCTGATTCTATGCCCACGCCAACTGGTCCGCGCCTTTCTCGATCAGCCGAGTGGTGGAGTAGCCTTCCACGATGGGCACTATCTTCACCTCTCCGCCCCAGGCCCGCACTTCGCGCGCACCAGCCACCGTATCCGCATCGTAGTCGCCGCCTTTGACGATCACGTCAGGCCGGATGGCCACGATCAGCTCCAGGGGTGTCGGTTCCGCGAATGCCACCACGGCGTCGACGGCGGACAGCGCGGCCAGCACGCGGGCTCGTTCGCGCTCACCCACCATGGGACGGCTGGGGCCCTTCAATGCACGCACGGATGCATCGCTGTTGATGGCCACGATCAGGCGGTCGCCGAAGCGCCGCGCTTGCTCCAGCAGCGTGATGTGGCCGATATGCAGCAGATCGAAGCAACCATTGGCAAAGACGACCCGTTCGCCCCTGGCCTTCCACCGCGCCACGCGGCTCACTAACTCCGATCCGGTTACCACCTTATCCTCGGCAGAGAGGCCGATCCGCGGAGCCAGCGCGGCCAGCAGTTCATGTTTCTCTACCGGCGCTGTTCCCGCCTTGCCAACTACAATGCCGGCAGCCACGTTGGCCAGGTGCACGGCGGTCTCCGGCCTGAGCCGGGAGGCCAGGCAGAGTGCCAGAACGGCAATGACGGTATCTCCCGCGCCGGAGACGTCGAAGATCTGACGCGCCACGGCCGGCGCCAGGAACCGGCTGCCGGGCCGCAGCAAGGCAATCCCCTTCTCGCCCAGGGTCGCGGTAAGGAACTCAATATCCAAGACGGATGACAGGGACTCGGCGGCCGCAAGAAGCGCCTCAAGGTCGTGCGCGTCCTCTCGTACAGCCGCGGCGAGTTCACTCCGGTTGGGGCAGATCGTGGTTGCGCCCCGGTAGCGGGAAAAGTCTGCGCTCTTGGGGTCCACGAGCACCGGAATCCCCAGCCTGCGCGCGGCCCGGATGAGTTGCTGACAGACCTTGGGCGTGAGCGCGCCCTTGGCGTAATCGGAAAGCACCACCGCATGGCAGCCAGGCAACAGCTTGAGTGCACGCTCGATAAGGCATTCGTAGTCTCCTTGGGCGCGCGCCTCGAGCCGCTCGCTGTCCAGACGCAGCATCTGCTGGCTCCCGCCTAGAATGCGCAGCTTGCTAATGGTGGGGAAGCCCTCGCTGATCACGAATTCAGGCAAAATTTCGTTTGCGCGCAGAGCCGCGTCCAGCAACTGCTGGTTCTCGTCACCTCCGGTAAACCCAGCGACTACGACCTGCGCACCCAGGCGGGCAAGGTTCATGGCTACGTTGGCTGCGCCGCCGGGCTGCTCGCTTTGCCGAATGGCGCGCACCACGGGCACCGGCGCCTCCGGCGAAATCCGCGCCACCTCGCCCCAGATATACTTGTCGAGCATCAGATCGCCCACGACCAGCAAGCGCTTGGCCGCCCACTCATGCTCGATTTCGCTCATGGCTTCATGTAGTTGTTCGATCAATGCGCCCCTCGTTTGCCTACGGCATCTTTAGGATTGATGTGGAGCTTTGAAAGCCGATCGAGGCCGCCTTTTCCAGGAGACCTGCCCGCCTGAAATCCGTGCTCCCAATCTGCGACGCTTCTGAGAACTCCTTGGCCGCGGACTGCGCATGCACCCAATCCAGCTCAATCCAGTCGCACAGCATGTGTCCGGCGAGCATATGCGCCTCCTGAATGCGCGCGGTCTCATTTGAGGCGACAGCGAAGAGGTGATCGGCCAGCACGGCCATTTTGCCGCCGCCCGCGCCAGTGAAAGCCACCGTCACCATACCCTGTGTGCGCGCTGTCTCCAGGGCGGCAAGCACATTGCGACTGTTGCCCGAGGTGGAGATGCCAACCAACAGATCGCCGGGCGCGCCCAAGGCCTCTACCTGGCGCGAAAACACAGCTTCAAAGCCGTAATCGTTGGCCACCGAGGTCAGAATCGACGTGTCTGTGGTAAGGGCCAGCGCGGCCAGTCCGCAACGCTCACGGCGAAACCTGCCCACAATCTCCGCAGCCAGATGCTGCGAATCCCCCGCGCTGCCGCCGTTGCCGCACCACAGAATCTTGCCTCTCGTCCGCAGAGTTGCGGTCATTGCCCTGGCAATCGCTTCCAGCACCGCCTGCTGCTCTTTCAACTGACGCACAACTTCCAGATGCTCGGCAACGGCATTGCCAAAGATGCTTACCGCATTGAGAGCGCTGGACATGAGTTCCTTTCTTTCACAGTCCGAATGTTTACCCCCTGGCCGTTGGAGAAGCCAAGCGAGTTTGGTTGTTGTTATCATGACCGGGTGGCCAACTCTGCTTTCAGAACCGGAACGCGTTCCTTGACAGCGGTGTTCCTTGACCGCGACGGCGTCTTGAACGAAAAGATGCCGGAGGGGCGTTATGTCACTTCCTGGAGCGACTTCAACTTGCTCCCTGGCGTACCCGAATCGATCGCACGGCTCAACCATGCGGGGTTGCAGGTGTTTGTTGTCTCAAACCAGCGATGCGTTGCACTGGGCCTCTGCACCGCCGCGGATGTGGACTCCATCCAATCCTCATTCCAGAACCTCTTGCAGAGCCGCGGCGCCCATGTGGACGGCTTCTACTTCTGTCCCCATGACGAAGGGCAATGCAACTGCCGAAAACCGCTGCCGGGACTCTATGAACAGGCCGCGGCGGAGTTTCCTGAGATCACCGCCGAGAGCAGCGCCATGGTCGGCGACTCACTCCCGGATATTGAGTTTGGCCGGCGGCTGGCAATGCTGACTGTCTTCATCGACGGCGGCCTCGGACGGCAAAAGCCTGGCGCACAAGTTGCCGCCGAGCTGGCCGATCTGCGTTTTACCTCGTTGGCCGAGGCTGTGGATCATCTGCTGAAGAAACAGGCGCGCATCTGAAGCTTCGCGGGCCAGGAAGGCGCAGGCTGCCCCTTCATGCAGATCCAGCATGGCAGCGCCGCTATTGTTGTCGTCTGCAATCTCCTCTCATTTCCCATGCCTGAATATTTCCCGGCAAGGCGATCATAGTTCTTATAGGCCGATAACTTGCAACCAGGATGTCAGGCAATTGTCATTTCATTGTCTCTTTACGCGGCTGCATCGGCGGGCAACGCCCAACTCGGCAGAATTCACGTAGCATAAAGGTTGGAGTGCCTTGCATTGTCCCTGCACAGAAAATGTCGCCGTGGAGGGCACGGTAAGCATCGTATATCGTAATAGATGTGGAAGGTGTTATGAAGACCATACTGGTAATTGAAGATGATCCGAGGATTCAAAAGGCACTGGTTCGGCTTTTTGCCTCCGAACGCTATGAAGTCCAGATTGCGGCAGACGGGCCGGCAGGGTTGACTGCCAGCCGCACGGTCAAGCCGGTCGCGGTGGTGCTGGACCTGATGCTGCCGGGCATCAACGGACGGGATCTATGCCGTTTGATGAAGGAAGGCCAGCCCGAGACGCCAGTGATTATTCTGAGCGCGGTCAGCGAAGTGGCCGACAAGGTTCTGCTGCTTGAATTGGGCGCGGACGATTATGTCACCAAGCCCTTCAGTCCCAGAGAATTATTGGCGCGCGTTGAGGCCGCGATCCGGCGGTCCGCGAAATCAACCTCCGCAAAGCTGATTCAATTTGAAGAGATCGCCATCGATGCGGCCAAGATGGAGGTTCGCCGCGATGGCGCTCTACTCACGCTGACTGCCCATGAGTTCAAACTATTGCTCTACTTCGTCGAGAATGCGGGGCGCGTTTTGACGCGTGGAGAGTTGTTGAACGATGTCTGGGGCTACGATTCCTATCCGAATACGCGAACCGTGGACAACCAGATATTGAAGCTGCGCCAGAAGCTGGAGCGCGATCCGGCTCATCCGCGCCATTTTCTTACGGTGCATGGCGCCGGATATAAATTTGTTCGCGAGGGGCAAGACGGCCCTGCACCGGTTTCTGAGCCGATTCATCGGCTCAATAGATAGGCGAAGGAGATGCTGAGGGGCTGGGAAAGACCGGGCGATGGAGTTCCTTGGATGATGCGTTCGTGGCGAATGCGCACGATGCTCCTTTTGTCGCTGGCGGCGGTTGTCCTGATCATGACCGTTCTCTTTCTGGGAATGGTGCGGATGACTGTCGAACGCCAGGTTCGCGGCAATCTGGAGCTGGATATGCGGCATTCTCTGCAGACTTTCCATAACTTGCAGCAGCAGCGGCAGCAATTGCTATTGCGGGAGTCTTCCCTGTTGTCGGAGTTGCCCAGCTTGAAGGCCGTTATGACCACCTCCGACTCGCGGACGATTGCCGATGCCGGCGCGGAGTTCTGGAGCCTAAGCGGCAACGATTTCTTTTCCTTGCAGAGTCCAGAGGGAAGACTGGAAGCGTATTACAACAGCGGCTCATCTCTGACGCGCCAGAGTGTGGAAGCCGCGCTCCGCGAGACGATCGACTCCCCTGAATTGCCGCGCTTGTTCGTATCCAATGGCAGGCTATTTGAGATATCCTCCCGCGCGCTCACCTTCGGATCCGGTGAACAGACAACCGGGCTTGGCTATGTGACGATCGGTTATGCCCTGGACGACAAAGTCGCGCGCGAAGTGAGCGAGGCCGCGGCAGCGGAAGTCGTCTTCGTCGCGGACGGAAGAATTGTGGCTGGAACTTTGTCTCAGGCTCTGCGGCAGAAACTGGCTTCTAGCCAGGGCGAACTGCTGCGCCGTTCCATTGAAAGCGAGGAGATGAAACTCGGTGGCGAGCGCTACCTGGCCTCATCTGTGCAGTTGCAACCGGAAACCCCTACCGGCGGCGCTATTCATCTGGTGGTATTCAAGTCCTTCGGGGAGAAACAGCAGATTCTGGCCAGGCTGAACCGGATGGTGATTATCCTTGGCCTTCTTGCCGCCTTGTTCGGCGTCGCGCTGGCCGTATACATCACCCGCACTGTAACGCGGCCGTTGGAATCGCTGGTGGCTGCCACGCGCGCGCTGAGCGGAGGAGATTTCACTCAAAGGATTCGCGAGCAGGGCGCGGAGGAAGTGCGGGAACTCAGCCGGGCCTTCGACCGGATGCGGGGCCAGATGCAGACGACGCAACAGGAGTTGCTGGCGGCCGAACGCATGGCGACGATCGGCCAGATGGCCAACTCCGTCTCTCACGATCTGCGCCATTATCTTTCCGCCATCTACGCCAATGCGGAGTTTCTTGCCGACCCGCGCCTTCCCGGCGAGGAACGCGAGGAGTTGCTTGAAGATGTCCGCGCCGGGGTCCAGGGCATGACGGATATGCTCGATTCGCTGTTGGTCTTTAGCCGGACCGGCATGGCGCTGCACTTGCAGCCGGAGCCGCTTGCCGCGCTGATAGAGCGGACGGTTGGAGCAATCCGGTCTCACCCGGAAGCGCGTGGCGTGGAGCGGAGAGTGATTCCAATTCCGCCGGTAATAGTGGAAGTGGATTCGAAGGAACTGCGCCGGGCCGTCTACAATCTGCTCTTGAATGCCTGTCAGGCAGCGGGCCGGGGCGAGACTCCGCCATGGGTGTCCATTGAGGCCGCGCTGCACCCGGAGGGCCTGCGCATTACGGTTCGCGACAGCGGGCCGGGGGTCCCCGCGGCAATTCGAGACACTCTGTTTCATCCCTTCGTCAGTGAAGGGAAGCAGAGCGGCGTGGGACTTGGTCTGGCGCTTGCCAAGTACATTGCCGAGGCCCACGGCGGCAGTATTTATCTGGAGGATTCGGAATCCGGCAATACTGCATTCACAATTGCGCTTCCCAGCGAGAGAATCTTGGAAGAGGTTTCGTGCCTGGCTACGGAGGAGCGATGAGGATATTTCCACTGCGAGTTGCAATGGCGGGAATTGTCGGATTGCAGCTGATCGCGACTGCGCCGCTCGTTGCCCAGCCGGCCAACCCGCCGGCTGCTGATTCCACTCCTGCCGAACATATGCAAATGCTTGAACAGCGCATTGACTTGCTTACAGAAGCCTTGGCCGCAGCGGAGCGCCAGGTAAATGAAGACCACCGCAATATGCAGGCAATGCAGGCGGAGTTGGAAGAACTTCGCAAGACTGTGACGGGCAGCGTGCCGGGCTCTGCCGAGCAGGCGAACGCAAGTGCCGCCGGGCAGTTACAGCAGGCGGTTACCCAGATACGTGAAGAGCAGGAGGTGCTTGCCTCCCAGATACAGCAGCATGAGCAGACCAAGCTGGAGAGCGCCTCGAAGTTTCCCGTGCGCTTCCACGGATTGGTGCTCTTCAATGCTTTTGTCAACGAAGGCGTGGTGGATCAGCCCGATATGCCCACCTCGGCTTCGTGGCGGAACGCCGGCCAGAGCCACGGGAGTGTCGGAGCCGGACTGCGGCAGACACTGTTGAACTTTGAGGGAACCGGTCCTTCCCTATGGAATGGCCATCTTTTCGCGGACGTGTCGCTGGACTTCTTTGGAGGCGTTACTACGGGAGGACTGAGCGCGCCGGCCGGCCTGGTGAGAATGCGCACCGCCGGCATCACCTGGGAGTGGCCCAATGATTTGCTGCGTGCCGGCTATGATGGCCCTCTGATTTCGCCGCTCTCGCCGGATTCCCTGGCGGAGATCGAGCAGCCTTCATTGGCTTGGTCGGGAAATCTGTGGGTCTGGGCGCCGCAGTTCCGCTGGGAACATCGATTCACGCTGGCGGAAAACCGTCAGGTCGGTCTCGAACTCGGACTGTACGATCCATCTTACAATGCCATGAACACAGCCGGGACTTATAGCTCTGTGAGTCCGGGAGAGGCGGCGCGCCAGCCGGGGTATGAGATGCGCCTATCCTATCGTGCGGGTAAGGACTCCGAAGCGCTGCAACTGGGCGCTGCGGGATATTACGACCGGAAAAGCTATGGAAGCGGGCAGACAGTAGACGCTTGGGCCGGCGCCGCTGACTGGCGCCTGCCGGTTACGGCTCATGGGCAGTTGAGCGGCGAATTCTATCGCGGGCGGGGGATTGGTTCGCTAGGTGGGGGAGTCTATCGCGATGCTTATACCTACATAGACCCGGTAACCTATAAGTCAGAAATCGGCGGGTTGGATTCCATCGGCGGATGGACCCAATGGCAATGGCGCTTCAAGCAGACGATGCAAATAAATCTCGTGGCAGGCGAGGACACCGGCTATGCAAGCGAATTGCGCGAAGGGATGGCGCAGTACTCCAATGCGCTTGAGTCTTACGCGCGTAACGGTTCGTTGATGGCGAATTTCATCTTCCGCCCATGGTCTTCGATCGTCTTTTCTCCGGAGTTTCGCCGGCTTACAAGCTGGCCGATTAACGGGCGCGCCAATTGGGCAAATGCATTCACGGTTTCTGCGGGATACCAGTTCTGAGGGTGGGTTGAATGAATCGTTTCATCTCCATGCGGAGCGGGCGACGGCGGCAAGGATATGCACTTGCGTGCGGGGTCCTGCTGCTCTTCGTGGCCGTAGGACAAGGTTACGGGCAATCTGTCGAAGTAACCCTTCGTGTGGAATTTTCTCCAGGTACTCAGACACGCCTAATGCCCTCTGCGCAGTCTCCCACGGTCGCATGGCTGATGCCGCGCGGAGTAAACACCGGCCCCGCTCCCCCGCTCCAGACACACACTTATCAAATGGTGCAGAAGGACAAGATGTTTGATCCACATATGCTGGTCGTGCCGGTCGGCAGTGTTGTGGTGTTTCCAAATCGCGATCCGTTCTTTCACAATGTGTTCTCTCTCTTCAACGGAAAACGATTTGATCTGGGTCTGTATGAGGCGGGCAGCGAACGCCGTGTACGCTTCGATCGCGAAGGAGTCTCCTATATCTTCTGCAATATTCATCCCCAGATGGGCGCCGTGATTCTGTCGCTCGCCACGCCGTACTACGCGGTTTCGCGGGAGGGTGAGATCGTCATTCCCCAGGTGCCTCCGGGAAGATATCTTTTGAATGTGTGGTCGGAAGGCGCAACTCTGGAGAGTCTGAACGCGGCGCGCCGCGAGGTAATGGTGCAAGCGGCAGCTACCAACTTAGGCAGTCTTTCTCTCGTTGCTGCTCCCAGCCCGCTTGCGCATCACGCCAACAAGTTTGGCGAATCGTATCCGGCGTCTCCGGGTTCCGCGTCGCCGGACAAAGTGTATTGACGCCGCGCGGCCGCGTAGACCGTGGCCAAAAGCGCGATGTGCACCCACAAATACAAGCGCAGGATGTTCTGATTGAGCTGCAGGATCGCCCATTCAAAGATCAGCGCCAACACTAGAGCCCGCAGCCACGCGGCATAACGAGGTGATGATCGACCGGCAAGCCGCAATGGCGCGACAAGGGTGACTGCCAGAAAGCAAAGGAACGGTATCGAGCCGGGAATCCCGCTGGCCGCAACAACTTCCGCAAAGACGCTTTGCCCTTCATATAGCTTGGCCTCCTCGAAATTCTGCGGACTTAGTCCGGAGTATCCGGCAATCGATTCTGTAATGCCGCCCAGGCTTTGCCCCATCCAAGGATGACTGGAGATCGTTTGCAGTGTGCCTTGCAGCCGGTCTTTCCGCTCGTCAACGGAGTGCGATGCGGTTCCCAGCAACCCGGTCCCGCTAACCAGAATCTGAATCGTTTCAGGATCATCGAGAAACCAGCGAACAGCCCCGTTGACCGCCGAACATGCGACCAATAAGACGGCTGCGGTAACCAGTATCTTCCAGCCGGATATGCGAAACCCGAGCACAAGGCCGGGATGTTTCACGACCTTCCACAGCCGGGTCAAAGGTGCTATAGATAACTCAACCAGGGCGAAGATGACTCCCATCCGGCTGAAACAAACAAACAGGGCGAGGGCGATGAGAGAATAAGCGAACGTCCATGCCCTGGAGCGAAAGTCCGCGATCCCGGAGCGGCGCAGCGATCCAAGGCACACGAGTCCCATGATGAGATAGGTAGCGTAATAAGATGGTTCATAACTGAATCCGTTCACCCTCGGCACTCTGCCGGGAAGCCACCACTGCACTACCAGCAGCGCCGGGCCGCCGGCGATGGGAAGAACGAACTGCACGATACCGAATCCCGCAACGAACACATACGACGCTAGATACAGCTTGAGGAGCAATTGCAGACGCTCCCTATCGCCGGCAAAGAGATTCACCAGAGCGAAGGACAGGGCAATATCCAAGTCCAGCCAGAAGCAATAAGCCAAGCTCTTCTGCCAAAACTCTGCTACCGGCACGAACGCCAGTTGCACGCCGCACCAGGCAAGAAGGTAAAGGCCCCCAAGCGGAATTTCCATTGTACTGCCCAGCCGGTGAGTTAGCAGGGCCGTAGCCACCAGCACCAGGGCAAAGAACTGCGCAATGCGAATATTCGGTCCGATATTCACATTAAGGAAAAGATCGAATGAACTGGTGAGAAAGACTACTGCCGCCGTAGCCACAAGAAAACGATAAGGGCGATTCATAGGCTGATGACCTGCCATTCTGCGCCCTTGTTTGCTAACAAGCTCTCGACCGCCGCTGCCACTCTCTGCGGATGGATGGAGATCATGCATCCGTTCCACTCGCACTTGGCAAATCCTCTGCCGTCATAGCATGGCCGGCAGGCCAGGCGCTCACCTCCCCAAAGACCGATGACTCCATTGCGACGCGGAAGAGCTTTGGACGGCGCGGTCGGACCAAAGAGTCCGACAAGGCCGCATTCCACCAGTCCGGCAAGATGCAACGGCCCCGTGTCGTGCGTGATGACACAATCGCAGGATTGGTAGAACGCCAGGGTCTGGGGGATCGACCACTGGGCAATGCGGCTTACCACAGGTAAGTCGGAAAATCGCGGTTCGACCCATATGTCTCCCGGCCCTCCGGAGAGCACCACCTCGTAACCTTTGTCGAGAAGGATTTGGGCAAGCGTGTAATAGGAATCCAGCGGCCAGCGCCGTTGTGTGTCGTCGCGCAGCAGATTGCGCGCCCCGCCGGGAGCCAGCGCGATGCGGATTCTCCCCTGCGGCTCCATCGGATTGGGTGGCAGAAGATCGGGCGGGACCGGAGCGACGTTATTGGCGCAATACTCATCCGTCAGCCCGCAAAGGATGCGCGCGAATTCCGCAGAATGATGCCTCTCGGAGATCAATTTGAACCCTCGCAAATGCTCGCTCAATGCAATCCACCTGCGCGCGCGCACAGGGAGGGTAAGAATCCTGTAGCGGCGGTCATACTGAAGGATCGCGCATAGGTCGTAGGAAGAGCCGATCAGCCTGCCCCAGGTGCGCATGATTTGCCAAAGGATGCTCGCTTTGCGATCTCCGAAGAGAAGCTCATCATCCACGACGATGGGGCGCACCCCGCTGTAGCATGAGAGCAACGGAGCAGCCGTCTTTCCGCAAAGCCAATCGATTTCTAACCCGGATTGATAGAGCATCCGCGCGGCAGGCAACACCGATGCTACATCCCCAATGGCGCCTAATTTTACGATGAGGGCTTTGTGCGTCATTGCAATCCCACTCGATTCTCTTCAAGGTGAAAGTACGGAGCGCGCGGTTGGCTTCCTTCGAGCATCGAGGCGCGGGAATCAGCCGCCTCCCGTATCGGCTGGAGATCGCGCGCAGCGCCGCCATTGATGGATACGCCACCAAGCTGATGCACCGCACGCATCACATCATCGACGGATATCTTCTCCATGACGTTCTCTGCATGGCCGCCATACTCAAACCCCAGATCGAGAAAGCCGCCGCTCCCATCGGGAGGGCAGACGTTCGCAACTCTCGGCCCTATCGGCCCCCAGCGATGCACGGCAGTCGGGCCGTTGATAGAAACCGTAGGAACTCCTAAAATCGCGCCTAAGTGCATGATGCCCGTGTTCACGCTGATCAGCATCTCTGCGTGGATCAGCACGCGGGCGATTTCACTGATGCCATTCCGCCCAATCAAAACCTCGGCAGAAGCGCCTTGTGAGAGGATCGTTCGACGCAATGCCGTGCAGCGCGCCTCGTCCGCCGGGGAGCCGGTTATCAGGAATGTCCGTCCGGGCGACCTTAGCCGCAGGGCCAGGTCAGCCCAGCGCGCATCCGGCCACTCCCGCAGCCAACTCCGCGCTCCCGAGGCCCACGCATGCAAGACGATCACCTCGCCGCCACGCAATACAATCTCTGGAAGCGTACCTCCGGGGATCACCAATCGGGGAGGAAAATCCTTAGTCGCTCCAAGCGAGTGCGTAAGGCGGCGCATATTTTCCAGCTCATGACAGTCACCGCGGTGAGTAACTGTCCTGTCGTATCCCCGCTGACGATGCTGTCTGTTGCGCTCGAAACCAATCGTAAAGCGCGCCCCGGAGAGGAGCGTATAGATAGCGGTGATCCTCTGCCATGAAGTGAAATCAAGCATCCAGTCCAGAGCGCATCGCCGAAGGATCCGGATGGCCGCCAGCGGGTCGGTAATCGGAAATACCTCGATCCTATCGATTGCGGGAAGCAATTTGGCGGCCGCCGCATTGGTGTTGGTTGCAAATAAGATTAGTTCTGCGCGGGGAAAGAGGGCGCGAATCTCCTGGGTAGCCGCAGAGGCAAGCAATGTGTCACCCAAGGCTGGATTGAACAGAACACCTATCCGGCTAGGGTGCTCTGGATAACTTCTCCGACGCCGAAAACTGGCAAGTAGATTCAGCGCGGGTATCCCAAGATAGGCATCGACAAGCCGGTTTGTTGCTTTGCCTCGCTGCATGGTTCACTTCCCCGCATCGCTCCGCGTCTCCACCTGTGAAGTCCCGGCCGCATCGTCAAACTCGTCGCCGCCATAAGCCTTTGGATCACCCAGGCTTCCGGCCTTTGGCAGGTGTCGGATGTAAAGCACAATCTGCCATATCTCCTCATCACTCAGAATTCCCTTGGAAGCCGGCATACCAGACGGAGAGATTCCAGCATCGATCACACGCTTCAATTGACCGTCTGTGTAATCCTGTACACCGCGCGAAGAAAGCATTGGAATGGGAGGATCGATGGAGCCGGCAAAGGGTACTCCGGTGTTTTGTCCATCTCTGCCGTGACAAACAACGCAGTAACTGCCAAATGCCTGCTTGCCGGCCTCGATGTTGCTTGGCGATGCCGCTAGCGGATTGCGGTCACGCTTGCCGCCGACGGTGAGGTGATGCTTCATCCATGTAATCGTGCTGGTCTGAACCTTGCCTGGATGGCCTGCCTTGCAGCCTGTCGCTGCCAGCAGCAGGCAAGCCGAAAAGAGAGTGGGAATCGCAGGCAGAAGTTTCATGGTTTCTACTCCGTCACATGAACTAGAAAGCGCATGGAGCCGTGCCCGTTGCCGCAAAACCTTCCGCAACGGCCGGGGAAGTCTCCTGTCTTGTCTGGAGTGAAGGTAACTTGCGTCGCATGGCCCTTGACGATGGTCTGATTCACGCCGAGCCCTTCAATGAGCAAACTGTGCGAAACGTCTTCGGAGATCAGCGACAGCGTCACCGTTTCTCCCCTCTTCACGGTGATCTCGGCGGGTATAAACTCGAATCGCCTGGCATGAATCTCAATCGTGCGCTGCGAGTTTTGAGCGTACAGGCCCGGAACGGCGGCAGAAATGAGTACAACCGCGAATATGGCCAGAATAGGTTTCTTCACAAACGATCCTTTCCGCGAAGGAATTCCCTGATTGTGGAACTCTTATAAGTTGCAACCAGCCTGGAAAGCGCGGCCAGACATGCTTGCACTTACGGCGCCAGGTATTGCATTAGCAGTTTCTCGTCCTTGCGGCTGAGGCGCGCGCGTGTACGCATGTGCATCAGAATCGTCCCGGTGACGCGAGGGTTCAGCGTCATGGGCGGAGTGTGGCAGCGAGCGCAGTTCGCCGCAAAGACCTTTTCTCCGGGGTCCGCTGCCATCGCCGTGGTTTGCGCATGTGCGGGCCCAGTTGCAGCCGGAGCAGTTTGTCCAGACGCGGCAACCAATGCGGCGAGGCACAATCCTGACACAGCAAGAGCAAGGAACCGCTTGTTGTGCACTTGATCGTTCATGATTTTCTCCCTGGCCACAAAGGCCAAACAAAACGGTACGTGAAACCGAAGTTCCATGTGTTACTGTTCCCGCTACGGCTGAAGAGCCTTCCGTAACTGGATTCAAGCCTCCAGTCATCCCGGATCTGAAAGTTGAGGCCAACCTCGGGACGCTTCTCGTTTACGCGCGCCAGCCCGTTGCCGCCGCCGTTGCGTACGAAGAACTGTTCCATCCGACCTACCAGTTGCACATGCCGGAAGAACTCCGGTGCGACGGGAAACTGCTGAGGAGAATGCGCCGCTTCGATCCAGTAACCGTCCCCGTAGTGGTTGCGATCGTACTCAGCCTTCAGGTCTACAGAGGCGCGCTGCGGCTGCCAGGAGAGATAGGCGGCCTCATTGTTGATCTGATAGCCCTCGAGCGTGCGCTGATAGGACAACCCAGCCTCGACCCGTTTTGACGGTACAAAAATGCTTGTATCTCCGCCCGCGGCGCGAACGGCCTGTAACTCATTGGTCGAGTAATGAGCAGATATATACGCGCTGTATTGAATGCTGGCACATGGCAGGCTGGCCGCGACTCCGCGCAGCATGAAGCCGTCCGCTGCTCCGTATGGGTGCGTCCCGATCGAATAAGTGAGTGGAGTGTCTTGCAGATTGCGAATCCATACCGGAGCCAGGCGCTCGCTGTAGAGACCGAACGGAAGGATAAAGCGGCCGGCGGCAATCGTTGCGTGCGAATCCGCAAGCCAATCCAACTGTGCATAATCAACGGTCTTGTAAACCTTGCCCGCAAATCGCCCCGAAAATGGTCCAGAGGGCAAGTTCTCGCGCTGAAAGTAGCCTGTGAATTCGACCCGCGACTCCAATAGGAGTGAATGGCCCATCGGCGCTAGCAGCACGGGAACTATCTGAGGCACGAGACTTTGAACCCCGCCGGAAGTATTCTGAACATAGGCGAAGGCGCCTGAGATCACAGGCACATATCCAGCCGTGGTGGGCGCCTGAAGATTGTCTTGAGCTCTCCCCGCAGTGGAACCAAAAAGAATGCAAAGTGGAAGCGCCAAAAGCCCAATCGTTCCGGGCAGAAAGCATCGATCGATCAGTTGTATCCTTCCCTTCCATCCTCGCCTGTTGGCCGATTGAGTCGTCATTCAATTCACCATCGCCTTTGGTTTGGAACCGCATTCCGGCTGTTCACATCCCGATGATAGGTCCACGTCTTGCCGGTTGGCCATTGCACTCACTTGCATGGGGTAACAGTACGAGGCGCGAGTTGCAATGCGAACGGGGCAACACTAGAGCCAGTATAGGCAAGGACTGACTGTTATCCGTCATTGTCCTGTCTGAGAGTTGTCATTGCTTTGTCAATTCCTCAGCTAAGCGCGAAAATGGCTGTTTATCCGGTTGCGAGGACTGCAAGGCCAAGACCCCAGGCGGGGCGGCAACATGCCATTGAAGGCCGTAACGCTGAAATGCAAACAATCGCAGATCCGTGGCCAGATTGCGCAGCGTGTGAAACTCATCCGATGCAACCGTGATCTCTCCGCCGCGCATGACAGCGGCGATGTCGCGGCGGGACAACGTGGTAAGCGATTCACAAGGCGGTCGGCCGTTGTCGCGGGTAATGAGAAGGTCTGCCACGCCACCTGCTGCAATCTCGCCCTGGTGACCGGTCAGGCGGAGCAGTCGCGCGGCGCGGGTGGTTACCATCCGATAAAGCAGATCCGAAGGAATATCCAGCAAGGCACGCGCAGCCTGCAGTTCGTCGAGCAGGTCTCCAGCGGCGGAGAGCGGCGAGTCGCTTCCCAGCGCAATCGACGGATAACTCAGAAGCAATTCGCGGGCAAGCGTCTGGCCTAGGATGTGGAGATTGGACGTGGGGCACCATACGATCCATACTCCCGCGGCCCGCAGCTTGAGCCAATTCGACCTAGAGACTCCGATCGCGTGAACCAATACCAGGCGCTCATTCAGCTTGACCTTGCGCTCCAGCCGTGCCGTCTCGCGGCGCGATCGCGCATCCACCCCTTCGGCAAAATGAAGAATGAACGGCCGGTTCACCGGCGTTTGCGCATAGCGCCGGGCCCATTGCCGATCATCGAGAGAATGCGCCCATCCGCAATCGGTATGCACCTTGACCGGAAGGGCGTTACCTGTCAGCAATGCATGAGGAGCATCGTGATGGCATACGGTCGTAACTCCGGCTAGCGCATTCTGTATGGCTCCCCGCCAAAGCCTCGTCTCCTTGGAAATCTTCAGCAAGTCGAGCAGCGGCGGTTCTTCTGGGTGATAAATATTCTCGGCCCACTCGCGCCAACTTGGATAGGGGCCTTGCCCAAGCCTGGGGAAGATGCCAAAGTGGAGATGATCATGCGCGTTGATAAGTCCTGGAAGAATCAAATGATCTTTGAGGTTTATCACGCGCAGAGCCTTGGCAAGGCTGGCGGGCGCTTTCCTGCCGGGAATAACTGCCGCAATCTTTTTATTTCGCACCACAAGCATGGCCCACACAGCCAGCCCAGGATCAAGAGCGACTCTGGCGCCAGAGAGAACACACTCCGCCGGAAACGTCTCAGTCACTCCCCTCGCTGTTCCCAGTGTCATGCCGGTCTCCTGCGATAGCTGGCGAGAAACAGCACCGGCAACCCCTTGACCGCCGCGTACAATTCCGGGCGTTCGGCATGGAGAAAGATCGCCTTCTCGGCGTCACCAAAGCAGTGCTCATGAAGAAACTCCAGTTCAAAACCGGCCTCTTTCATGGCCGCATGCAGATTGTGAAGTTGGTATGGATGCGTTTGAATTTCAATAACCTGATGGGCGCGGCGAAAGGTTCTTTTCCATCCAAATTCCCTAGTCGCCGGATGCACGTCCGAGATCAGCGCCAATGCGCCTGGGCGAGCGATCCTTGCTGCTTCGCGCGCCAATTCATGCAGATGGCCCACATAAGAGAGCAAAAACGAGGACAGTATCCAATCGGCGGAACCTGTGTTGAGCGGTGTATGCAAACAATCCGCCTGCAGCAGGCTCGCGTTATGGCCGAGCCTCCTGGCTGCCCGTTCCAGCATCGCCGCGGAAACATCCACTCCGGTCAACGAGCGTGGTTGCAGAGTGGAAATCCGCTCCAGCCACCTCCCTGTTCCACACCCCAGATCGACCACATCGCAATGAGCGATTGATTGCAGCAGAGGAGCAAGATGACGTTCCTCCAGACAGAACAACGGATTAGGCGCGGAGTCGTACTCTGGCGCCCACAGTTGATAGGCCTCTTCCACTGGCAGCAGCCGGGATGCGCAATCGCTCATATGCTCTCGACTTTTGGTTTACGCAACTGAATAAATTGATGCGCCAGATGCAATTCAAAGGGAAAGGAATAAAGCTGGAGGGCGTAACGCCAGGAGCTAAGCAGTTTCAATAGCCTTCTGCTCCAGGCGGGAGCTTGAACATCCTGCACCGTCGGCCAGCGGCACGCCACTACAGTTTCAAAGTTATCGATCAGCTTGCGCGTAGAATCTTTCATCCAGGGCATGGAAGGGTTGACCCGTACCGTAAAGTCGTACCATCGTTTTGTGGCCCACTCTTCAGGCGTGGATGGGAAGCTCACTTGGGCATCGACATTCCCGTACATAGCCTTGGGTTGTGGAACCGGAGTGTAGTGTTGAACGATGATCTCCGTAGCGGGGTTGAGCTGCTTGATTTGACGGATGAACGCAATGGTTTCATGCGTGTCACGCTCGGGATCGCTGGGATTTCCGACCACAAACGAATACTCCGGCACAATGCCGACCTCCTTCATGCGTTTCGCGACTTCGATAGTTTGATCCGTGGTGATGCCCTTGTTCATTTCTTTGAGCACCCAGTCCGATCCCGATTCCGCGCCGAAAAAGATCATAGCGCAGCCGCCGCGGCGAATGGCATTGAGCGTGGCCGGGGAGTAACGCGAGATAGTATCGATTCTTCCTTCGCACCACCAGCGCAGATTCAGGGGCGCAAGCCTCTCCATCAACTCCACCGTATGATCCTCGCGCATGAAAAAATTCATGTCGTAGAATTGCACCCCATCGACTCCATAGCGTTCCACAAGATGGCGCAGGATGGCCTCGGTGCGCGCCGGAGATTCCATTTTCTCTTTATTGCCGAAGGCCACGCCAATCGCGCAGAAGCGGCATTGAAACGGACAGCCAATACTGGCTTGGTGCGCCGCTGTCCGCTTGCCGAAGTAAGAAGGGCGCAGGTATTTCTCCACCGGAAGGCGATGAAAGGGGCTCCAGGGAAAGGCGTCGGGGCCAAGCATCGCCCGTTCGCAGTTGTGGCGATGTTCCCCGTCGTGCGTTTTGTACGAGAGACCTGCAATGGCCGAAAAATCCGTTCGCCCGCGCAGTGCGGCGATCAGTTCGAGCAAGGTGTGTTCCCCCTGGCCGCGTACCGCATAATCCACATACTCGGCATTCAGCGCAGAGTCCTTGTAGACGGAAGGGAAGTATCCTCCCCACACCACCGGAATGTGCGGAAACATCGCGCGCATACGCCTGCAACTATGCATGGCGGAAACCATCTGCGGCCCCGGCATCACACTCACGGCCAGTAACTCTACATGGCGCCCGTGGCAAAGACCGGCGATCGTCTTATCCGGATCAGTGTCGAGATTGCCGTCCACAATCTCATACTCCTCCCGCCCTTCCAGTACCGCTGCCAATGCGAGAATGGAGAGCGGGAACCTGCGATTTTTCGGCTTGGCGAGCCGTGGATAGTAAAGAATGATCATTGCGCCTCAGTAGCTTCGTGGATCACGGTTCCTAAGTAGATATTGAATTGAGACGGTCTACGGCGTCCGGCAATGCGTGCGAGGAATGGACGCAACGCCCATCGCCACCCACGCCAGGGCGAGTAGAGCCGCCAGCGGATTCGGGGCTTCTCCAAACGCGCAAGCCTTTCCGGCGTCAGATACTCCTGACCGCCCATGTTACCTTCGTAGCTCCCATACCTGCGTAGAAACTCATTCGACTTCTCGCGCTTCATCGCTTCGCCATCAGCGTCATTGCGATAGGTTGGAGAATCGACAATCAGAATCGCGCCGCCTGGTCGCAGCACACGCAGCGTCTCGCGCAGGGTGACCTCGTAATCCTGCGCATAGTGGAACGAGGCGTTGAAGATCGCCATGTCAAACTGGCCCGAGGTAAATGGAAGCCTGTCCATCTCCGCTTGAAAGCGCGGGAAGCTGAGTCCCGGAACAGTCCAGTAATGCTTGGCTGCGTCCAGGCCATCCAAAGGGCTTACGCTGAGATCGACGGCGACTGGCAGATGCCCGAGCAGAGAAAGTCTATAACTCATCCAGCAGTTTCCAGCGCCAAGGTCCAATATCCGCAAGCGCCGCTTCCCAATCATCTTTATGCAGATGGGAAATAACTTCCTGGTTATAAACCGAAAGCTGCGCGCGCGTATCCTCCATTGTTCGACAAATCTTCCCGTTGTATCTTTCCAGGGCAGAGAAAGGTAGAAATCCGCATTGTTCGACCAGCGTCCCTCCGCCTTGCGAACAGCTTCATAGTTCAATAGCGGCCCGGCAAGAAGAACCGCTCTATCAGGGCGGATTGCACGCCATATTCCATCGGTTATAAATAGGATTGATTTACAATTGCCACAGGCCTTTTCACCCTGCACAGACTCAGAATCTGTTATATGCGCTTCCATTTCACCATAGCAGTAAGGGCAGCGAATGAATAGTTCAGACCACTCATCTGTGCCCGACCGCTCATGACGAATTGCAACAAGAGTGCTCATGCCGCCCGCCTCACAAAATCCAGCAGAATGTGATCGCCCCAGCAGCGCACACCAGGCAGGTGAGCGAACCGTGAGTCAAGAGACGCAAGCAGGTTCAGCATTCTTTTTCTTCCTAGAACGTGCGGTTCGCAATAGGAGGGAGGGACAAACACACCGACGCCGCGCCATCCGCATAGCTGAAACCCAGAGGAAAATAATTGCCTGGCCTCACTTATGGATGGGTAGATGATGACCAGGGAGGTTCCATCAATATGGGCGATGGACGGGCCTCGGCGTGCGCGCCGGAAGGCTTTGCGGAAGCGCCCTCGCAGAAGCGAGTGGACCATCTCCCACAAGCACATTCGTCCTAGTATGCAGAGCAGCAGATGCCCCCCCGGTTTCACGAGACGTGCAAGCTCGTCCGCAATACCCCTCCAGTCAAGTGAGCAATTGAGTCCTGCAAAGTTTGACAAAGCCCCATCAAATGAACCTTCCAATTGAAAAAGATGCTCGTTGCGCAGGACGGAGAATTGCACTCTTAAGCGGAACGGCTCACTGCTCAGCTTGCTGCTGGCGACACTTACCATTTTCGGGGATGCGTCGTACGCACTTACCCTCACGCCGCTTCGCGCCAGTGCCAGCGCATCCTCTCCGGTCCCGCAGTTGAGTTCGAGCACATGGCTGCCGGGAGCAAAGCAGCGCTCGATTTGCCGCAATACCTGAGACCGTTGCGCTTGTCCAATCGCCGAATGAGTAAACACCCGGTCGTAGTCGATCGCGATTGGGCCAAAAGGATCGACTATGGCGGTTGCCTGCGCGATGAATTGGCACGCTGAAGCTATCATGCAGTCCTCAACTCACTCTGTGCGGCCAAATGCAGGCTCGCGCGTTCAGCTAAAATCCGTCCTCGCAAAAAGCCGGCTTCTTCCTGTTGAGCCGGATCTTGTTTTACCTCGATCCGTACTAACTCCACTTCATGCTTGAGCAACTGGTTCGCGATCTGGTAGAAGTCGCCGCTGCGTCTTCCCAGTATCTCGAGTTCCCGGTCGGAGCTCTCCGCCCACGGGCGGATCTCACGAATGAGCCCCTGCTCCTGCGTCCGCTTGAAATACGGAGTTCCTTTAATCGGATAGGCGACGGTGGTGAGAAAGACATCAGGCTTGGAGGCGCGCACATGCTCGATGGTGGCCTCGATATCTTCCATCTCCTCTCCCTCATAACCCCACATCAGGAACATGCCGGTTTGAATTCCATGGTCCCGGCAGAGCCTTGTTGCCCGCTGAACCTGCTCGACGGTAACTCCGCGCATCATGCGGTCGAGAATGCGCTGGGAGCCGCTCTCCGAGCCGATCCAGAGACGAAAGCATCCCAGCTCCGCCAGCGTCCGGATAACTTCTTCCGTCAATCGGTCGGCTCGCGAGATACATTCGAAGGGGATATGAAGCGAGCGTGAAGTTACCTGCTCACGCCACTCCTGCAACCATCCATGGTGGATCGTAAAGACGTCGTCCGCGAACCAGAGCATGTCGGGTTTGTATCGTTTGCGCAGCCATTCAAGCTCATCGGCCACAAACCGCGGCTTACGGCGGCGGTGCGTCTGGCCGTAGACCTGGTGACTGCACCATTGGCAGTGATAGGGACAGCCCCGCGCCGTGATCAACGAGATGGAACCCATGCCATGATGGGTCCGCCAGGTTTCCACATAACGCTGTGTATCGATGGCTTCCCGTTCCGGCCACGGTTGTGCGTCGAGGTCCTGGATCTGTTGCCGCGGCGGGGTGCGAACGGTATTTCCATGCTTATCAAGAAATGCGATGCCGCATACACCATCCAGTTGCTGCGTTCCGCCGCTGCGCAGGGTTGGCAACAGCTCTTCCATCGTGAGTTCGCCCTCGCCCATGACCACTACATCGGCTCCGGCGCGGAGATACTCCTCGACATACGCCCCCGGCTCGGGGCCGCCAACAATAGTCTTCCAGCCATGGCGTTTCGCCGCCGCAAGAATCCTCACCACCTTGGGGCGCGTCATCAGATTGGCATAGACGCCCAGTATGGTTGGCGTCTCTTCCCTGAGCCGTTTGTGGAGAGCTTCCTGCGTGGAGAATGTGCTATCATGAACTTCAACTGTGAACCCGCGATGGCGCAGATGCGAACAGATGTAGAGAATCCCCAGTGGCGGATAAGGCTTCATGATCTGCATCTCTTTGGGATCTTCATGGAGAAAATACCCGTGCGTCAGCAGAAGATCGGGCATCTGTCACCTCTCTTTCCATCTTTCATCGCGCTCCGGCTACTGAAACGTCCATGGACTCATGCTCCCGTGAATACGGCGTCGATTGTTGCGGATAAATGGGAAGACTCGTGGGCCGGGCGGTTCTGCACACGGCTTCAAGCGCATAGACTTCTTTCCAAAGCATGCGGAGCTTCCCAGCGGTTCTGCGTTCCGCGGGTAGATGCCCTTCCGTCACCTCAAAATGCAAGGCGTTGCGCAAGGAGCGATAGAATTCCGTGCTGTAGGCGGAGCGAAACATCATGCTCAACTCGGCGCTGTCCACCCAGTTGCGCTTGTCCCCGAGTTGCTCGCTCACTCGGTCGTAGAATAGGGTGTTGGGCAGCGGATAGGAAACAGAAACTCCAATATCGTCGGGCTGGGTGGAACGCACCAGATCGATGGTAGCCTCAATCTCCTTGAGGCCCTCTCCGGGATATCCGAACTGCAGAAAGTAGCAGGCGCGAATACCGTAGCCGCGAAGCAGTTCACGCGCGGCGGCCACCCCTTCGACGCGCAAGCCTTTGTCCATTGCGTTCAGCACGCTCTGCGCGCCTGATTCGACTCCCATCCAGACTTCGCTGCACCCCGCGCGCTTCAGGTCCGCCACCGTTCCTGGGCGCATCAGATCCGCGCGGCTTTGTATCTTGAAGGGGAGCACGGCGCCGTAGTGCTCCATGGCATCCGCAAACTCCTCAGTCCACCTGGCGCTCAAGGCAAATATATCGTCCGCGAACCAGATATGCTCAATGCCATAGCTGCTCTTCAATTCCGCAATTTCCTCAGCGACCGATTCCGCTGGGCGCAACGAATAACTGTTTCCAAAGACTGGCTTCGCGCACCAGTTGCAGCGGAAGGGGCAGCCACGGCTGGCGACAACATTGGTAGAGATATATCCGGTGCTCCGGCTCCATGCATCGGCATAATCGGAGAGGCGGGCAAGGTCACGTGCGGGAAAGGGGAGAAGAGAAAGATCGCGCTGCCGCGATCGAGCCTCGGTTCTCACCACGCGCCCTGACGAACGGTCGCGCCAGGCAAGTCCCGGTATTCTCCACTCCGACACCTGGCCTCGGCACAGGATCGCATCGAGCAGATCGCAAACGGTCTGTTCCCCTTCGCCGAGCAGCACGGCGTCGAATCCCTGCTCAAGATACTCCTCGATGTGGTCGGCGGCATCGGAGCCGTGTGCAATTACAATGGCCCCGGTTGCCGCGGCGGCTGCGCGCATCTTCCAACTCAATTCCCGCGAGCGGAGCAGGCACATTTTGCTGAGATAGTTGAAGCTGTCTTCGTAAAGGATGACCACACGCGGTTTGTGCTCTTGCAACGAGCGCGCGAAGCCTGCCTCCGGATCTTCAAGCATACTGTCGAAAACGGCCACGCGGAAACCGTTTTCCCGCGCCGCGGCTGCGGCGTAGAGCGTGCCCAGAGGAGGATACGGCTGGCCGCGCTCCAACTGCTTGGGATCATGCGCGAGGTGATAGGCGTGAGTGAGCAGGACATCGGCCGTCCGTGCGTTTTCCAATGCGTGTCTCATCGGCTCAACCAACCTCCTGTTCGCGTGGCCGGCAACGATCGCTTCTTCGTCCTCGTTCTCGCACACTTCTTCTTCCCGACTTGATTATGCTCTGGCTTTCCCGCTCGTATGTCACGGTCTTGTCATCTATTTGTAATTCCCTGCTTTCAGCGGTTTTCAAAGGGTTTTCCGAAGTATCCTGAACCCAGTGCGGCAAGAGTTACACAGATGATTGAAGGCGGTCGCAATGCGGATGCACGGTGCTCGACAACCCTTGGCCTGGCCGGGTACGCGTGTTCGTTGCGGACCAACTCGGCGCTCCTGATGGAAATTGCCGGCGCATTCTTTCCCCCAAACCAAGCTCGGGAAGCGTCAGCATCGCGCGCGGCTATTACCCTGCTTGCCGGTTGCCGCAGAGGCGTATCGATTGGCCGTTGCCACTTCCCCATCTTTCGCGGCAGAAACGAATTCGTTCACGCCGACTACGGACGCGAGGGCTCTGTGTGGTTCGACTTGAAAGCGCGCGAGGTCGCGGGGTTGCTGTCGGAAGAGATCATCGCCGACGAAGGATACCTTCGCCGCGCCGTGCTGGCTGTCATTGCTGGCATTCTCGCGCCGTCCTTGGGGGTGATTGCGCTGCACGCCGGATGCGTGGTGCGCGATGGCAGGGCCATCCTGCTGGCGGCCCCATCGGGCGTGGGTAAATCGACCATCTCTCTGGCGCTCGCATTGCGCGGCTGGAGCCTCCTTTCCGACGAATGGACCTTTGTCTCTGCAGCGCCGAATGGCTTGAGCGCGTGGGGCATGCGCACCTCGATCAAGCTCTTGCCCGATGCAAGGCGTTACTTCCCTGAGCTATCTACCATGTCTCCGGCTATCTCGTTGAACGGTGAGTTGTCCTATGAAATCGATCCCTGGAGTTTTTTTAGCGTTGACCGCGCTACGGATGCAACGCCGTTTGGGATTGTTTTCCTGAAGCGCGCTTTGGAGTCCGGCGCGCGTATCTGCCATGCTTCGCACTCGGACGAAGAGGAGACAATGCAGGCTCTGCTTGAAGAGATCGAGGAGCAGCCAGAAGCAATTGCGGGACAAAACTGTTACCGGCGATCTCTGATGCAACAGCTTTGCCGGCTGCCCGCACTGAAGGTGCGCTTCGGCGGCGAGCCTGCGGTCGTTGCGGCAGATTTAGATGAAATCCTTACGGAGCAACTTTGTGCTTGAACGAGATTCCACCATCGCTCAAAAGGCTGCGGCCGCATCAACCGACCTGCTTCACAGGCGTATTCTCCTGCCTTATTCGTTTCAATTTGTTCTGAGTGAATCTTCCATATGCATCAGGACCGATTCCACGCTCATCCGTGAGGCCCTTTACAGTTTGAACATTCCGGCCGATCTCACCGGTGGAGTGGCGAATGCGGAATGGGAGATCGCGGTGGAGACTCAGGGGGAATCCGAAGCGGCTATGTACCACGGGGCCGAAATTGAGCCAATCGAAGTTTATCGATTCGGCCCCAGTTTCGCCCTCCGCATGGGCAGCGGTTCCTGGTTCGCGCGCACTCCTCCATCGCTGAACGGCGTCGGGTTTGCGATGGTGGTTGGAACTGAACACGATCAGATTGATCAGCTATCCGTCTACCTCCGCGCGATCGTGTCCTTTCTTGAAGATGGCGGCGCGCGATCTATTCCAGCCGTGACGCTGGAGGTTTGTGCATGAGCAGAGAATTCCTGTCGAGTGTTGTCGATGCCCTCCGTTTCTCCGCCAATCAGTCTGCGGACAATCCGGATGCTGAACTCAAGAGACGCGCTTTAGCTGACTTCCCGGCGCGTGAATGGTCGCGGCGGCTCGGTGTGCTCGATAGAGTCGGGCTTACTCTGCCCTTATACGTCCATTTGCTTGAAGAAGGAAGGTGTGCTTGTCTCCCGGCGTCGGCGATTGCGGCGCTCGAACAACGCCGGCGCGACAACGCGCAGCGAATGAGCGGAATGCTCGTGACCTTCGGGCAGGCAGCCATGGTTTTGCGGCAGGCGGGCGTGCGTTTTGTCTGCGTCAAAGGGTTCAGTCTCATTCCCGAGTACCTGACGGAGTTATGGCAGCGTCACCAGATCGATTTCGATCTGCTTGTCGCGCATGAAGACGCACTTCGCGCACAGCAGGCTCTCGAAAAGCTTGGCTACAGATTGACCTCTGTTGACGGAGATGAACGCAGGTTGCGCATCCCCGCATCTCGACCTCTCGCGCACGATGCCTATCTTTACAATCCGCAGGAGGGCGCGGCTATCGAACTGCATTCCGAGTTCTGGGATGCCGGAGCCGAGGCGCACCCGATGCACTGCCCCCATGACGCCTTTGCCCAGGCGGAGATGCACACAGTTGGTTCCGTTTCCTTCCTGCGCTTGGCACGGCATCACGTATTTCTCTATCAGGTGCTTCACGTCTTTCGGCATTTCCTGGGTTCGTGGGCTCGCCTGCTTTGGCTCTATGAGATTGCCGCATTCATGCACCGTCATCAAGGAGACGATGCGCTTTGGCAGAAGGTGCGGGAGCTGCTCTGCGCGGATGCGCATCTAGCGGAAGCCGCCGCGCTTGTGCTTCTGTGCGCGCAGAATCTATTTGCCTGCCCTTTCCCGCCGGCGCTGGAGAACGTCTGCACTCTGCCCGCCGGCTCGCCGGTGCGCCTCTGGATCCATCGCTACGCGCAACGGTGGCTGCTAACCGATATGCCCGGAAACAAACTCAATCTTCTGCTGCACCCGCATTTCTATTCCGATCGACTTGCATGGCGGCGTCATCTGGCCAAGCGTCTCGCGCCGGTGGGCAATCGTCCGGTGCTGTGCGAGGGCATCGAGCGGAAGGCCGCGAAATCCCTGGCATACAAGACCGCCAATCTTCGCTTTCAGGCAGCGCGCATCTGGCACCATCTTGGCACGGGCGCCGAGTTTGCCTTTGCCAGCATTGCGTGGGAGATGCATCTGCGTTCGGGCCATTCCGCCCCCTCGCCAAACGAACTGCGCCGGGGTGAATCATGATGGGTGGCGCAAACATGCCGACGGCGATACGCCGGCTTCTTCCGGCGGCAGAGCTGTTCGTGCTGATCGCGTTGTGCGCGCTCTTTGTGGTCAGAGGGCTGGTCCCCGGATGGCGATCTCTGATCTCTGACTTTGGAAACTACTACACCGTGGCCCGCCTGTTGAGCAACCACTACGCTCTCGACAGGATTTACGACTGGATTTGGCTGCAGCGCGTGAAAGATCATTGGTCCATCCAGCAGCCACTGGTGGGTTTTGCGGGCCTCACGCCCTTTTCCGCATTGCCGATGGTTCCTTTGGCATGGATGGACGCACTGGACGCGAAGCGGGTTTGGCTCGTGCTGAATCTCGGCGTATTGGCCGCGTCGCTATACGGTTTACAAAAAATCAACGGCATGGGAATGCGCCGTGTTGTTCTGATCGCATTTCTCGCCATCATTCCTTTGCGCAACAACTTTCTGCTGGGACAGATGCACGTGGTTGTGCTTGGCCTGCTCGTGCTTGCCTATTGGCTCGATACGCGCAAACGCTGGTTCAGTTGCGGCCTTGTCTTGGCGTTTGCGGCATCGCTCAAGGTCTATCCGCTGTTCTTTGTCTTCTACTTTCTGCGCAAGCGCCAGTGGAAGCCTGCAGCCGTCCTGGCCGGCTCTACCCTCGGCCTTCTCGCCCTCTGTTTGTTCCTCTTCGGAGAGCCCGCGATGCGTGTGTTTTTGATCGAGCAGTTTCCTCGCATGTTGCGCGGCGAGGTCACTGACCCGTTCAGCCTGACGGCTCCGTCGGCATCCAGTCTGTTTCATCGCCTATTCCTGACGCAGCCGCTGGTGAACCCTCAGCCGCTGCTTTCATCCCCGATGCTGTACGCCCTGCTCTATCCGCTCTGGCAGCTTTGCCTGCTCGGCGCGACATTGCTGGCGATCTCTTCGCAAGACGTAGATCCAAGGCGCAGAAGCCTGGAGTGGGCCGCCTTTACCTGCCTCCTGCTCGCTCTGTCTACAGAGCCTTCCTCTTATCATCGCGTCGTGCTCATCTTTGTTGCCGTCCTGGCGGTCGATGCGATCAAGGGCGTCTGGTACAGGGCGATTCTGCTCGGCTGTTACGTCGCGACCTGCAACCTGCACCCGGCCGTTTCAGCCCAGCATTTGATCCGCGCGTTGTCGATTGACTTTCTTCCTTTTTGGGCGCTCGTGGGGATGCTGGCCTGTTTACTGGCGGGATTGCGCGCCGCGACATCCATGTCATGGGCCGCGCGATCGGGATGGCGGCGTTGGAAGATTGCGATGGCCCTGGCTGGCTTTGCGGCCATTTGGTGCGCAGCTTCAGCAACCACCCTCGCCCACACGCGATCGCTCGCTGGCCCTCAGTATCTGGCGGATCGCGCCGGTAGAAGCTTTGCGCGATTTGCTCCGCATCCGGCCGGCAAGCACACAATGACCGTGGCCATGGGCTGGCAGGGTTATCGCGTGGAAGACGAAGAGGGCGGAGGAGTGCAAACGGGTCCGCCAGGAGTTGAAGAAGACCAACTCGCCATCGGGTCGAGTCGGGATGTGAATCGCTATTGGATCGAATCCGTGAGCGGTGGGGTCTCCCGGCTGGTGGAGTTGCCGGTGTCATCAAGCTCCGCGTCAATTGCTCCCATTGCCACCATCCTCAATGCGGAAGCGCCGGCTCTCTCGCCGGATGGGCGTAGCTTGGTCTTCTTGCGCGAAGTCAACGGAGCCGGCAGGGCGTGGATGGTTCATCTCGATGAAAGCGGCCTGATCCTGGATGCGCCGTTGCCAGTCACTCCCGAGAAGATGAACGTTTGGGACGCGGTCATTGCCGCACCGGGCGTGATCCTGTTTTCTGCCGCGCAAGATGGAACCCCTCACCTGTTTGTTACTTATTCAGGGGAGCCGCCCCGAAGAATCTATGCGGTGGGCGATGCGATGGATTCATCCACCGTGAATCCTGCGAACGGCCTGCTTGTTTATCGGCAGCGGAATGGAAGTTATTGGCACTTGTTTGGGGCCGGCTTGCTGCCGAATTCCGTCACCCAACTCACCTTCGGCGATTGCAACGCGTATGGCCCGGCATGGAGCGATCCTGTCACGCTGCTCTACATCAGCGATTGCGGGCGAGGCATGGGGCTCGGCGCCGTGGCGATCAGCCATCCAAGCATCGTTCCCAAAAAGCCTGACCACTCGCTGACATCCGCGTTCCTTGCAGATCGCCCGCAAGGAGAAGCACAACGATGAGCATAGAGATCGGCTCAACCTCTGAAACCGGAGCTCGCGAATACCAGGCCAGTGCCGTGGCTCGGCCTGCGCTTACGGTTTTGGACTTGCTGACGCTGCTGGCCGGCCGCTTGCGGTTGCTCGCCAAGGCTGCATTGGCTGGCGTGGTTGTGGGCCTGGCGCTTGCATTTCTGTTGCCCACGCGGTACACGGCTGTCACCACGATTCTTCCGCCGTCGTCCGCTTCCTCGCTGGCTTCTGTCTTTGCCGCACAGTCGGGTGAGCTGGGAGCTCTTGCCGGATTTGGCGGTGGCAACTTTGGATTTCGCTCTCCAGCCGAGGTTTGCTTCATCATGTTGAGGAGCCGTACGGTTGAAGACTCCATCATACAGCGCTTTCAACTGATGAGCGAATATCGCAAGAAGAGGCTGTCCGATACGCGCACGGCATTGGAGCGCAGAACCTCGGTGACGCTCAATCTCAAGAGCGGCATCATCGCAATCTCCGCTACAGACGGAGATGCGGCGCGCGCGGCGGAAATTGCCAACGGCTATGTGGACGAATTCAGGAAGTTCTCGGCGTCGCTCGCCATCACCGAGGCCAGTCAACGCCGTCTCTTTTTTGAGCAGCAGCTTCTCGAGGCCAGAGGCACTTTGACGCAAGCGGAAGAATCTCTGAAGAATACGCAGCAAACCACGGGAATGCTGGAACCTGCCGGTGCATCGAAAGCCTTGCTCGAAAGCGCTGTCGCCATCCGGGCGCAAATCGCCGCCAAGCAGGTTCAGCTTCGTTCCATGCGTACTTATGCCACGGAAGATAATCCCCGCCTGATTCAGGTGAAGCAGGAAACCGCCGCGCTTGAGTCGCAGCTTGCGGAACTCACCGGAACGAATTCGGAGGCGGCAGGCGATCCGCTTGTGTCCAAAGGCGACATGCCTGAAGCCGGCGCTGAGTATCTGCGCCGTTTGCGCGATGTCAAGTACAACGAGTCGGTGGTCGCGTTGTTGGCCCGGCAGTTGGAGATCGCGCGACTGGACGAGGCCCGCCAAGGCGCAGTGATTCAGGTTGTCGATGCCGCCGTCACTCCCGACAAACGCTCGTCTCCCAAGCGATTGGCGATCTTGCTGGCGTCCATTCTTTTCGCTCTCTTTTGCGCGAGCTTTTGGATTGTTTATCGATCGAAGGAGATGAATTTGCGAACGAACCGAATCGCGCCGCATACCGCCGCGCTGCTTCTTGTATTGCTTGCGATGCCCCCTGTCATTTCCGCGCAGACGGCGGAGAATCCGGGGCAGTCCGCTCCCTGTTCGGCCGGCGCGGACGGTTGGCAAGAAACGCCCTGCGCCGATTCTCAGCAAGGCACGTCCGTTGCGCCATCCAACCCGCAAAGCCTGGATGAACCTTTTAGAGCCTGGACGAGTACCGCGCAATCCGGCCTGCAGACCCGCCGCGATGCGGAGGAGGCATTGACGCAGACGATGCGAATGCAAGACCGTCGCGCAATGCCGGCGCAACCTATCGAGCCGCACACGGAGTTTGAACAAATGGCTGCCGATTCGGCAGGCCGCCCGTTGGCCGTCTTCGGCAGCTCGCTGTTCGCACAGCCGCCGGAGACCTTTGCGCCTGCCGGCGATGCCCAGGTTCCAAGCGACTACACTCTTGGATCTGGCGATGAACTGCGCATCCGGATATGGGGCCAGATCGACGCCGATCTCCGCATCGAGGTTGACCGCTCAGGGCACATCTATATTCCGCATGTTGGCGAAGTGCCGGTTGCGGGCGTCCGGTATCGCGATCTGGACGGCTATCTCATACAGGCCGTCGGGCACGTGTACAAGAACTTCAACCTTGAAGTGGCCATCGCGCGACTTCACTCGATCCAAGTCTTTGTTGTCGGTCAGGCAAAGACTCCGGGAGCTTACACCATCAGCTCTCTCAGTACATTAGTCAACGCCGTTTTTGCCTCCGGTGGACCATCGCCTCAGGGATCGTTGCGGCATATCCAGTTGCGGCGCGGCGATTCCACCGTGCAGGACTTCGACTTATACGATTTGCTCGTCAAGGGCGATAAGTCGCACGACCATTCATTGCAATCCGGTGACGTGGTGTTCATTCCGCCGGCGGGCCCCCTGGCCGCTATCGCGGGATCGGTCAACACTCCAGCCATTTATGAGCTGAAAGACAACACCACAATTGGACTGCTTATCGAAACCGCGGGCGGGTTGAATACCGTAGCCGACGGCAGCAGCGCGGTGGTCGAGCGCATCAGCGAGAATCGATCCCGGAATGTGCTTCAGTTCCCGCTCGATGCCCAGGGCCTGGGCTTTGTGCTGAGAGGCGGCGACATCGTTCATATCTCCAGTATCGTTCCACGCTTCGACGATACGGTGACTCTGCGCGGCTATGTCACCAATCCCGGCCGCTATCCTTTCCGGCCAGGAATGCATATCCGCGATCTGATCCCCAATCCTGAATCGCTGCTGCCGCGGGAATACTGGCTCAATCGCGCCAGCATTACCGATGGCCGCCAGAGAGAATATCCGCTGCGCAAGCAGATCCCGGGAACTTCCCGCATAAGCTCGGGGCAGGATCAAGCGGCGAATGCCGGCGGCAGCGCAACTCCCATGAACCAGCCAATCCAGCCGCCCGGCCCTCCGAACAACTCGTCAACACGCCAGCAAACAATTCCGGAGTATTACAAGGAAATCGCTCTCTCAGAAACTGTTCCAGATACAGGCCCTGACATGGCTACCGATTCCGGAAGCGCGGCAGGCAATGGATTGAGCGGCGGAAGGGACATGCTGACGCGCGATCTCGAGAAACTGGTGCCTTCGGTCAACTGGCGTTATGCACTAATCCAGCGCGTCGATGCAACTTCGTTGAAGACGCAATTAATCTCCTTCGATCTCGGCAAGGCAATCGAGGACAACGATCCAGCCAGCAACCTGGCGCTCACGCCTGGCGACATCGTAACCGTCTTTTCACTGCAAGACATTGCGGCTCCGGAACAGGCGCAGACTCGATATGTCAAGGTCGAAGGCGAAGTGGAGCATCCGGGCATCTATCAGTTGGAAGAAGGTGAGACGCTCAAGGATGTCCTGGAGTTCGCGGGCGGATTGACCTCCAGAGCGTACCCCTATGGCGCGCGTTTGACACGGGAATCCGCGCGCGCCGAACAACAGAAGGGCCTGGAAGAGATGGTGCGCACTGCCGAAGCGGAAATGCGCGCCTCAACCGTGTCAGTGGTCGCGGCAAGCGCACAGGAATCAGGCGGGGTTGCTGCCCGTCAAGCAGCCCAACAGGAGCTATTGGACAGTCTTCGCTCATTGCGGGCCTCCGGTCGTGTTGTGCTCGCCATGAATCCGGGCGCGAGCGGCATTGGGGACTTTCCGCCAGTTGCTCTCGAAGATTCCGACCGAATCGTGATTCCGGCGCGTCCCAATACAGTTACGGTCTCCGGCGCGGTCTATAACCCGTCATCCTTCGTCTACGACGCTCGACACAATGTCGGCGACTATCTGGGGTTGGCGGGCAAAGGCGGGCTTAACTCAAATCGGAGTCATGCATTCGTGCTTCGCGCGGACGGCTCGGTCATCAGCCGCCAGGAGGTTGGCGGTCTATTCCACTCGAGCTTCGAGCAGTTGCCGGTGCACCCTGGCGATCAGATCGTTGTACCTGAAAAGGTCGGCAATGGCGTCGGGCGCGCGCTTCATGAATGGCCCCAGATACTAACTTCGGCGGCTTTAAGCGCGCTTGCGGTCGGCGCATTTGCCCCGTAACACAAATGTCGAGAGCAAGGTGCTCCATGTCAACTCAGCGCTCTGTTCCGTATCCCGCAACCGTACCCTCCCCACCGGGCATAGCCCTGGTGCGTCGCCTCGACGCGCGCCCCCCCTCAAAACCTACTCTCTGGGAGCGCGCTTTTCTGCGCCTATGTCTCTACCCGCTGCCCATGATTTGGCCCTTGCTGCTGAAGACGGCGTTGCGCACAACTGGTGGTCATCAGTCCGGTTTTCCCGCGAATGTGCAGTTTGCTGTAACTGTCTCTTTCGCATGGATCGCGGCCATCGAATGCTTTCATGCGGCCAAGTGCGAAACGACCAATCGGGAACACACAGGTTCGATGGCGATCTTGTCGTCTGTCTGCGTTGCCTCGGGCGCAGCCGTGCTTCTACTGGCCCTTTTGGGAATCCCTCTCCCGGGCATGCTGCAATGCGCGTTAGATGCCCTATTCCTTTTCGTGGCTTCCGTAACCATCAATACATTGTTCCGCGGAATTTTTCATGCCGAAAGCCCTCTTACGCGTATCGTTGTTGTCGATACGCATGTCCATGTCGGCGGAATATCCTGGATAATTACTCGAAAAACAGTCTCGCGCCATGAGATATCCGGAGCAATCCGGTTGGAAGCCCAGGAAAGCTCGCGCCTGGTGAATGTCGCGCACAGCCTCGATGAAATGGTGCGGGAAATTCAACGCGAACCGGTTGATGGAGTTCTTATTTCCGCATCCCCGGCGGAGATCGTACGCCTTTCGGAACGTCTTGGAGCTTGCCATGGAGTAGGCGCTCCGGTGCGCTTCGTTACCGGCCCCGGGGACGGCGTGCCGCTGCGTCAAAGTCTCTCTAGTGCCAACTGCCTTTACCTGCTGAATACCGGCGCCGCGCCAACCATGTCGCGGAACTACTCCATTCTAAAAAGGGGTTTCGACCTTATCTTTTCCTTCGCCGCAATCCTTGCGGGACTGCCCCTGATTGCGCTAATCGCCCTGGCAATCAAGATCAGTTCAAAGGGCGGTATCTTCTTCGCCCAGGATCGGGTCGGTTGGAACGGCAAGGTATTCCGCATGTATAAATTCCGCACCATGCACACAGCTCCGCCTTGCGAAAGCGATACCCGCTGGTCGCAGCCGGACGATGCCCGCCGTACCGCGGTGGGCAGATTCCTGCGTAAATATTCCCTTGATGAATTGCCTCAGTTCTTCAATGTATTGAAAGGCGAGATGAGCGTGGTCGGGCCGCGGCCCGAGCGCCCATTCTTCGTCAACAGTTTTCGCAGCGAGATAGAGGAGTATCATCGCAGGCACCAGATCAAAGTCGGCATCACCGGATGGGCGCAGGTCAACGGACTGCGCGGCGATACCTGTATTCGCACCCGCGTGATGTATGACCTCTACTATCTGCAAAACTGGGGATTGATCTTCGATCTGAAGATCATTCTACGCACGGTTCTCTGCGTAATTTGTGGAAGAGATGCCGATTGAGCGCTATCGCCATCTGTGGAGGCCATAAGTCGCGATGAAGAGTTTTGGACTTATCGTCATCAAGAACGCAGCCATGAACGTAGCGCGTGGCGGCGCAACGGCCGCCGTCGCCCTAGCTCTGCCGCACTTCCTGACGCGCGCCTTGAGCCCGGACCGGTTTGGCGCGTGGTCGTTGATGCTGCAGATTGCAGCCTGCGCTAGTTATCTCGATTTCGGCCTGCAAACGGCCGTAGCCCGTCATGTCGCGCAGTTGATGGAGGGTGGGGAGAATATACGGATCAACAAATTGGTGAGCACCGCAATGGCCATGCTGGCCGTGTCTGGAAGCCTGGCCCTCGCCGCGATTGGCATGCTGCTGTGGCGATTGCCGGCATTCTTTTATGGCATTCCGACCGCACTGTCCCATGAGTTTCGTCTTGCCGCTTTGCTCCTGGCGGCGAGCACATGCGCGCAGTTACCGCTTTCCACATATACCGGGATTCTAATTGGGCGGCATCGCAATGAGTATCCGGCACTGGCGATCGGAGGCAGCCGCCTGGCGGGCGGCGCCGCCGCGATCGTGGCCGGTTTCCTCAGTCACTCTCTGATTGCGATTGCGGCCTGCGTAGCCATCGCGAATCTGCTGGGTAGTCTGCTGCAAGTGGCCTTTGCTTACCGCATTCAGACTGCACTCCGCATCCGCCTCTTCGCTCCCGATTGGAAGTTGGCGGCTCAGCTTGCCCGGTATTGCGCAGGACTTACGATTTGGTCCTTCGGCGTCTTCCTCGTCAATGGGATGGATTTGGTCGTGGTTGGACATTTCCAGTTTTCGGCTGTGGGATACTACTCAATCGCAACTGCCATGATTACTTGTTTTATCGGATTTAATTTTGCGGTGATCAACGCGTTCATGACGCCCATCGCCGCACTTCACGCACGAGGCGAGCTGGGCCGCATTCGCGCCTCGGTCTTGCTGGCCACCCGCTGGACTGTGGTGGTCAACGCGGCCCTCATCGCACTTATCTTCGTCTTTGGGGAACAAGCGCTGACGCTCTGGGTTGGTAGCGCCTACGCACATCCCGCCTTTTACATTCTCAGGATCCTGGTTGTGGCACAAGCGATCCGCTGTGTAGACGCAGTCTTTTGCGTGATGCTGATTGCCACGGGCCAGCAGCGCCATGGCATTGAAGGAGCCGTGGTGGAAGGCATCGTGAGCTTGTGCGCGAGCCTCCTTGGCGCTGTTTACTTCGGTCCTGTGGGCGTTGCGGCTGGAACGCTCGCTGGCACAGTATGCGGCCTTCTCTGGATTCTGATGCGCACCATGCCCCGTGCTCAGGCGGTTCCGATGGCTCGCAAAGATTATTTGATCGAAGGGATGCTGATCCCCGTGCTTGCCTGCTTGCCGGTTGCCGTTTGCGCGCTCATCGGCGCCTGCACGCACAGGCAGTTTCAAGCATGGGTATTGCCGTTCGCCATGATTGCGACGGGATTTCTCCTTCTTCGTATCGGTCGCCTGTTGCCGATCCGCAGTCAAACACTGTTGTGACTCGCGCCAAGTTCACAGTTGCTAAGGCGCGGAGATGAGTTTCCGGCCGGCAATTCACTCATAGTCATTTCTTAAGAGAAGGGTCCAGAAACTCTTCTTCCGGTTCAAGAAGTTGTCTAGGCGGGTTCAGCGTGATGTGGTCTGGAGGCGGATATGCCGGGTAACAGTTTAGAGTTGTCTTGACACGATGAGCAATATCAGGTCGAAGGAAACGGAGGGCTTTATCCATCGCTGGCGGCAATCGTCCGCCTCGGAGCGGGCAAATTATGCCCCATTTCTCTCGGAACTTTGCGATTTTCTGGATTTGCCCAGACCCGATCCGAGTCAGGCCGATGAGGATGCCAATACATACGTCATCGACAAGGCCGTTGTCTTTCAGAATCTCGATGGCTCATCGACCACGAATTTCATCGATTTCCACAAGCGCAATTGCTTTGTCCTGGAGGCCAAACAGGGAAGCAATCCCCAGCCGGAGCAGAACGGCCTGCCCTTTGCTCTCGTACCGCCGCAAGCTCCTCGCCGCAAAAAGCGCGGCACAGCCGTTCGCGGCACTCACGGATGGGATGCCGCCATGCTGGGAGCGCGCGGGCAGGCGGAGCGCTACGCCAAGGCTCTTCCCGCTTCGGAGGGCTGGCCGCCCTTCCTCATCGTTGTGGATGTGGGCCATTCCATCGAGCTCTTTGCGGATTTTTCCCTGACCGGCAAAGCCTATCTGCCCTTTCCGGGGCCGCGCAACTTCAGAATCCTGCTGCATGAGCTGGAACAGTCGGAGATGGATGCGCACCGCAAGCGGCAGCAGGCGCTGGCACCGTGGCTGACACTGACCGAGATGTACAACGTGCTGGAAAAGCTCAAGAGCAACGAAGAGCTGACTGCGGAAGAACGCGCGACATACGATGCGGGCCTCGTCGGCATTCTGCGCGAATTGCATGAAGAGCAGGATGCAGCGGGCGCGATCCGCTGGCTGCGGCCTGAGTTCCAGGCGCCCAATGAATTGGCCGTGCAGGCCGCCTTCGCGGGCCTCGCCCCGTGGGAGCAGCCGCCGCCGCGCGGCGCAAGCAGCCCTGGCCGGTCACCCTCACTGAGCAGGTCCGGGCCATCAAGGGCGCCCTTCGAGCGGCGCCCATGCAGACGCAGCAGCAGATCGCATCCGGATTCAGGCCGGCCAGCCGGACGCGCGTGGCGGAAATTCTCAAGACGCTGACGGAGCTAGGCCAGACCCGCCAGATGGAAGACAGGTATCTGCTCTGACAGCCTGGGCGCCAAGAACGTGTAGTGATGGCCTCCTGGCCGGCTGTTGCGTGGACCTCCAGGTCCACGCCGCACTTTGCGCCAAGCTGTTCAGAGTCCTTTCTGGATGCGAAACTCGCGGACCACTTCGGCTGGATCGCGATGCTGGCCGTCAACGGCCTGGTTCATGGCCCGCACGTCTTCCGCGGTGATCTTTTCAGCAAGGGCGGTAAGGGCGCTTTGAATCCGGGGCCAGCGCTTCAGTGTATCGTCGCGTACTAGCGGAACAGCCTGGTAAGGAGGAAAATAGTGCTTGTCGTCTTGGAGCACGGTCAGACCGAATGCCTGGATTTGCCCGTCCGTCGAGTTGGCGGCGATAATGTCGACCTGGTGATTGTTGAGCGCGCGATAGAGCAATCCCAGGTCCATCGTGCGCGGCGCACTCGCAAATCTGAGTCCGTATGCTTTGCTGAGCCCGGGCAGACCGTCCGGACGCTGCTCAAATTCGTAGCCCACACCAAGATGCCAATTCGACGTGTAATTCGCGGCCTCGCTTAATGTAGTGAGTCGCAATCGCCGCGCATCGTCTCCGCGGACTACCATGGCGAAGGTATTTTCGAAACCGAGCGGCTCGGCGACGGTGATGTCATATCGTGAGGCGTAAATTTGGCGGACTGTGCGGAGAACGGATTCAGGATCCCGGTCGACGGGTTGCTTGAGGATTGCGGTAAGCGCCGTGCCAGTGTATTCAACATATGCGTCGATGCGTCCCGCGACTAACGCCTGCTGGCAAATATAGCTGCCTGCCAGATAGAAACGCCGTTCGACCTTAAGATCGGACTTGGCTTCAATCTCCTGCGCGAGAAGTTCGCCGAGGATCGCCTGCTCAGTGAAATTCTTCGCGCCGATGACGGGATGGTCGGACCGCGGAGGGGAGCACGATGTGAGCAGCGCGCACACAACGACCGCAGCGGTAACAGTACACGCGCGCCTCATGAAGCGGGAACCTGGAACCGGCGTTCGAGCAGGCCGAGCGTACCGTCAGCCGCAAGCGCCAACAGGGCCGCGGGAATAGCTCCAGCAAGAACCAGGCGATTATCAACCGAAGCAACGCCGCGGAAGATGAGCTCGCCAAGCCCGCCTGCACTCACTGCCGCTGCAATCGTCGCTATGCCGATCGAGCTAACGGTCGCGGTTCTAAGGCCCGCGAGAATGAAGGGTGCAGCAAGAGGCAGTTCAACCTTGAAGAAGCGCTGTCGATCAGTGAGTCCCATGGCACACGCAACTTCAATGATGGAGCGGTCGATGCCTCGGATTCCCGCATAGGTATTGCGTAGGATTGGCAGCAGCGCATAGGCGGAGAGTGCAACAATTGCAATGCGCGCGGCGCGTTCTCCCAACCAGGGCAACGGCAAAAGGAAGCCGAACATCGCGAGGGACGGAATGGTCTGCAAGATATTGGTTAGCCCGATCACCGGCTTGGCCCATCGTGGAGAACGAGCAAGCCAGACGCCGGCAGGCACGGCGATTGCGGTGGCCAATAACATGGCCGCTCCGGTAAGCCAGAGGTGTTCGATGGTCAGTGTCCAAATTTCGCTTCCGTATTGTCGAAGAACGCCTGGGCTCATACGCCTCTCTCCGTGCGCCGGATCTTCGGCGCCGCATTGCGCCATCCGCGATGAAAGGCACGCACATAAGCTTCAATCAGCGGCTCGCGGGATGCGATGAACTCTTTCGGCGAGAGACAGGCAATCAGCTTGCCTTCGCTCAAGAGTATGATGCGTTGCGCAAGATAAAGTGCTTCATCCAGATCATGCGTCACTAGCAGACAAGTCATCTTCAGACGGCTTAGCAGCCCCCGCAGCATATCCTGCATCTCTGCACGTGTCAGCGGGTCAAGCGCTCCGAGCGGCTCGTCCATAAGAAGGAACTCTGGCTCGGCAGCCAAAGCGCGGGCCAGGCCGACGCGCTGGCGCTGGCCTCCGGAAAGCTGGTGCGGAAAGCGCTTCGCAAAGCTGGCGGGATTCAACCCTGCGACTTCAAGCAGTTCGTGGCTGCGGCGCTCGCAATCCTGCCGGGAACGGCCCTCCGCTTCTAACACGAGGCCAACATTACGTTCGACGGTAAAGTGCGGGAAAAGACCTGTCTCCTGAATCACGTAACCCATGTTACGACGCAGCTTGATGAGGTCAAAGGTGCTGACACTTTTTCCCTGGAGCAGAATTTCGCCACTCGTCGGCAGAGCCATGCGATTGACCGTGCGGAGCAGCGTAGTTTTTCCCGAACCGCTCCGTCCCAGGATGGCTGCTGTTGTTCCTTCTTCTATTGAGAGCGAGATTGTGTCGAGCAGCAGCCGGCCTTGCGGAATCGCAAAGCTGAGTTCACGGAATTCGATGGCTGTGCCCATGACTTTCTTACAGTCTCTTCCTCAGTGCAAAACGCAAAGCTTGATTGATAGGTCTCACCCGGATTACCGGTTAGAATTGTCTTCCTTGCATTCCGCGAGATCATGCTCTGGCTTTCATGACGGGTCTTGACCATCTGCCTGTACTCGTTACGAAGATCTCTGCGTCGGAGACAGCGCGACCGCAGCTTCGCTGGTAAGGACGCGAAATACGAATGTTTCCTGGAGATAAAGCCGTACAAGAGAATCGGTATGGCTGAGATAGCCGATCGAAACATCCTGCCCGATGTTGAGTTCGAAGTCGCCGCCTCGCGTCGTCAGCACGAATGCACCTTCGATCGCCGGAGCCCAGACGAGGTTGCCGTCAACGATGCGCTTGATGTGCTCGAGGACGGGATATCCATGATCGCGGGTTTCGGCGAGCGCTGTGTACTCATCGGCTCCGAGCAAAACCGAGTAAGGCCCATTTACACCTACAAGGCGTAATTGGCTCAATGCTTGGGCCACCGCATCGGGATAATTCCGCACATCCGCGGGAAGTGGAACGATCGGGTTACTGGTGCCTTCCCGAATGCCCTGAATATCTGCTTCTGCATATCCGTTGAAGATTGCCCGGTCTTCGGCAAAAGCAAGTTTCTTCGCGGCGTCTTTCGCGGCCTGCCAGTCGGAGTCGTCCGATCCACGCTCCACGTCATCGATTGCCTGACGCGATAATTCAAACGGCGCCCGCAGCTCTACGAGAGGCTTGACCTCCCGCTGGCTCGCGACAATGTCCTCCCCAGGTGGGGAGATCGATCGCAGGTGACCAGTCGCCACTCCGGGCAGAGCAATTCCTCCCGGCGAAGGAACGTCAACGACTCGTCGTCCGGCCAGAAAGCGCTTCAGCGTCCTGGTCGTCTCTTCCTCAATCTCCGACCATGCAGCGTCAGAGATTGGCGCCAATTCCCGATGGAGGTTATTCATCCTTCTCTCCTTTGAGTGATCCGATCTTGAGTGATGCATCGTTCGCGGACGAGGCCGACGGCGGGTCGAATGCCTGTCGTGCGGCGGTATCCGCTGAGTCCGGCCCATCTCCGCCGATGTTATCAAGAAATGTTGCGGACGGCACGAAAAACAAGCTGCCGGTGACGGCGTTGCTGAAATCAAGTAGCCGGTCATAGTTTCCGGGTGGGCGGCCGGCGAACATATTCTGAAGCATCGTCTCTGCGATGCGCGGAGTGCGGCTGTACCCGATGAAGTATGTCCCGAACTCGCCGTGGCCTGGCCGTCCGAAAGGCATGTTGTCCCGCAGAATCTTGAGTTCTTTTCCATCTTCCTCGATGACTGTCAGCGCGTTATGCGCCGACGCCGGCTTTTCAGCATCGCTCAGCTCAATGTCCGAGAGTTTCCTGCGGCCAATGATGCGCTCCTGTGCCTCAATGGAAAGCGCATTCCATGCCTTCATGTTATGAAGGTACTTTTGCACGATGACATAGCTGCCCCCTGCAAAGACCGGGTCTTCGCCGCCGATGATTGCAGCCTCGCGAGCGGCCCCTCCCCGCGGATTTTCCGTGCCATCGACGAAACCGATAATACTGCGATCGTCGAAATACCGGAAGCCGTGAACCTCGTCAGCAATGGTAACTGCATCCCCGATGTTGTCCATGATCTGGCTCGCCAATTCAAAGCAAAGGTCCATGCGCTTGGCTCGAATGTGGAACAGAATGTCGCCGGGCGTGGAGACGGCGTGGCGGCCGCCTGAACGAATCTCTCGAAAAGGGTGAAGCTCCGCGGGCCGTGGCGATCCAAAGAGCTTGTCCCAGGCATCTGCCCCGAATCCAACGACGCATGTAAGACCTGCCTCAATCTCCCGAGACTCAACGGCGCGGATGAGCCCGGAAAGGTCTGCGCAGAACGGCCGCAGTAGCGCGTAAGCGTCTGGGTCCTGGCGAATGCAGACAACCAGAAAAATCGCCGCGCGTGTAAGCGGAGCAACCACATTCTGAGGAAGAACGGTCTCGTTTAGCTCCTTGCGTGCTTCCATTGCGTCAATCTCGATTCACGAAGATTCTCTTCCATCGGAAGTATCGCATTTCCAGATTGCTTGTGCATTCTTGCTTCTGCCTCGGCAGGGTCGCCAACCAATAGCCCGAAATCCGAACCACCCTTTGAAAAGCGAACCTGCGGACGCAAACAACTCAGTACCCATCGACGTCGATTACGGCCTGGGCAAACGCCTGCGGCGCTTCCTGAGGCAGATTGTGGCCGATGCCTCCGGCGATGATCCGGCTTGCATACTTGCCGGTGAATTTCTGGCGATAAGCAGCTGGGTCGGGAGGGTGAGGTGCTCCATTGGCATCGCCTTCCAGAGTAATGGTGGGCACGGCGATAGTCGGAAGCTGTGCGAGCTGCTTTTCGAATTTGTCATATTGCGGTTCGCCTTCAGCCAGTCCGAGCCGGAAGCGATAATTGTGAATCACGATGGCGACGTGATCCGGATTATCGAAGGCGGCCGCGGTGCGATCGAATGTAGCATCATCAAAGTTCCATTTTGGCGAGGCGATCTGCCAAATGAGCTTGGCAAAATCGCGGCGGTATTCGTCGTAGCCGGCCCGGCCACGCTCAGTTGCAAAGTAGAATTGGTACCACCACTGGAGCTCGGCCCTTGGCGGCAACGGCGCTTTGTTGCCTACCGGGCTGGAGATCAGATAGCCGCTCACGGAGACGAGCGCCTTGCAACGTTCCGGCCAGAGAATCGCTATGATGTCCGCCGTCCTTCCTCCCCAATCGAAACCGGCGAAGATCGCCTTCTGGATCTTAAGAGCGTCCATGAGATTGATAATGTCGAGGGCCAACACGTATGGCTGGCCATTGCGAAAGGTTTCATTCGAAAGAAAGCGCGTAGGGCCGTAACCGCGCAGGTACGGGACGATTACCCTATAGCCCTTCGAGGCCAACAGCGGAGCAACATCGACGTAGCTCAAAATGTCGTAAGGCCAGCCCTGCAGCAGAATGACGGCAGGACCATCTGCCGGGCCGTCTTCTGCGTATCCAACGTTGAGGAGACCGGCATCGATCTGCTTCAATGAGGCGAACGAGGTGTTCGTGCCCGACTTAATCGTGGGCAGATTTGCCGATTGCGCGTTGCCGGTTAGGGGCTGGACCCCTTCCGCGAAGAGTGCGTCCGGTGCAAGCAACGCGGCTCCAGCCGATAGCCCGCAGATTGCAAAACGCCGGCGTGAGATTTCGATTCCTTCTGCGTTCTTCATGGATCGTCTCCTTTGATTCGAATGTTGCTGGGTAGTGAATGCAACAGACGTTTCTGGCCGCTCGCAACCGTCCTGCATTGGATTCTCATCGAACAAACTGGCAACCGTTGCCGAGTCCAGATCAATGAACTTGATGGCTCTCCTGGTGCAAACGGAACTGTGGCGGCTCGCAGCCATTGGCGATAGGCACGACGACCATTGCCTATTTCCGTGCTTTCATGAACTGACTTACCAGAGCGGCAATCTCGTCTGCCTTGGTGTCGAGCGCGAAGTGCCCCGCGTCGAGCACGTAAACCTGCGCGTTCGGCACGTCTTTGCGATAGCGTTCCGGTTCTCCCGGATCGAATGACAAATCGTGCTTGCCCCAGATCACCAGCAGGCTCGGCTGCTTCTTCTGCATCCATGCCTGCCACTTCGGATAATTCTCGACATTTGTGCGGTAGTCGTAGAACAGATCGCTCTGAATCTGCGCCTGTCCGGGCGAGTTCAGAAATGCATACTCATCGTTCCACAGATCCGGATCATACAACTCGACGTTAGGATCGTCCCCGACATGTCGCGTCCTCGTCGCCGCCATGGACAACAGATTCTTGCGCAGCGCTTCTTCGTTGCCCGGCCGGTCCGCCCAGAACGCGCGCCGGGTCGCCCAGTTTACCCCCAGCCCTTCATTGTGCGCCACCGCGTCCTGGACGATCAGCGCCTGTACCGCCTCCGGATGCGCTAACGCCATTCGAAAACCAACCGGCCCGCCGTAGTCCTGCATGTAGAGCGTGTAATGCGACAAGCCCAGCGTCTGCACGAAATCTTCCATCACGGTGGCGATGTGGTCGAAGGTGTAGGGAAACTCTTTCGCGTCCGGCCAGTCGCTGTGCCCGAAGCCCGGATAATCTGGCACAACCAGATGATATCTGTCTGAAAGCCGCGTTAATAGAGGCTGAAACATCCGAGACGACGACGGAAGACCATGCAGCAAGAGAATGACAGGCGCATCTTTCGGCCCTGCTTCTCTATAGAAGATGGAGAGCCCATCGACCTTAACTGTGCGATAAAAGACCTGCTGTTCCATTGCCTTGTCCTTTGTCTGGGAATTTATGCCAAGTGCGGTGGCGAGCATCAGTGCCAAGACTGTAATGCTCGCGAGGATCCAGTATGTCGATCTCGTAATGTTCATACTTCCCCCGATCTACTCTGCGACTTCAAAGATCACTTCGAGTTCGACCGGCATCTCCAGCGGCAGGCTGGCAACGCCAATCACCAGCCGCACCGCCATCTTGTCGGTGCCAAACACATCGCGAAACAGATCCGAAGCCGCATCCGCAACCCGCGGCTGGTCGAAGAAATCTCCCGACGTCGCCATGAACACGCCCAGTCGAACCACGCGGGTCACGCGATCAAGCGATCCCAGATGCTCCTTGGCCGCTGCCAGCGCGCCCAAAGCTGCCGTGCGTACTGCATCCCGCCCCGACTCGGCATCCAATTCCTTCCCCAGCCGGCCAAGATACTTCGGCTTGTGATCCACAACCGGGAGCATGCCGCTCAGGAAGAGGAGATTGCCTGTCTGCAGTGCTTCGACATAACTACCGAACGGCGTTGGGGCGGCCGGAAGCTGAATGCCAAGGTCCTGAAGCCGGCGCTCTGCGCTGCCAAGCTGCGAACCTCTACCGGCTACCACCGGCCCACGTGCGCACCGTCGTCCACATGCAGCACCTCCCCGGTTACGTGACTGGCTTCCGTCAGATAAACAACAGCGTCTGCGATGTCCTTCGGCTCGGAAATCGTTCCCATCGGTGAGCGCGGCTTCAGGTTGCCCTTGTGCAGGGGCGTGTCCACAACGCCCGGCGCGACGGCGTTGAAGCGAATCTTGTCTTTCGCGTATTCGTTCGCGAGGCTCAGCGTGATCGCGTCGATGCCGCCCTTGGTCATCATCGGAATCGATGCCGGAACCCCCGCGATCGGGTTATCGGCCAGCGATGCGCTGATGCTGGTCACACTGCCGCCCCTGTCTTGAGCCAGCATCTGCCGCACGGCCAACTGCGTAATGAAGACGAACCCCTCAAGGTTAGTGGAGACGAAGCCGTGAAGCTCCTCGGCGGTGTACTCCGTGAATGGTTTTGAAGAATAGATGCCCGCGTTGTTCACCACATGGTCGATCGAGCCGAACCTCTCGATCGCGGTTTTCGCCACCTTCTCCGCAGTCTCTTCCCGGCTGATATCTCCATCTACCAGGGCGAGGTTGGGAGATGGCGCGTACCCCGCCTTCGAGATGCTCCGCGAGGTCGCCACTACGTTATAGCCGCGCTCCAGAAACGCCTGAGCGATAGCGGCGCCTATTCCCTGCGAGGCGCCCGTGACGATGACTGTCTTCCCGCTTGCCATAGTGAGCTCCTATTACCCCCGGCAAACCCGGAGAAGTCTTCCTCCTGCTTGCCCGACCCGGCCCAAGCAACTGCCCATGCTCCTGCACACAGCTAGAGATGTTATTAGAGCAGCAATTTATGCAGACGCTATATCAGACGAAGGTATTGATCGATACTTTGTGCTGATTCGATGGACCACAGTCCTAGCGAGGAAGAAGCGACGGATCGCAGTGTCCGCTCGAAGCCTGCCTTGCCGGGCGCAAAGCGGACCCAGATGGGCGCGCCAGGCGGAGACGTGCGGCAATGCTTACTAATTCTGCGAGGGATTCAGCTTTCATCTTTCGCATCATGTTGCCGCGATGTGCTTTAACTGTAATCTCGCTGATCCCCAGTTCGCTGCCAACCTGTTTATTGGGCAAGCCCGCGGCCACTAGCGCCATCACTTCGCGTTCGCGAGCGCTGAGGCACGAGTACCGGGTTTTCAAAGCCATGATCTCTGTGGCGCGGTCAAGTAATGCCTTGCTACGTACCAAGGCATGGCGAATGGCATTCAGCAGAATTTCGTCACTGAACGGTTTCGTCAGGAACTCCACAGCTCCCGCCTTCATCGCTTGCACGGTTATGGGAATATTTCCGTGGCCTGTGATGAAGATAATCGGCATCTCATGCCGTTCCACTGCAACACGCTTCTGCAGATCGAGACCGTTGAGTCCGGGAAGAGAAATGTCCAGCACCAAGCAACTTGGAACAGTTACGGGTGGGCGGCCGAGAAAATCCTGCGCGGAAACGAACGTCTCCACATCGAAGCCCTCATGGCGAAGCAAGAGTTCGAGCGATTCGCGAACGGAGATGTCGTCATCGACGACGAGAACAATTGACTTGGTCTCTGGCATGGGCAAGGCCTCACTCCAAAATCAAGTGCACTTGCATGAGCTATTGTATATCTGCGACATAATTCCACAGAACAACGATCATTTGACCTCAAACGCGCAATTCAGCGCCTCGAGCATCGCAGTATCACTGAACGGCTTGATCAAACATGCGATTGCACCCTGCTCGATTAGCCGCGACTGTAACCTTTCGTCTCGTTGTCCGGTGATGAAAACAATGGGAATCTTGATCTTGCGGCGATTCAATTCATCTTGGAGTTCGGGCCCACACATTCCCGGCATGGCAACGTCGAGGATCAAACATTGGGTTCGCGGGATCCCGCCGGACGCGAGGAACTCTTCAGCAGAAGAGAATGTCTCAGACGCAAAACCGAGTTCCTTGAGTAGATCTGGCAGCGATTCCCGGACCGATTCATCATCGTCAACGATTGACACGAGTGAACGTGGATTTATCATGGATATCTCAGTCCGCACTTTAAAACAGATTTCCTCAACGCGGAGAACCGTGCATTTCCTCCAGCGTCGATTGGCAAAGCCAGCGTTCTCCCTCCGAAGTGCCGCTCACAACTCTCGGGGCTCCCCATCAACAATGCGACTGAGTCTGTCACCATAAAGTCCCTTCTTGGCGACAACCCATAACATCATCATCCGCCTTGCGGCCAGCGACGTCTATTGTACTTAGGTATTGGTTACCGGCCGGAAGCGCACTTCCTTAAGTCGTTCTTTCTTAGTGGGCTTGGTAATTGAGTCGGTCGAGACTCGCTTCGAATGCCGGCTCGACACGCTGAGGCCGATGATTCGTGTTCCACAACTTTGTGGTAACGAAAATGTCTTCGCGTGCAATCCCTGCAACAGCAAGTCCCACCTGCAACGCCTCGCCCACCTCCTGCTCGTTGCGGTATCGCTCTGCGCAATCGAAGTGTCGAAATCCGGCGTCCAGCGCGTCTCCGGTCGCAGTCTTCGTCAAAGCGGTGTCGGGAATGAGAGTGCCAAAGCCCAGGGCAGGCATGTAGCCCCTCCGTTGTTGAGCGGCATTCTTGTCAGCGGAAGATCAGAAGATTCAATCATGGTTGTGTCTGCAAGCCACTTTGCATCCATCGGCCAATCTCTTTTTGATCTTCTGCGGGTCATTCGAGGAAGAGGTAATCGTCCCCGCCGCTGCTAACGACGCGTACACAGCTTTTTCGCTGCGAACCAGTCGATGTCCGGCGAACCGAGAGGGCGTCCCCTTTGCACCCAAAGCTTCTACGCCAGTTTTGATACGAACTCATAATGGCTCTCATACAGAAAATCAGGAATGAGTTCTGCGGTTGATGCTAATCGGGCGGTCGAGATTCGTCGGGCATCGTGGTTCCTCCAATTCTGGATCTGCGGGAGTGATCCCAGCCTCGCTCCCGCTGTCTGATCGATCGTTACAATCGTTCGAATGACATGTCCTAACAACGGCGTCGCAGCGCGTCCCAAGTTCATCGCCAGGACGGTGCTTCGTGCCAGAGAATGAAAGGAGCCTCAAGCGGCACAAACGCTCCTTCGTGCCGCGGAACGAGACGCGGCGTGTAGTCAGCAGCCGGGCGACTTGTCGGAACAGAAGCACTGTAGGTGAAGGCACTCGCCGCTCCGGCCATGCGTTCGCCACGTATCATAGCTTGCGTGATTGGTTCCCCGTCTTTCTGCGCCTCCGCGTAGAGTTCGACGCGCACTGCATCGGGGTCGATATCATCAAGAAAAACCTGCACGTGAAATAGATATTGCTCGCCCTGTTGCTCGACGGTCGCGGGGCCGAATCGCAGCGCAGACCAATGCTTTGCCAGTTCAGCCTGCCAGGTGACGAGATCCCCTCCCATTGAACCTCGATTCTCGGCGCGCTGGCGAAATGCTGCCGCCGCCGAGAGATAGTGTTCTTCGGTATATTGGCGGACTACGCGATTGGTCGAGAAGGCCGGAGTTAAGCGGGCCATGCTTTCGCGCATGCGGGCAATCCAGCCGCGCGGAATTCCATGCTCGTCGCGGGTATAGAACTCCGGGATCACCTCCCTTTCGAGCACCGCATAGAGACTTTCAGCTTCAGCTGCGTCCCAGGAAGGGTCATCCCCATGTTCGCGCCCGTCTCCGATCGCCCAGCCAACTTCGGGGGAATACGCCTCCGCCCACCAGCCGTCGAGTTCCGAAAGATTCAACCCGCCGTTCACCAGCACCTTCATGCCGCTTGTGCCGCTTGCTTCCCAAGGCCGTCGCGGGGTGTTGACCCAAACGTCCACGCCCTGAACCAGATGCTCCGCCATGAGAACGTCGTAATCCGAAAGGAAGACCACCCGGGATCGAACCTCCGGGCGGCGAACAAACTCAAACCACTGCGTGATCATTTGTTGCCCCTCGACGTCCTGGGGATGCGCCTTGCCTGCAAGCACGAGCTGAACCGGACGCTCTGGATTCGTGAGGATGTTGATAAGTCGCGCTGTGTCGTGCAGCAGAAGATTCGGGTGTTTGTATGCGGCAAAGCGACGGGCAAATCCCAAAGTCAAGGTATTTTCATCGAGTATCAGTGCGGCCTCCGTGAGGTCTTCCGGCGATGCTCCCCGAGGCGCTAATTGACGGCAGTAAAGTCTGCGGACGTAGGCAACGAGATCCTTGCAGGTATCTGTACGGAGTTGCCAGAGGTCGGAATCGCCCGCGGCGCGGATATCCTTTTCTTTGTTTGCCAGCGTTCCGTACCAGTATTGTTTTCCGCAGCGAAGTTCCCACAAGCGGTCTGCTTCAGCAGAGTCCCAGGTAGGGGTGTGCACTCCGTTGGTCACGTGCGTTACCGGTACCTCTGCTTCGGGCCACCTGGGAAAGAGTGGCTGGAAGAGCCGTCGGCTCACTTTACCGTGCAATTTGCTCACGCCATTGATGGCGCCGCTGCCGTGGATCGCCAAATAGGCCATATTGAACGGTTCGGACGAGTCCTGGCGATCGCGTCGCCCCAACGCCAGAAGCTCGTCGACCGAAATCGACAGTTTCTCCTCGGCATACTTCCTGAGGTATCGTTCGATCAGGCTGGGAGCAAAGCGGTCAAAGCCCGCCTCTACGGGAGTGTGGGTCGTAAAGAGGTTGCCGGCGCGGGTGACTGCAAGTGCGACGTCGAATGGCTTGCAGTTCTCTTCCATGTAGGAACGCGCCCGTTCCAGCACTGCGAATGCGGCATGACCTTCATTGAGATGGCAGACCTCGGGCTCGAGTCCCAAGGCTCGAAGGAGCCGCCAGCCTCCAATACCGAGGACTAACTCTTGTCTTAAACGCAGCTCCGGACCACCACCGTATAGTTCAGAAGTTATTCCGCGGAAGGACGGAAGGTTTGCGGGATCGTTGGTATCGAGCAGATACAATTTGACCCGGCCCACCTGTACTTGCCAGACTCTGATCCACAACTTAACGGCAGGCAAAGCAACGGCCAGGCGCAGCCACTCGCCGTTTGGTTCGCGCACCGGTCGAATCGGAAGCTGGCCGGGATCATTGAATGGGTACAAAGCCTGTTGGTGGCCTTCAGCATCAATTTCCTGCCGAAAATAGCCTTGCTGGTAGAGCAAACCAATTCCGACGACCGGGACGCCCAGGTTGCTTGCGGCTTTGAGCTGATCGCCAGCAACGTTTCCGAGTCCGCCAGAATAAATTGGCAGCGCTTCGCTCAGCATAAACTCCATGGAGAAATACGCAACTGTCGACACGCCCGAACGCGGGTGCACCTTTTGGAACCACGCTTCCGACGCTTCGACAAGTATTTTCTCGCGGTGGAGATCGGCCAGAAGTTTTTGGAATCCCGGATTCGAGGTAACAGTTTGCAGCTTCTCTCGCGATACAGTTTGCAGCAGAACCCAAGGGTTATGGGTCAGTTCCCAGAGCTCCGGATCGAGTTGCTCCCAAAGCTGGTCCGCCGAGTGATTGAACGACCATCTAAGGTCCAGGGCCAAGTCGGTAAGAGCGTCTGAAATGGCTGGATCGAGGTGACGGTCAACGTTTGTCGAGCTACTACTCATATGACAAACTCCTGTCATGGCTTATGTCTTAGGGCTTATCGGTTCCGGCCGCCTGGCCGCTGCGAGCCAGCGTTTCCGAAACGATGGCCTGGGCTTCTTCCTCGATCTGCCGTAGATGGTCCCGACCGAGGAAACTCTCTGCGTAAATCTTGTAGATTTCCTCCGTACCGGAAGGGCGTGCTGCAAACCAACCATCTTTGGCAATTACCTTGATTCCTTCGATTGGATTGCCGTCTCCGGGAGCGGTGGTCAGAATTTCTAGGATCGGCCGACCGGCAACTTCGGTAGCGTGAATGTCGGACGGGGACAATTTCGCCAGCGCGGCTTTTTGTTCGGGAGTCGCGGCAGCGTCGATGCGTTCGTAGACGGGATCTCCCAGCTCGCGAGTGAGCCCACGATAAATCTCACCCGGATCTTTGCCCATACGCGCTGTAATTTCTGCTGACAGTAAACAAGGAACAATTCCGTCTTTATCAGTGGTCCATACGCTGCCGTCGCGCCGGAGAAAAGACGAACCGGCGCTCTCCTCGCCTCCAAAACCCAAGCAGCCGGCGAGCAATCCTTCGACAAAATACTTAAAGCCCACCGGAACTTCATAAAGCTGCCGCGCCAGGCGAGCGCTGACACGATCGATCATGCTGCTGCTGACCACGGTCTTGCCGACGGCGACGGCCTCACCCCAATTGGGCCGGTTCGCGAACAAATAACTAACGCACACGGAAAGATAGTGATTCGGAGGCAACAGCCCGCTTCCCTTGGTCACGATGCCGTGCCGATTGTGATCGGTGTCGCTAGCAAACGCAATATCGAAATTGTCTTTCAGCGCGATGAGTCTTTGCATCGCATAAGGCGAGGACGGATCCATGCGAATCTTTCCGTCCCAATCCACGCTCATGAAGCGAAATGTAGGATCTACAGATTGGTTGACGATTGTCAGATCGAGGCCATACTGCTCGGCAATCCGCGGCCAATAGTCGATGCCCGCTCCCCCGAGGGGATCTACTCCAAGCTTGATCTTGGCGTCGCGCACCGCATTCATGTCGACGACATTATTGAGATCGCTGATATAGAGGTTCAAGAAGTCGTGCTTGTGCGTTGTGGCTGCACGCTGCGCCTTGGCAAACAGCGTGCGCTTAACACCGACGAGGCTACGCTCGAGAAAATCATTGGCTTTCGATTCAATCCACGAAGTCACGTTTGAATCTGCCGGTCCTCCATGAGGAGGGTCGTATTTAAAGCCACCTTCATCGGGAGGATTGTGAGATGGCGTGATTACGATACCGTCGGCAAGCCCTGACATTCGCGCGCGGTTATAACGCAAGATCGCGTGGGAGACGGCCGGGGTCGGGGTGTATGGCGTGCCCTCGGAGATCATTACTTCGATGTTATTTGCCGCAAGCACTTCCATCGCGCTCGCGAACGCCGGTTCGGACAGAGCATGAGTGTCCATCCCAAGGAACAGCGGCCCATCGATGTTCTGCTGCTTGCGGTAGTCACAGATTGCCTGAGTGATGGCCAGGATGTGCCACTCGTTGAAGGCCACGTCGAAGGCAGATCCGCGATGGCCGGACGTACCGAAGACAACCCGCTGTCTGGGATCGCTCGGATCGGGCCGCAGCTCATAATACGCTGTGACGAGCTTCGGGACGTTAACAAGAATGGATGGATCAGCCGGTTTCCCGGCAGCAGGGTTAATTGTCACGCAGCACCTCGCCGCTATCCGTCAAAAGAATTGCGCTTGATCGAGATTCGAGTCGAAAACCGTTTTGGCCCTGTATGAGAGGCTCTTTCCCAGGGTCGAAGAAATCGTCAGGGGCAGCTCGGGAAGTATCGACCGCCAAACGCCAAATCTTACCGGTCGGCAATGCAGGAATAAAGAAATCTATTGGATCTGTGTCGGCGTTAAACAAGAGGAACAAGTCGGGTTCTGTGTGTCCCAGAATCAGACACGCAAATGATTTCTGCAGCGGGTCCGCCCAGTTGGGAGTGGCACTGTTGGGCGCGAACCACTTTATCTCTGCATCCGTGTAGAACTCCTCTCTCCGTAAAACGAGATGGGCTCGTCGGAACGCGATCATTCCCCGAGTGAAGCGGTGGATCTCTTTGTGCTTTTCGAGCAAGCTCCAGTCAAACCAGCTCACCTCGTTATCCTGGCAGTAGGCATTGTTATTGCCGCGCTGGGTTCGGCGAAACTCATCGCCGCCGAGCAACATGGGAATTCCGCGAGAGATAAAAAGGGTTAGCAGGAAATTTTTGATCAAGCGGTTGCGCATGCCTTCGACACCGGGATCCTGGCTCGGCCCTTCCACCCCGCAATTGTCGCTGTTGTTGGCATCGGCTCCATCACGGCCGAACTCGCCATTTTCGTCATTGTGCTTCTGCTTGTAGCTGACCAAATCGTTCAGTGTGAAGCCGTCATGACAAGTGACAAAGTTGAGGCTCCTTGCAGGTCCCTTGCCAGAGCTTTGGTACAAATCTGAGCTTCCACAGATTCGGCGTGCGAACGATCCGACCATGCCCGCGTCGCCAGCCCAGAAGCGGCGCACATCGTCACGGAAACGGCCATTCCATTCCGTCCAGCGCGTGGTGGAAAAATCTCCCACTTGATAGGCGCCGCCAGCGTCCCAGGCTTCCGCGATTATCTTTACGTCACGCAGGATCGGATCCTCGGCAATGCCTTCAAGAAGCGGCGCTTCGCGCAGAATGTTCCCATGCACATCTCGGCCCAGGACGGAAGCGAGGTCGAAGCGAAATCCGTCAATGTGCATGTTCATAACCCAGTAACGGAGCACACTCGTAACGAACTCTCTCACGACAGGGTGGTTGGCATTCAGCGTATTCCCCACACCCGTGAAATCCTTGTAATACCGCCGTTGGTTCTCTTGCAACATATAGAAGATTGAGTTCTCAATGCCGCGCAGGCAGATCGTGGGGCCCAGTTCATTGTTCTCAGCTGTATGGTTCAAGACGATGTCCAGAATCACTTCAATGCCGGCGCGGTGAAAGGCCTTGACCATCTCTCGGAATTCCACGGTCTGCCGCCAGCCTGGCCCATCAAAGCTGTAGGACTGCTTGGGAGCAAAGTAGGCGACCGGATTGTAGCCCCAGTAGTTCTTGAGTTTCTCGCCTGTTATTGGATTGAGAAGTTGCGACTCATTTTCGTTGAATTCGAGAACAGGCATTAGCTCAATCGCGGTCACTCCCAGGTCTTGGAGATAAGGGATTTTTTCGGTCAGCCCAGCGAAGGTTCCAGGACGCTCTGCCTTCGAACTGGTATGGATTGTGAAGCCGCGAACGTGTGTCTCGTAGATGACGGTGTCAGAGGCGGAATGCTTTGGAGGAGAATCCATCTCCCAGTCGAAATGGTCGCGAGTATAGATGCATTTAGGTGTGGTGCCGGCGTTATCAACGGTCGACATGCTTAAGTCGGTTAGTCTGCTGAAAGAATCGTACCCCCGGGCGGCTGAAAAATCCCAATTCTTGACGCCGGCAATTGCCCGTGCGTATGGATCTAGAAGCAACTTGTGTGGGTTGAAGCGATGGCCTTCTTCCGCATGATAAGGTCCTGCGATGCGATAGCCATAGAGTTGTCCCACGTTAATGCCTCGCACCCAAATATGCCAAACATCACCGGTCCGATGACATGTTGGATCCAAATCAATAATTCTCGTCGGAGAAGAATCATCGGGGTCTTTGTAAAACTCCAAGCGAACACGTGTCGCGTTACGGCTGAACAAAACGAAATTGACTCCGTCTCCCTGTTGATGTGTTCCCCCAATCGGAAGTGGATAACCCGCCTGAATATCACTTTCGTCAGGCGATGCTACGAAACCATTCGCCAGATTCTGCTTCGTCGCTAATTCAGTCATTGACATGGTTTGCCATCCCCATGTGTCAGATCGTGGAAGTTTCGCTCCAAGGTGGTTGCGTGGTGGTTGCGCTATTTCCTCCGTACAATCGAGGCATCTCCCATACTGGCCCGCTTGTTCCACCCGTGGAAACGCGAGAAGTCACTCACATTCCATGCGTCGCGGAGTCCAGGGGTGCTCAGATCCCAGTCTGGTCGAATCTCATTCGTCGCGGCGCGTAGATCGCGCCAAAGATCGGTGATCGACGGACGCCCCCAGAACCAGTAGCCATTATAGATGCTGTAAATCACGAGGCCCGGCTTGAGCACAAGTGTATGCGGGATCATCGGATTGTGCTCCGGGTCGGTATACTCCTGGATGTCGAGATCCTTTTGAACCGTTCGGTCGGGATCTGAAAGGAAGGTCCACTGTGCTCCGACTGACGCACGGAATTCCTGCAGAGTATGGTGATCGTCGGTGGCGATCGTAGCGATCTGAGTGTACGCCACTGCGATTTTCGGGTAGAACGCGGCGAGTTCCAAATGCTGCTGGTGCTCCTTTGGGCAATAGTGGCCGCGCGCAAGGGTAAGGATCAGCGGATCGTCGCCCTGTAGCTCGCTGAGCTTGCGCATTTTGCCCGTGTGATCGGGCAGTTCGTAGTTGGGGAAAGTGCCTCCGGGAACGATATCAGAGCGCATGATTCGACTCCTATTGTTTCTCTCAGAGATCTAGAGTGACAGCCGCGCTTGGTTGGGAACAGCATACGAGAGCCTTCTCGGTAGCAGGCATCTCCAGCGGTTCAGGGTTGTTATCAATCGATCCATCAATCAGACCAGTCATGCAGGTATGACAGACCCCCATCCTGCAAAACCATCTGACCGGAACCAAATAACCTCCCGGTAGCTCTCGACGTGCTTTAATACGGAAGCCCTAGATTCTGCCAGTAAAGAAAAACCACGATCACCGAGGCCGGAAAAATAGACACCGAGGACCGCCCATACCGGCCTCGACTAGGTTAGAACCTAAGCGGCTTTTTCGGCAGCACTGAGGAAATTCAGAAGATTCTGAGCTGCGATGGTCGAGGACGCCGGATTCTGCCGGTAATGAGACGGCCGTCAACGACGGAAAATGGCTGCCAATCGGCGCGCTTCTCAAGAGTGGCCCCCCCGCACGCAACAACTCATCCTCGACCAGAAACGGCACATCGTGGGTGAGCTCCATTTCTTCCTCCTCCCCATTGGTAAAACCGGTCACGTGTTTTCCCTTCACAAGCGGCGCGCCTTGGTAGACGACGTGACGAAGCACACCGGGTGAATGGCAGACCACGACGATCGGCTTGCCGGAATTGTAGAAGGACTCGAGTAAAGCGATTGAACCGGCGCTTTCTGCTAGATCCCACATAGGGCCGTGTCCGCCCGGATAGAAGACTGTGTCGTAATCTTCAGATTTCACGTCGGCGAGCTTGGCCGTCTGGGGAAGCGTCTCTTGTGCCGCCTGGTCCTGTTTGAATCGCGTCATGGCTGCGGTCTGGTTTTCTGGTAAATCGCTCTTAGGATCGAAAGGCGCCTGGCCGCCTTTTGGTGAGGCGAGCCTCAACTGTACCCCGGCATCGCGGAAAACAAAGTAAGGTGCTGCAAATTCTTCAAGCCAATAGCCAGTTTTGGGCCCGGTGTTGCCGCAGACCTCGTCTGATGTGAGCACCACCAGTATTTTCATGTCCCTTCTCCTGTTCCTCGTTGTAAGCATTCCGATTGAATTCGGTCGACACAACTCATCAGAACAGAGGCTTGGGAGATGAACAATTGGACGATAGTATCGTCGATACTTTGGTATCGGCTCTCTTGCTAACGACCGTTTGCCACATTTCTTCAGGCTTACAGACTCAACCTTTCAGCACCTTGTGGATGGTTCCAATAATGCTCCTAGTCTGCGCCGCTTCGGGCTAATGTCGGCGGTTTCGGATTGAAATCACGGTTGCGTTATCCTCATATGCACTACCGGAACAACGCAAGCGTGAGGGCGTACCATCCGTGACTGTCTTTCCATGCTCCCCTGGTCTCAAGTCCGCCCTCGCTGAGCAGGCTTCGAATGCCCCGGTCTGTGAATTTATAACTGTTCTCGGTGTGAATGGTTTCACGTGGCACAAAGTGAAGTTCAAGGTTCGCGTCCTCGATACTTACGTTCTGCACTCGCGTGCTCTCAAGGTGCATCTCGATCCGGGACTCGATGGAATTCCAAAGCACACGATGACGGAAATAGGCGACGTCAAAGTTGGCCCCCAGTTCTCTGTTAAGACGATGCAAAATGTTCAGGTTGAACGCGGCAGTGATTCCATCCCTGTCGTCATATGCGGCCAGAAGAGTCAGTTCGTCTTTCACCATATCTGTACCGAGCAATAGCGCGTCTCCGGTCTGCAGTTGAGCGCCTAAGTCTCGCAAAATGAGTCGCTGTTGTTCAGGCGAGAAGTTGCCGATACTTGTGCCGATGTAGAGCGCAAGTGTGGTGCCGTCGAAGGGCTCGAGTTGGAGCGGGTGAGTTACATAGTTCCGGACGATAGGCTGTATGCTCACCTCCGGCAATGCGCTCGCAACGTTGTGACAGGCCAACTCGAGAGCGTTGGAGCAGACATCGACTGGCATGTACGCGACGTCGTCCGAAAAGCGCAACGCGGCTTCGAGCAGAATACAGGTTTTCGAGGCGGTGCCGGCACCCAACTCAACGAGGCGCAATGGCAACGATCGATCGCTGTGAGCGGCAGCAACGATCGCATCCGCGTTTCTCGCCAAGATGGCTCTTTCCGTGCGGGTGGGGTAGTACTCGGGAAGAGTCGTGATGCGCTCGAAAAGACGCGAGCCCGCTGCATCGTAGAACATCCAAGGTGAGAGCGAGCGCGGTCGTGCGATCAAGCCGCGCCGAACTTCGCAAGTAAGTGCTCCGCGCGCATTTGCTGTTGCGACGTGCTCGAGGTCAACTGTTTCAAGGTAGGTTGCCATGTGCACGAGTCCTTTCAGGCGGCCAAACGAATCCCGGTGAACTGCCATCTGGTAGTTGGTGAAAAGAAATTCCGATAAGTCGCCCGAATATGACTCGCAGGAGTGACGCACGACCCTCCGCGCAGAATCATTTGGCCGGACATGAACTTGCCGTTGTATTCGCCGAGCACACCAGCCAGAGGCTTGTACCCCGGATAGCCGGTGTACGCGCTCGCCGTCCATTCCCAGCAATCGCCGAACAATTGCTCAATACCCGCACCTCGTGCAGCAGCGGGATGGAGTCTTCCAGACTCGAGCAGATTTCCTTGGACCGTTGCTTGGCTCGCGACGTGTTCCCACTCCGCCTCCGTCGGAAGTCGGCAACCTTTCCAACGCGCAAACGCATCGGCCTCGAAGCAACTTACGTGGCATACGGGCGTGTCAAGCAGTGCCGAAAGCCCGTGCCAACCCGCCAGTGTGAACACGCGCCATCCGGTCTCATCGCCGGCATCGCGCCGCCAGTACAGAGGCGCCTGCCAGGCCGCGCGCTTCACGGTATCCCAGCCGTCGGAGAGCCACAATTCGGGGCGTGTATATGCCTTGTCCGATATGAATTCCAGGTATTCGCGGCAAGTGACCTGGCGGTTTGCGATCTGGAAGGGTTCCAAAAAGACGTTATGACGGGGAGTTTCGTTATCGAAACAAAAATCGAGAGGATCCTCCGCTCGAAGGGGGTAACCAATCTCCACCAATCCACCGTCACAGCTTTGCCAGGTTAGTTTGGAAACTCGATGGCCGTCTTCGTCGAGAAGAGGGCCCGCCATATACGAAAGGCACAGTGGATTGGAAAAAAGCGCGTGCTTGATGTCCGTCAGTGCGAGTTCCTGGTGTTGTTGCTCGTGATTCAGCCCCAACACTGTGCGTCGCGTCGCTTCCTCATCGACTCCGCTCGCAAGAAATCGGTCCATCTCCTCGTCAATGTGTGCGCGGAACGCAAGAACTTCATCGAGCGAAGGACGTGAGAAGACCGAGCGCAGGCCTTTATCCGGAAACTCCTGGCCAAGCGAGTTGTAATAGCTGTTGAAAAGCCAATGAAACTCTTCCCGAATGGGTTTGTAGTCCTTGAGGAACGGACGCAATACGAACGTTTCGAAAAACCATGTGGTATGAGCCTGATGCCATTTCATGGGGCTGGCTTCCGAACACGACTGGACCATCTGATCTTCTGCCGAAAAATTCGCAGCCAGAGCACTCGTCGCAGACCTCACCGCCTTGTATTTGGATCGGATGGTCGCGTCCAGCAAGTCGCTTTCAACTCCGCATCGGGCCGCTTGCATAGCCCCCGCTCGGCCTCGCTCTTCAATAGCACCGGTTTGAGCCATAGTTTCCTCCTGAGACTTTCTTGGTCGCGCGCCGAATTGATTAGGACAGGCTGAATGCATAGAAACAAAGGTGTCAAAACGAGACAATCAGACGATGGTATTGGCCATACGTTGATATCAGCTCTTGGAGTGCCGGGCAATGGTCGCCATCAATGCCGCGTGCAACAGGATCTTTGCGTGCAGCCGCAATATCGGAGACGATCAGGTAGAGTCCTTGAGCCGAACCCGCCACCGCCGTTGTCATCTTCGTGCCAAACTGAACTGAGCACCCCGAAGCGGGCGGCGTGAACTGAACAACGCGGCAGCCGTTATCAAAGGGGAAATCGGCGTCAAGTCGCCATCCGAGTTTGGTGTAAAACTGCTTCGAGAGGTCGACATCCGCGACCGCGATAACGACCACCTCGAGCTTAGTATCTACTCTTCGCGCACTAGCGCCGCTTATCGGCTCACCGCTCGGAGCCGTACTCAGACTTGCCATATGTCCTCCTCATTCGTTAGCCAAATCGCCTGAGGTCAATTAGGCCAGAATTGCGATGACGAATCTATTAGACGAAGGTATCGACCAACATCAAAGTGCGAGTCTGTCATATGGGTGCAAGGTGGCGCGTACTCTATTCCACCGGGCAATACCAAGGTATCGCCAATACCATCGTCCAATTGATTCGCCGGAACAGCTCGTTTGTAATCGCTCAATCGCAGCCGATTCCTACAGACGAGCGGCGGCCCGGTTTTTTGCTTCTGTCCACGAGGAGTCGGGGAGGCTCCGAATGACCATGAGACAAGAACAAATCCGAGCAGCGCCTCAAATCAGGAAATGGGGGACGTTCAACGCAAAACGCGTATGGCTTGATCGCTTTTGTGCACGGGCCGACGCGACGTTCGCCTTCTAGCTCAGTATTCAAAACGAGGAGGGCAACGACATGCCGGAAGCGATCTGGAAACCTCACGAGAAACACGGACGGCTAACCGTGCAGAGCGACCTACCCGACAGCGTCTACGCGTTTCCGAAGCAGCGTAAAGAACCGTTAACCGACGCACAACATGTGCGTAACGCGGTCGCGCGGTTCGATCAAGTCATCGACGTCTCCGATGTCGACCGTGCTTTGGCGTTCGCGAACATCGAGAAAGCTGCAAACTACTACGGCGTCAACCTCGCGGAAACGTCATGGCACGACCTGGGCATTCATCCTCAAAAGAATAGAAGAGAGGCAGCCGCCGAAGGCCTTTTGACGCGCGAACGCCGAGTACAGAGCTAAGTAGCCACTGGTCGGAGAGTCGGCCCGCTGAAGAAGTAAAGGGAGATGCTAAGTAAAATCTCAACTAACCTAAACAAAACTCGGAGAGGAGGCAAAATATGGCGGACACAAACGCAGTGATCGCAGTCTATGTCAACCACTCGGCAGCGGATGACGCCGTGAAGGAACTTCAGAAGTCAGGTTTCGACATGAAGAAACTGTCAGTTGTGGGGAAGGATTATCACACAGACGAGCACGTCGTTGGCTACTACAACGCGGGCGACCGCATGAAGTATTGGGGGAAGTTGGGCGCTTTTTGGGGTGGCCTCTGGGGCCTACTGTTTGGGGCCGCCTTCTTTTGGGTGCTGGCGATAGGCCCCGTGTTGGTTGGCGGTCCGCTGGTGGCATGGATCGTCGCCGGCCTGGAAAACGCGGTAGTTGCCGGCGGTTTGAGTGCTATCGGTGCCGGTCTGTACAGCATAGGTATACCAAAAGACAGTATCGTGACCTACGAGTCCGCCATAAAGGCGGGGCAGTATTTGGTAGTTGCTCATGGAACTTCCGCTGAGGCAGCTAAAGCCAGAAACATTTTGAGCACATTGAAATCAGCCCATCTGACCGATCAGGTTCTCGAACCTGCTATGCAAACGGCGTCCCGTTGAAAGTATTGTGAGGTGGGGAGCAGCTCGTTTGCGGAGCCCCACCTCACGAGGCGTCGGGGACAAGAATCCTGTCGAGCCTCCGTCGATCTCTTGCTAAGAGAGAGAAGCCCTAGAAGCCGTAGTTCTTTTTTCGCAAGGCATTCTTGTATGCGTCGCGTGCCTTCTTGGCCGTCAGTTCGGCATCGTGAAGTGTGAAGCCGGCGTCATCCCACTTCTCCATCTGAACCATCGAGTGGTCATCTGTGGCAAGCGATTCCTCGGCGCGAATCGCCTCTACCCAGGCATCTACTGCTTGCCTATAAGAGCGAAGCAACTGGTCAAAGTCTTCAGTACCCATGATTCTGAACGTAAAGCCGATCCAGCGCTCCGTCAATCGGGAATGGCGATTTTTCACGGTAGTTTAACAAGTCTTCCAGACTGCGAAGGTATCGACCGATACCATCGTCCAATAGATTCTTTATTGCACTTCTGGCTTAATGGGAAATAATGCGAGGGTGGACTTGGGCCTTCGAACTCACTGCCGGTGATCGAGAGGTGTGCCTTTATTCCAAAGGTTCTCGAGGAAGGAACGAATCTGGGCCTTGGTGGGCGCGAGCTGGCGGCCGAAACGGCACAGCGCGACGAATCGTGGTCTTTTTCATCCAACTGTTTATGAATGCTTGTTTGACCAATTAGGAGATGAGTCATGAAAGCAATTGTTGTCCACGAATATGGCGGTCCGGAAGTACTGAAGTTCGAGGAGTACCCTGACCCGGTTCCCGGCCCGGGCGAAGTCTTGGTGCGGGTCGCCGCCGCGAGCGTGAATCCAATCGACTACAAGCGGCGCGCCGGGTTGACGAAAGACTTCTATCCGATGCACTTCCCCAGTCTAATAGGAGTCGATATGGCGGGGACCGTGGTGAAGGTTGGACCCGGAGTTGAAGCCTTTACTGCCGGCAACCAGGTGTTTGCAATGGCGGACAACACGTACGCCGAACTATGTGTGGCGAAAGCGGACATTCTAGCGGATATTCCAGTGGGCCTTGATTTGATCCAGGCTGCCGCGCTGCCGCTGGTGACGACGACCGGCAACCAGCTCCTTTCAGCTACGGGAATCAAAGCGGGCCAGGCGGTCCTGGTTGTGGGCGCAGTAGGAAATGTCGGGCGTTCGGCAGTATTCACAGCGAAGGAACGCGGGGCGACTGTGATCGCGGGGGTCTTGAAGAAACAGGTGAATGAGGCGAAGACTGTGGGCGCGGATCAAGTGGTCGCAACCGACGACGACACGGCGATTGCGAATCTTCCGCCGCTCGATGCGGTCGCGGATACTGTCGGCGGAAGAACTGCCGAGAAGCTGATCGTCAAGGTCAAGACGGGAGGAGTGTTTGCTTCGGTTGCCGGAACGCCGCGAAACACTGCGGAGTACCCATCTGTAAAGGCAGTGTTCGTCTTCTCGAAATTCAACAGGGAAACGCTTCAGTTCATGGCCGAAGCGGTGCGAGATGGCAAACTGGTGATTCCGATCGGCGCCAAGCTGCCACTCAGCCAGGCGACCGAAGCTCAAGCCGCCGCAGAAAAGGGCGGCGTTGGGAAGATCTTGCTGTTGCCTTGACTTTCTTAGGTTTGCATTGAAGAAGCATACTCAGGTCCGCCGGTAGCGTAAATATAGATACGCAGCGTGTTCCTTGACGCTGACCATTTGAAACGAGGGCGCGGAATCCGGCATAAACTGCACCCCTTGCACGACCGCTGGCCGAGTTACATCGCGCTCACGGCCGGCTATTTGCGGCGACAGCGTCAGAAAGAATTCATCTACCGCATCCGCCGCAAGGAATTGTCCAAACAGTCTAGGCCCGCCCTCGTGGAGAAGCGTCTTTACTCCAAACTGCGACTGCAGCAACTGCAGGATCGCCCGCGGAGCGATGCTGCCGCTACTCGAATTCAAAGCATGCACCTCAACGGAGCCCAGAGTCGCAGCGCCTCGACCGGTGAGCTCATCTCTGCCAGCCAAGGTTGTGATAACTACGGTGCGCATCGCCGGTGTTCGGAAAATCGCTCTCTCCAACTCCAGTTGGCCGCTACCGCTAACAATCACGAGCAGGGGATATTCCGGTTTATGCAGTGTGTTGATTCGGTATTCCGCATATGGACGCTTCGCATCGGGGTAGACGTATTCGGGAGTCCATAGGCTTTTCGGGCTTATGTCGCGCAGCGTCCCAGCGCCGACCATCACCGCATCTGCGGAAGCCCGTAACAAGCCCATGATGAACCGGTCCGCAGGATTTGAACCACTGATCGTTGAGCCGCCAGAATTATTCTTAATCTCGTAGCTGACGACCCCGTCAAGAGTGGAGACAAAATTCGCAATGACAAACGGGCGCGCCGCACCTGGTGTATGAAGGTGCAGATCCCCGTCATACAGCTCTCTCAATTCTTCCGGGAGTACTGATTCGGCGTACTGCTTGTCACAATCAATCAAAGTCCGTACGAGCCGCATTTGCTCACTTCTTCTTCGCGTTGAGTGCCGGTAGTAGAAGTTTCAGAAGTGCTTCGTCCGAGAACGGGTTCTGACCTGAGATCAACTCTCGATCTTGCAGGGCGTAGCTCTGCCATGAAGCGAGCACGCTTACGTCACCGCCCGCAGTACGCAAGGCGAAGTCGGGGTAGAAGAGAACCTTCCCACCGATCTCAAGCGGCTCCCGCTGCTGCTCTTCCGCCGTCGAAAAGATGGTCATCTTATATCCAGAATAAATCCATCCTTGAGCCTTTGCATGCGCTCCAGCGGCATCGCCCGCTGACAGTGCTGCCACCACCTCCGTCGAATTCGGAAGAGCCGAGAGAAGTGAAATCGGGCCATGGCAAAGCACCGCCGTGGGTTTGGATGTTTGATGAAAGTGTCTCATCACGGTGCCGGCATCGGGATCGTCGAGAAGATCGATCATCGGGCCATGGCCGCCAGGGACGAAAACAGCGTCATATTGATCCAGGCCAGATGCGATGACATCCGAGATGCGAGTTGGATTCTTGAGCCCAGTCAGGCTGTCGCGGAATTTTAAATAGTCCTGGAGCCTGGCCTCGTCCCCGCCGAAGAAATCGGGGACGGCGGAATGGACATCCAGTTGCGGCGTGTTGCCTTTGGGGTTGGCGAAAGTGATTTCGTAGCCTTCCTTCAT
>JBEKNI010000001.1:0-191695 GCA_049522975.1 Occallatibacter sp. | reverse complement strand
CTAGCCCTAATACTGTTCACTTAACTATCCTGATGGCCTTTTGGATGTTGATCCGAGGCAGAGGTTTGCTGTGTCTCGGGCGGAGCCCGAAGTTGCTCATCTTGCGTTTACTCCACGACAGTTGCGCCGGTTGCGGCTGGAAACGACACGTTCCTCAAGAATCTCGTCGAGGACCGCTTTAGGAAAGGTCCTCCTCTGCCGAGAGGGAATAGCGCCATAGACAGCCATTTTGCAACGGCTCCCAGCCCAGCCGCGTACGGGCCTGAGAGATGCCCGATTTGCCCGCCACGCGCATCGCAGCCGACGGATCGCGCAGCCACTGCACTGCTTCAAGCAGGCAGCGCAACACCTCCCGATAGGACGATTGCATGTACAGCGCCAGAGCGATCACGCAATAGACAACCACCTGCGCCGGCAAGTCGCGCTGACGAACGCTGGACTTTGCTGTGTTTGAAAGCACAAGCCCAATGCTGGAGAGAGGAAATGTTTTGGTTATTACGCCAAGACTGATGTAGCCCGTGATCCGGGCGCCCGGAGGGAGTTCCGCAACCGTACGCGCCACTTGCGGCCTCCTGTCTTTGTCTCATACAGAATGCCGCAGATTTCATTAAGTGAACAGTATTAGGGCCAGGGCCGCATTTCTCACGGCATGTATTTCTTAGTGAGTAGCGGGCAGAGGAAAAAAGCAGTGGAAAGGCTCTCTTTTCCTGGGCAATCGCATGAACCGATTTTGCAGATTATTTCAGCCAATCTGCTACCCTGAAGATTGGTCGGTCCTCTCGCATTCGCCGAACCGGAATTGCCGAACTCCGGGATTCGCAGAACCTCGAGTGCCCACCCCCCCCGGATTCGCCGAACTTCGGACTCGCCGGCCCGGAGATCTGACCGGTACGTCCTCCCGAGACACTCCAAACAGGTGCCAATCCGAGCGATTAAACACACCTATTTTCCGCAGTTTATATCGCTTTTGCGGGTATCTGGAAGTACACGTTTTTACGGCGCGCCAACCCCCCGGCGTGCACATCCACGTTCCCTATTCTCTATTCCCTGATCTCTGATCCCTAAGCGAGGCCCAGCAGCGCCGCATCCCGCCCCGCTCTTTGCCTTCGGGCCGGCTACCGGGCGGCCGGCTTCTTGGCTGGTGTCTTGGTTGTGGCGGCCGGTTTGGCTGGCGTGGTATCGGCGATTGCCTGGTCGAGGAGTTCGTAGAGCTTGCTGCGGTCCAGCACCTCAACAAATGGCGCTCCTTTGGAGTGATCCGTGACCACCCAAATCGTCGGAGTATGCTCAATCCCGATGCGCTGCCCCAGAGCATAGTCCGCCTTGACCAGATCGGCCAGTTTGCCCTGTGGATCGATGGCGAAGGGCAGTTGCACGCCGTGGCTTGCGGCAAACTTCTCAGTGAACTGGCGCAGGCCGTCGGGGTTGGGGATGGATGCCTGGTTGGCGAAGACCTGGTCGCGGTACTCGTCGCCCAGGGCCTTGCTCTTGGTGTCGAACCAGCGGGCGTTGACAGCGGCGTTGAAGCTCCAGCTATGCATGGCCAGCGGGAAGTCGTGACGCACCCAGGGAATGTGGTACTTGGCCGCGGCGTCCTTGAGCAGGGGGTTGGCGCGGCCGCAATCGGGGCACTCCATGTCTTCAAACTCGACGATGGCCACGCGGGCGCCGACGGGCGGATGGAGGGCGGTGGTGTCGTGGACCGGGGTTGTGGGCGGTGGGCCAAATTGGGCGTGAGCTGCGGAGGCAAGAAGCAGCGCGGCAGCGGCAAGGGTCAGCGCGAGGCTGGCCCGCTTGCCGGGAACAGGGATGCGGTGAGCTAGAGCGAAAAAACGAGGCATGGCGGTTGGACGGCTCCCTGTTCGATATTGTAACGAAAGAATTTCGGCAGGGCTGCGATTATTGGCGGTCGCGGCGGCGGTTGGCCATCCATTGACGCCATTTGTAGTCGGCGAAGAGGGAGCCGACGACGGCGAGGAGAGCGAGGATGCCGAGGAGGATTTTCATGGCCTATTCAGGATCGCATGAATTCGTGCGCGGCGGGAAGCTCTGCCGTCTCTTCTGATAGGATGGGTGGTCCTTGTAAATCGTGACCGCCGAGCGTCTCTGTTCCGGTGAAAACTCTCCAACGATTGCGAGGTGAGAACATGAAGTTCATCACAAGCGCGCTGGTTGTTTGCCTGCTGGGTTGCGGATGTTGGGCGCAGGGCAAGAAGGGCGATGCGCCAAAGCCGGCCCAGTCGATTGCGGAGTTGCGGCAACAGTTGGAGAAGATATTATCTGATACGCACACGCCGGGGATGTCGGTGGCCATTGTTCATCGCGACGGCCCGGAATGGGTCGCGGGCCTGGGCAAATCAGATGTAGCCGGCAATCACGCCACCACGGACGAAACGCTCTTCCGCATCGGCTCGACCTCGAAAGCCTTCGCTTCGCTCTCGATTCTGAAGCTGGTGAACGAGGGCAAGCTGTCGCTTCAGGACCCAGTGCGCAAGCTCGTGCCGGAGATATGGTTTGAGAATCGCTGGGAGACGACCGACCCGGTGCGGGTGGTGGACCTGCTGGAACATACCACCGGTTGGGACGATATGCACCTGGCCGAGTACGCCAAGGACGCCAAAGGCATGAGCCTGCGCGAGGGGCTCGACTATTACCACCACTCGCGCATCTCGCGCTGGCGGTCGGGAACGCGCATGTCCTATTGCAACTCTGGGCCACCGGTGGCTGCTTATATTCTGGAGAAGATCACCGGCCAGCGCTTTGAGGATTACGTTACCCAGAACTTCTTTTTGCCCATCGGCATGAAGACGGCAACGTATTTTGAAGAGCCATCGCCGCAACTGACGACTCTCTATCACGCCGACGGCAAGACGCCCTATCCCTACTGGAACATCCTGCTTCGGCCCGCTGGGGCGATTAACGCCAGTACCCAGGATATGGCGGCCTACGTCCAGTTCTATCTGAATCGGGGCGCGGTCAGCGGCGTGCAGGTGATGCCCGCAGCGTCAATTGACCGCATGGAGACGCCGACCCGCACCTGGGAGGCGCAACAGGGATTGAAGGCCGGATATGGCCTGAGCAACTACACGAGCTTCCACGATGGCTTCAAATATCACGGCCACGATGGGGGCGTGGACGGCGGAATCACGGATATGTCGTATATGCCGGAGTACGGCGTGGGCTATTTCTATAGCATCAACGCCGGCAATGGCGAAGCCTTCGGCAAGATCGGCGATGCGATTCGCGCGTACATGACGCGGGGACTGACCCGGCCGCCGGTGCCGGCCGCCGGGCAGTTGCCCGCCAATACGCAGGAGTACGCCGGCTGGTACCTGCCTGATGCGCCACGTAATGAGCTCTTTCACTTTATCGAGAACCTGCTGGGCCCGAGCCGTCTCCGGTTCGGTGGCGGCAATCTGCTGGTGACCAGCCTGGGCCAATTCTATCAGCCCTTTGTTCCTGTAAGTGGCAACCAGTTCCGGTACCTTCCCAAGAAGGATCATCCCGAGCCGGTTGCGACGGCTATGCTGCTTGCGCCCAACCCCGAGGGGCGATTTGCCTTCATCGGCGGGACGATGAGGCGCATCCCCACCTGGCTGGCGATGGGCCAGATCGGGCTGACGGCCTTTTTTCTGCTTTCCTTCGTATCAATCCTGCTCTATGCGCCGTTCTGGACCTTCGGCGGGCTGATCAAGAGATGGCGGCGGCCGGCTGAGCGCGCGGTCCGGCTGTGGCCGCTGATTGCGGCGCTGAGTCTGGCGGCGTTTGTGGCGCTCTTCATGGGCTCTAGCAGCGATGCAATCGCGCGGCTGGGGAATTTGACGGTCTGGTCGTTTGGAATGTTCTTGGCCACGTTGCTTTATGGCGCGGCATGCCTAGCCAGCGTGATTGCGCTGTGGAGGGTGCGGAAGCGGGAGATACGCCGATTCGTACGCTGGTATTCGATGGCGGCGACTGCGGGGCTGAGCATTGCGGCCTTGTATCTGTCTTATTGGGGAGTGATCGGCATTCGCACCTGGAGTTGACGGCAACCCTCGGAAGTCAAAAGCCCGCGCATTGTGCGGGCTTTTGCTATTGACCGCGATCTGATGAGGAAGGCTATTTCTGCGCGGTCTGGACGGGTTTTTGCGGTGGGTTGACCTGGGCATTGAGATAGTTGGCCAGGTCGGCGATGTCCTGCTTGGTGCCAACCATCGGCGGCATGAAGCGGCTGTAAGGCGAGTCGGGCTTGTTTTCGTGGAGCATGGTGATGAAGCTGGCGATGTTGGCGCGGTCGCGTCCGGCGAGTAGCTGTTTCAGGGGGCGATAGCCGGAGAGCGTGTGACAGGAACCGCACTCGCCGCGGAAGATGGCTTCGCCGCGGGAATAACTGAATGCAGGATCACTCTCCCTTGTATAGTTTGGCGGAGCGAGTATGTCCATCCCAGTAGGACGTTCACCTTGCCAGACCCACATCGTATGCGCAAGATAGCCTTCCTGGTTGATGCGGTCAACGTAAGGCTTGCGGACGCCGTTTGAGTACATCCAGCCGCCGATGACGTAGGGCTTGCGCAGCATCTCGCGGGAGTACTCGCCGGTTGCGGTCGCGATGAGCGCCAACAGCAGCACGGCCATGGCGTGGGAGAGATTGAAGTCGCGCGGATTGCGATAGGCGAGGAAGTAGGCGACGCCGACGATGGTGGCCGAGGTCATGATGATGACCAGCGCCATGCGCGTAATCGTCGAAAATGTTCCGGCGTTGATCGTGTCGATGCCCAGTTGCAGAAGCGCGCGCTGCGAGACGGGAACCATCCTGTAATACCAGATCATCAGGAAGGGCATGGCGACAAAAGAAGGCACGAGCCACTTGACGCTCCACTGGACCATGCTGGTTTTCAGCTCAGGCTGCTTGTCGCCGTCGATGCGACTGGCGGTGATGAGCGCCCAGATGCCGGCCAGCGAGCAGCAGACGCAACAGCGCAGCAGGAGGCTCGGCCAGTAAGTGGGATTGAAGAAGGCGTACCAGAATTTGCTGGCCTCGTGGCCGGTTCCGGCGACGGCCAGCCACGCACTTCCCGGCGTGAGCATAAACGTGAGAATGCCGTTGATGATGATGAGTGTGAAAGCGGAGGCGCCTGCATAGACCCAGCCGACGGTGAGGTGCAGCTTGGGATCGATCCTGCCCCAGGTGGAGTAATAGACGGCGATAGTGGTGAGCTCGACGATGAAGAAGACCCACTCCATGGCCCAGCCGAAGACGAAGTTATGAATCAGCGTACTGGTGGCTTCAGGGTGAGTGAGGCCGATGGCGAACCAAATGCCCACGCCGGAGACGGTGCCGAAGACGGCGGTGAGGATGAGGAAAAACTTCGAGTGGCTGGCCAGTTGCTTAAGCCATGCGTCGCGGAGCGGGCCTTCCGGCATGCGCAGCGCCTTGCGCTCGGCCATGGGCAGATAGAGGCCGCCGCCGACGGCGAACTGCGAGATCATGACATGGAAGATGGCGATGATGCCGATCACCCAGCCCGAGCCGAGATACGGTATGTCCCAAAACGGGTAATTCATGCTTTGTACCTCATTTCTTATAACGTTAATTCTTCGCTGTCTTCGCTCTGTCTGGCGGACCGTCGGCAACCCCGAAAATGAAATCGGGACTATCATTTGGCGGCTTCGGATGACAGTCTTTTCGCATTGCCCGCATAAGCGAACTCCACACTGGTCCCCACTTGAGAGGGTCATGCTTGAAATCTTCGGAATTGAGCCCATCCTGAAAGGCTTTGAGCGCAATCAGAACACTCGGTGGCGCAACAAGTGTCAAGCTGCTTGCTGCATCAGCATACCGCTGCTGCTCAATTGAGTTAGAGCCTTTGCGAACAGCCACGGAGAATGCAGCAAGATATTCTATGTAATGCTCCAGTTTTTTCTTTCGCCAATCCGCTTCGTGATCGTGTTTCTTACTGAAAAAATATGTGAGTGTCTGTGTGACTTTCACCGTGCCAAGAGCTACCGCTCCTGAGACTAGGGCTGTAAAGACTGTTCCGTCCATCACAATCACTTCTCCTTTCACGCAGATTGACTTCATCTTAGATAACATGAATCATTCGGTCTATCGAATCGTCCAATAACCGATAACCGTCGTGGCCAGCAGCGCAAAGACCGCCAGCAGACCAAAGTAGTGCGCGGCGCGGGCGCGCTGGCCGGATTCCCTTTTTGTGTCGTAGAAGGGAATCAGGAGCCAGAGCACGATGCCAAGTGTGAAAAGCAGAATGCCCGCTATCTCGCCGGGTTCGCCTTGCAGCCACTTGACCATGCCGAGCAGCTTGAGCATCTCGAAGGGACTCATGAAATACCACTCGGGATGAATGCCGGCCGGAGCGGGCGCAAGCGGGTCGAATTGTTTTCCTAACGACCAGGGAAAGACCGAGGCGAGCAGGGCCAGAATGTTGAGCGAGATGAGCCACATGGCCAGGTCTTTGCGCAGGAAGTTGGGAAAGAAGGGCATGGTTTTGCGCTCGGAGGCGGGCTTGGCTTCTTCGCCGGGCGGCGAGGCGTTGCCGTGGCGCTGAACTAACCACAGATGAAAGCCGAGCAGGGGCAAGAAGATGGCCGGAAGCACCACCACGTGCAGAGCGAAGAAGCGCTGCACGGTGAACTCACTTACATCCGGGCCGCCGCGCAACATGTTAGCGATGGCAGGACCGACAAAGGGAATCGCCGCGGGAATCTGCAGTCCGACCTTGGTGGCGAAGTAACTCAATTCGTCCATCGGCAGTAGATATCCGGAGAAGCCGAAGACCGAAGCGACGCCCAAAAGCGCCATGCCGCTCAGCCAGCCGAACTCGCGCGGCTTGCGATAGGCATTCATGAAGTAGACCGAAAACATGTGCACCAGGATGGAGAAGATCATCAGGCTGGCGGCCCAGGCGTGCGCCGAGCGAATGAGCCAGCCGAAATGCATCACGAAAGTGATCTGGCGAACCGACTCGAAGGCATCGGCGCCGGGGCGGTAGTAAACCAGCAGCAGCACGCCGGTGAAGCACTGGACCAGAAAGAGAAAGAGCGAGATGCCGCCCCAGTAATACCAGAAAGATTGCGAGTGGACGGGGACGGTCTTGTGGCGCGCAAAGGCGGCCAGCTCGGAGAGGCCTAGCCGCTCATCGACCCAGTCATAAATTGAAGCGGTTTTTGTGGTCATGCACCGAATCCTCGAAAACAGTGAAGAAGTGAATGAGTGAACAAGTGAAAAAGTAAACAAGTGAATCAACGAGTGAACCTAGTCAGGCGCGCGATATATTCACTCCGGCGTCGTTGACGGCGACCTTGAAGAGCTTGAGCGGCTTGGGCGGCGGACCGCTGACGTTCTCGCCTGTGTACGGGTTGTAGACGCCGCCGTGGCAGGCGCAGTGGATGCGGTCGGCCTGCGGCTCATACTGCACCGTGCAGCCTAGATGGGTACAGACCGCGGTCATCGAGATCCAGCGGCCGTCCTGGTGATGGATGAGCAGAGCCGGAGACGGGCCGAATTTGAACATGAGCACCGAGCCCAGAGGCAGCTTCTGCGCATCCTTGAGGGTGACCTCGGTGACCGCAACGGCGTTCGACGCCATCTCCTCGGGCGACGCCAGGTAACGGTAGATGGGATAGGCCAGGGCTGCGGTGTAGGCCACTCCGGCGGCTCCGGCAGCAACCAGAAAGGCGCGGCGCGTGTTCTTTTCGCCGTTTTCCCCGGAGATAGGTGCGAGATGAGTTAGTTCGGTCATAGCATTTCTTTCGCGGAGTTATGCCGCGCCCTCCATAACTTTTCTGGCGCGCGCCACCACGGAGACGAGCCAGCCGATCACGCCCAGTCCGGCGACAAAAAGCACCAGGAACAGGCCCACGACCCACCAGTTGGTTACAACGGCGCGATCCCAGACGTTGTAGCCTTTGGCCAACAGGGTCAGGTCGCGGACGCCGTCGCGATAAACGGTAAGAGCAATTTCAATCAGGACGGCGAGATGAACGACGGTGATGCTGACCCAGCGCGCGGAGAGCTTGCCGAAGCCGGCGATGAATGCGACAAGAACGGCCAGCACAACCAGGACCAGCCAGAGATAACCGGCAAAGCCGGCGAATTTGTAGAGCCTGTCGGCGCGCAGGCCAGCCTTGACGATCTCCGGCTGCACGCTAGCGGCCCAAATGCCGGCCGCGAGGTAGACAATTCCGAAGACCGCGGCCACCTTGCCGCCCAGCCCGGCAAGGAAGCGCTTCTCCTCCGCAGTGAAGGTCGAGCGGCCGGCCAGATAGAGCAGCCACAATCCGCCGATGAAGAGCCCGCCGGCCATCATCAGCAGCCAGCGCGGTTCGAGCGTGGGATCGCCGGTAGGCAGGTAAACGCCCAGCGCCGAGGCGGAGTACATCTCGCGCCATTTCTCGGGACGCAACATAAGTGTCATGTTGGTGGAGAGCAGGCGCGCGATCGATCCGGCCAGCAGCCATGCGGACAAGCCGACCCACCAGGCAGACTTGCCGGCCTCAAGACGCGCGGCGAAGCGGTAGAGCAGCCAGTAAGTCAGCATGAGAAGGCCGATGACCGAGATCCAGTAGACACCGATCAGGATGCTGCTGGTATAGAGCGCGCGGCCGTAAAGAACCTGGGCGAAGAGCAGCGGCGGCACAGCCAGGTTGATGACAAAAGTCATGACCACTGTGAGCCGGCGAGCCAGCGCCCGCGCGGTGACCATGGAGACCGGTGAGCGGCGGAAGAGACTGAGCGACACCGCGAGAAGCAGTCCGCCCAGCAGCATCTCCACGGCGACAAGGTGCAGCGCCAGCGTAACGATATGGAGGAGCTTCAAGAGCCAGATCGGCGCCGGCAAGGGGATGGGATCGACAGCGGGAAAGGATTGCATATTGCCTTTTTGAGACCCAACGGGTCGTTTTTCAGACTAACATCATCCAAAATGCCGTATGTGACAGCAATCACAGCGCCTGAACAGAGCGCAGTTTTACTGCCGCAGCACAGTACGCAACGATATTAAACCTTCGCACCCGGAAGGCAAGTGCCGGTATTTTCTCGTGGTTGACAGCCGCAACTCAGAAGGTGATGCGGCCGGAGAGTTCCAGGCTGCGAGGGCCAGCGCCTTCGGCGGTTTGCAGGGCGGTGATGGAGCCAAAGCCGCTGGAGTCGACCTGCACGTTGGGCGGCTCGTAGTTGCGATGGTTGAAGACGTTGGCGGCCTCGATGCCGAGCTGGAATTTACCCCACTCTTGCAGTGCGAAGTTCTTCATCAGCGACAGGGAGAAATTGGCCGTGCCGGGGCCGACGACGCCGCCTACCGGAGCGTCGCCGAAGCGGCCGATGCCGATGCCGCCTGCGGTTTGCAGATTGAGGTAAGGAAAGGCAGCCGGATTCAACCACTGGCCGGTGGTCCGATGGGCGGCATAGGTCGAGACGTTGGTTAGCTGATCCGGGCGGGTTTGGCCCACGGTGGTGAGGATATTGGTGTTGGCCGGATCGACCGTCTGCTCGTAAGGGGTAAGGAATGGCCCGCTTTGCAGGATGGTAACCCCGGCGAGTTGCCAGCCGCCGGTCAGGATGTTGGCCAGCCCGTCAGTGGGGAGCCAGCGCTGGCCGTGGCCGAAAGGCAGGTCATAGAGATAGGTAGCAAGGAAGCGGTGCCGGCGGTCGTAGATGACGTTGCCGTAGTCCAGGCGGGGATGAAAGCGATCGGTGAGGAAGCTGCCGCCGGCAACCGCGAAGGCGCTGGGCGTGGCTCCGCCGGCGTTGGAGAGGTTGCGGGTGTAGTTATAGCTTAAGTCGAAGGTGAGCGCCTTGCCGCTGTGGCGGGAGATTTCGACGGTGCCGCTGTTGTAATTGCTTTCGGCGTCATTCACTACGCTCTGGATGACAAGCCAGCAGGGAAAGGGACGATGATCGGAGACCAGGTTTCCGCCGTCGCTGATGCAGGCTCCGGCGGCAGCGGAGCCGGGTTCGGGGTTCGAGTAGCCGTAGGAGTTGGCTGGCACCTGGTTGAGATCCACCATGGCTTCGAGATTCTGGCCGTGGCTGCCGGTGTAAGAGAGGCGAGCGCCGACGCTGTGGCCCAGATCTTGCTCGAAAGTCAAGTTCCACTCCTGGACGGATGGATCTTTGTATCGGATGGGAAAAGCGTAGTAGAAATTGGGTGAACTGACTGCGGCCGGGTTGAGCGGATTAGCGAAGGAAAGAAGCGGTGTGACTCCATCCGCCGAGTAGCCCTGGTTGTACGTGGGCAAGTAACTGGCATGAACGGCCCATCCGGCCACCAGCGAGAAGCCGAGCGGAGTTTCCAGGAAGCGTCCCCATCCGCCGCGGAAGACGGTCTTGTCGGTGCCGAAAGGCCGCCAAGCAAAACCCAGCCGAGGACCCCAGTCGGTCTTGTCTGTGTAGCGCAGTGACTCCGGAATCCCAGCCTGCGCGGCAGTCAGAATCGGCGTGGGAGAGATGGCGGCTGCAAAATCTGCGGAAGTGTAGGAGAGGGCCTGTGCGTTGGGCACCACGACCGCGCCGCTCACAGCCTGGCCGTTGATCGTGGCGCTGTAGTCGGGCTGGAAGACGGCGGTATTCGAGTGAACATCGCGGATAGGCGGGTGCAGCTCGTAGCGCAGGCCCAGATTCAGGGTGAGACGGGGCGTGAGCTTCCAGTCGTCCTGGACAAAGAAAGCGTAGGCGTGGCCCAAGCCGTTCATAGTGGGATTGTTGGTGGAGCTGATCTCCGTGTAATCCGGGTAGCCGAGGAGAAATGCGGCGTACGGATCGCTGATTGTTGTTCCCACGGGCGATGAGCCGTTGAATACATACCAGCCGGAGCGGTAGTTTCCGTAGACGTTGTCGTCGTGATCGGTGAGGCGCTTGAAGTCCGCGCCGAATTTGAAGGAGTGGTTGGCGCGGGTCCAAGTCACATTGTCCAGCGCCTGAATAATCTGACCGCGCTGCATGCCGGGGTTGCCGGCGCCGGTGGACATGAGGCCGTTGGCGATGAGCACCTGCGGAGCCTCGGACCAACTGGTGTCCGGCTGGGGCACGGTGAGGCCGGTCTGGGCGAGCAGAGACGTGGTCGCGTAACTCTGCGTTTCGGAGGTGTGCTGAGCGTTGTAGCCGCCGCGAAACTCGTTCAGCAGTCTGGGCGAGAAAACATAGTTGTAGGCGAAGGTCAGGCCCTCGTCGATCTCGGGCGTATTGTAGCCGCCTTGCAGCGGGCTTCCCGCTTCCGCGCAATAGGTGTACACGCAGGTAGCCGAAGGCGCGGTGGTAACCTGACGGTTCTTGTAGGAGAAACGCGCGAAGACGGATTGCTTGCTAGAGAAGCTCTGGTCCAGCCGCACGTCGCCCTGATTGGCGGAGATGGGCGAGGGAAAGTTGATTTGATAGTTGTTTGCGATGGCGGCCGCCGCGCCGTAGTTGGGCGTGGGCATCAGGTATTCCAGCAAATTGGCGGAGATGGGGTTGACCGGGACGGGAGTGTTGTCGAGAGCGGTGTTGGTGAGAATGGAGGTGAGCGCGCTTCCATCGGGGTTGTATACGATGTATCCAGTGGGACATGGGTTGGGGTTATCCGGACTGGGAGTGCAGTAGGTCTCATTCAGGTAAGTGCCGATATTGCCGTTGCGCATGTCGGTCGAAGGCACGCTGAGCACGATGGGCGTCTCGCGCGGCAGGCGCAGGCCCTCGTAGCTGATGAAGAAAAAGGTTTTGTCGTGGCCGTTGTAGAGATGCGGAATCGTCAGCGAACCGCCCAGGGTTCCTCCGAAGTCGTTCATGATGATCTTCGGTTTGGAGAGAGCGAAGGCGTTGTTGGAGTTCAGGACGGTGTTCTCATGGTTTTCGAAGAGGCCGCCGTGCAGGCTGTTGGTTCCGGCCTTGGAGACGGTGGTGATGTCGGCCACTCCGCCGAATTCGGCGTTGTTGTTGGACTCGCTGACGCGAATCTCCTCGATTGAGTTGAAGGAGGGAAACATCTCGTTGACCGGGCCGGAGTACTCGACCCCCACGCTGGAGATGCCGTCGATCGTGACGCTGAGCAGGGCCGCAGTGGCGCCCATCACGGCCAGGTTGCCGCCATCGTCTGTCTCTACGCCGGCTTCGGTGGTGAGCGTGGAGATGGGGCTGGTGGAACCGGTCGAGCGGGAGTAGATGGCCACCGGCAGCTCGACCAGCTCGTCGCCGATCTTGGTTTCGGCCAGGCTGGAGACATCGGTGGTGATCACCGGCGCGGGATCGTCGTCAACGATGATGGTCTGGGCTTCAGAGCCCGGCTTCAGGGTAGCGTCCATGCGCCGGGTGTCGCGAGCCGAGAGGACGATCTCCGGGAGCGATTCCTTTTCAAAGCCCGGCGCCGTAATTGTGAGGGCATATCTGCCGACGTCGATGTTCTTGAAGGCATAGCTTCCGTTGGCGTCGGTGTGCAGGGTTCGCGTGGCCGCGGTTCCGGTGTTGGCCAGAGTCACCTTTGCGTTGAGAATCAGATCTCCTCTGGAGTCGCGCACCGTGCCTAGAATCGTTCCGAAGGTCGATTGCGCAGCCCCCCGGCCAGCCGCCAGCGAAAGCAGGCAAGCGGCCAGGAAAAGCCGCCAGACGAGCGTGGGGCGGAAGTGAGCTGGGGAAACAAAAACACGCATGATGCAGCCTTTCAAGAAATCTGGATGGCAGAGACGCTCTCTCTTCGCTTTTTAATCTGTTTTCAATTCAAATGTAGCGCCTGTAGCCGGGGCGGGGTAGTCTTTTTTTACAAATATTTCACGCCGCGCGGCTCGGGGCGCGACGACGCTCGATCGCGCGGAAACGAGAGATCCTCGCTGCTGTGATTCCGCCGCGAAGACATGTGTGGCGGCGAAGCCGTTTGAGGCCGGCTCAATCGTCGCCTCGCTTCCCGAAAACGAACTGCGTTCTGAATCGACAGGATTCGCCGGAGGCGTCAACTCCTTTCGCTCCCTCTTTTGCGCTTTGGTTTCAATGGAGAGCTAAAGTCGCAATAGCCGTCGCCGATTAAACCATAGGAAACCGGAACTGAACCGATTCTCTCGCCACAGGTTGTGGCGGCCATTGGTCAAGCTTTGCAATGGGGCCGGGGCAGTGTGACGGGCAGGCCGGAGGGGCGCGCGGTGAGCGTCATCGGCAATCAGGCGGAGGAGACAAACTATGAAGAGCGTGTTTTTGAGAGGCCTCGCCACAGGGATTCTCGCGGCCTTCACTGTCGCGATGACCCTGCACGGGCAGGAGATCAAGCTCGGGACCGTGAATGGAGTCACGGAGACGGTGCAGATTCATGGCTTCGGCACCCAGGGCTTCATCCACACCAACGACAACAACTGGCTGACCATGAATACCAGCAACGTGGGCAGCGGACAATTCACCGACGCCGGATTGAACCTGTCGTCGCAACTCACCTCCCAGTTCCGCGTAGCGGTGCAGGGCTACGACCGCGAACTGGGGCAGTTGGGAAGGTGGCACCCGCAGTTCGACTTCTACATGGCCGATTATCGGCTCAAGCCCTGGCTGGGCTTCCGCGGCGGCAAGGTGAAAACGGTGCTGGGTCTCTACACCGATACCCAGGACATGGACTTCGACCACACCTTCGCGCTGCTGCCGCAGAGCATGTATCCCATTGACCTGCGCGACACCTCCATCGCCCATCGGGGCGGCGACATCTACGGCAGAGCGAGGCTGGCGCACAACCTCGGCTCGGTCGGCTACACCGCGTACGGAGGAGAGCGCAGAGACAGCAAGTACAGCGGCTATCCCTATCTGCTGACGAACGTCGCTCCTGGCGTGCATATCTCCCTGGGCGGGACCTATGGCGGGCCGGTCTGGGGCGGCGATCTGAAATGGTTCACTCCGCTGAAAGGGCTAATGGTCGGCGCATCACGGCAGAACGAGAGGATCTCCGGCTCTGGCACGCTTTCCGTGCCCGCGGCTCACATCTCCGGCGCTCCTTACAACGAACATTCCTTCCGGGATTGGACCGACTGGATCTACGGCAAGTACGACAGGAACAAGTGGCACCTCGCGGCCGAGCACAAGCGCGCCTATCAGGCCAAGGACATCTTCAGCAGCGAGGCCTGGTTTGACTGCGACTTGCGAGGCTGGTACGGCAGCGCCGCATACACCGCCAACCGATGGCTGGAGGTTGGATCCTACTACTCGCATTACCGGGCCTTCTTCGGCGGCGCGGATCTGGTTCCCAATGGACCGCACCTGGCTTACCCGAGCCTGACCGGCCCTGAAAAGCACGACTACGACAAGGCCGTCACAGGGAAGTTCACCATCAACCAGTACTTCACGGTGAAGGTCGAGGGCCACTTCATGGCTGGCAACGGCATGGCGACCTATCCCGACGGTTTCTACCCGGCAAACAACCCCACCATTCAGGACAACACCAACGCACTTGTAGTCCGGGCAGGATTCAGTTTCTAACGCGGACGAAAGGAGAACACTCAGATGAAAAAGCTACGCTCATTTTTCCTGCTCCTGGCCGCCGCGTCGATCTTTGTAATCCACGCACAGGCACAGGTCATTGTGATCGCCAATCCCAGTGTGAAGGCGACCGAAGTCACCAAGAGCGATTTACGAGATGTGTTCACAGGCGCCGCGACGGAACTGAAGGACGGCAGCCGCGTGGTGCCCATCCTTTTGAAAGCCGGCACGGTGCATGAGGAGTTCTTGCAGGTGTACATCGGCAAGAACGACACGGCCTACCGGGCTGGCTGGCGCAGCCTGGTCTTTTCCGGCCAGGCAACGATGCCCAAGAGCCTGGACGGGGATGCAGCGGTGGTGGATTTTGTCGCGCACAACGCCGGCGCCATCGGCTACATCGGCAAGGCAAGTCCGCACGAGGGTGTCAAGGTGCTAGTTATCAAGTGAGGCTCCCGCGCGCAAAGGTAGGTCCTGAGAGCCGGGACGAAGGCGAATCTCCGCCGCTGTTCCGGCCCCAGGACGCCGATCAAATGCAATTTAGCAGCAAAGACCGTGACGAGGGTGTCAAGGCGCTGACGATAGGGCAATCCCATGTTTAGGCAGATGAAGATCAAGACGAGAATTCTGCTCATTCTGTCGATTCTGGGCGGCGGCTATCTGCTGCTGCTGGCGATGGTGCAGCTTTCGTCCACCGCCACCCACAGCCGGATGTCGGAGATATCCTCTTCGCTCTTCCCCGCGGCTCTGCACATGCAGCACGCGCAGGCATCCTTTGAGCGGATGAAGAAGCACTATGGCGATGCCGTGGTACTGCAGGATCCGGCCTCACTGGGCGGCGCGGAAAAGGACGCCGAAGCCACAGCCGAGGCGCTGGGCCAGATGAAGGCCGTGCTGGCCTCGTCGCCGGAGTTGAGCAAACAGGCAAACTCGCTGCTTGCCCAGTTCTCCTCGATACGGTCGCGCGATCACGACACTTATGCGGCAATCCTGGCGGCCAAGGACGGCCCCAGCGACGATTTGATGGCGCAGGTCGGCGCGCTGGGCAAGGACAACAAGGCGCTGACCGACGCAATGACCGTCTTCAGCGCGGCAATAGCGGATAGTTTTCAAAAGCAACTGGACGCGGTGGATGCGGTCTCGGTGCGCAGCCGTATCATCGGCATGGTGATGCTGGTCTTTGCGGTACTCATCTGCGCCGCGGCATGGTGGGTGGTTCAGTCCAAAGTGGTGCTGCCGTTGCGCATGTTGGCGCTGCGTCTGCAGGACATCGCCGAGGGCGAGGGCGATCTGACCCGCAGGATCGAGGTAGAGGGTCAGAACGAGATCGACGAAGTTGGGATATGGTTCAATGTCTTCATCGGCCGCATCCAAGAGGTTGTGCGGCGCGTGGCCGAGCATGCGGCCACCGTAGGCGAGGCCGCCACGGAACTGGCTCAAAGCGCTCGAGAGACCGCGACGCAGGCCGCTCAGCAGCAGGAGCAGGCCGCCCGCATCGGCGCCACCATGAATGAGATCTCGACCTCCGTTCTGGAGATCAGCAACACCACGCAGAATGCCGCGGTCGATGCGCGCAAGGCCGAGGAGAGCGCGCACGCCGGCGGCCAGACGGTTCAGAGCACGGTTGAGACCATCGGGGAGCTGCTCAAATCGAACGAAGAGACCTCGTCCAGGATCGAGGAGCTGGGCCGCTCCAGCAACGCCATCGGCAGAATCATCAGCGTGATTGACGAGATCGCGGGCCAGACCAACCTGCTGGCCCTGAATGCCGCCATCGAGGCGGCGCGGGCCGGCGAACATGGGCGCGGTTTCGCGGTAGTTGCGGGCGAGGTCAGGCGTCTGGCCGAGCGTACCAGCGAAGCCACCAAGGAGATCGACAAGACGGTTCGGTCCATTCAGCAGGGCACCTCGGAGGCCGTCGAGGCTATGCGCTCCAGCATGAGCCACGTGCAAAGCGGCGTAACTTCCGCGCGCTCGGCTGGCGAGGCGCTCTCCAGCATCATTCACGGCTCGGAATCGATGCAGAAGATGGTGACGCAGATTGCCGCCGCCGCTACGGAGCAGTCGTATTCCACTCAGTCGGTGAGCGCCAACGTGAACGAGATCGCCTCGATCATCGAGCAGACCGCGGCCAGTTCGCGGCACTCGGTCGAGGCTTGCCAGCAACTGGCTTCGCTGGCCAGCGAACTGACCGGCCTGGTGGGCGCCTTCAAAGTCGGGTGAGATGGCGTACTCGAGCGGCTTGCAAAAACCGGCCGGGAGTGTTTCAATCAGGTTATTGAAACAGGGGTGCTCCACTGGGGTGGGGCTGAGAGATACCCTCGAACCCGATCCGGATAATACCGGCGTGGGAAGCTTTCGAAGCCAGCGGGCCTTCTTCCTCGAATCGCAGTGTGAGTTCTCTTGTTTCAATCAGTTCGAAACAAGGGGAGTTCATGTTCCGCGCCGCTGCCGATATTCCTACCCTCATCGCATCTCCATCGTTCGCGCCTATTGATTCGAATCCAGGATCTGTAGACCTGGGCGCCCCATCCTCTCTGCGCTCTTTGCGGAAGGGGTTGGAGTCACGCCGAGCGGCCTGGGCGGCAGAATTGCTGCTCTGCTCTCTGGCCGCAGCTCTCAGCGTTTTCGCACAAAGTCCTGCGCCCCCTAATACCGGCGCGGCTTCCCCGCCTCCCGCGTCCAAACCCGCAGCGGCGCAGGCGATTCCGCGCGTAGTCACAACCGTGGTGGTGCACAGCGAGACGGCGGACGACTATCTTCCCGTGGCTGTAACCGTCGGCACGCTGGACGGCGCCGCATTGAAGGAGACGCCGGTCTCGGCCACGGTTGTAACTCGAGAACTGCTCACAGACCAGGTCGCGCGCCTGCTCTCTGACGTGGTGAAGAACGATGCCTCCATCGGTGAGGATTACGCACCGGTAGGCTACTACGGCGACTATGAGATTCGCGGCTTCACCATTGATCTGGCCACGGGTCTCCAGATCAACGGCATGACCATCGCCGGCGAGCAGGATGTGCCTCTGGAAAACAAGCAGCGCGTCGAGTTTCTCAAAGGCATCGCCGGCGTGGAGAGCGGCGTGGCCTCGGCTGGCGGACTGATCGACTATGTGACCAAGCGGCCGGCGACGATTGAAGCCGTCGATCTGGCCACCGATCATCGCGGCACTGCGTATGGCGCCGTCGATCTGGGCCGGCTCTTCGGCGCGCAAAAGCAGGTGGGCGCGCGCGTGAATCTGGCCGGCGAGAGGATCGCGAGTTATGTGAACGACGCCGACGGATGGCGGGCGGTGGGGGCGGGTGCGGCGGATTGGAAGCTAACTCCAAAGGCAATTCTCAAAGGTGACTTCGAGTATCAGCATAAGGTAGAGCGATCAGTCTGCGGTTATCAACTGCTGGGCGGTACAACCGTGCCGGATCTACACAAAGCAGCTCCAAACTACGAGCAGGTTTATCCTTCGACGATGCTGGGCGAGCAGTCATGGGCCAAGCCCAACACCTTCGATACCTTCAATACCGGCGCGCGTCTCGACTATGATCTGCCGGGCGGATGGCGAGCCTTCGCGGCGGCAAGTTATAGCCATTCGCTGATCGACGACAATGTGATCTACGCGTATGGCTGCTACAACGAAACGGAGTGTAATTCAGGATCGGCTCCCTATCCCTGGTTCTTTGCTCCTGACGGAACGTACGACATCTACGATTACCGCGATCCTGGCGAACTGCGCCTCGACGCGCAAGCCGAGGCGCTGGTCATAGGGCACGTCAAGACCGGAGCCATTACACACGACCTGACCGGCGGGGGCGAACTGTTCTTGCGCAGCGTCCAGCAACCCGGCTTCGATACGATGCAACAAACATCCACTTCGGAGGTGGCCGACGGCGCGGTGTACTTCCCCATCGGCTCGGATAACATCTACCAGCCAACTCTGCCACTTACCATCGGTTCCGCCGGTTCCCCCGAGGATCCGCGCCAATCCGCCGGCCCTCGCCGGCTCTGGGAAGATAATCACCAATCTTCCGCTGTGATGCAGGACCGGATTCACCTTCCCGGCCACATTCAACTGCTGGTCGGCGGCCGATTCGACGACTTGCGCGACCACAACTATTCCCTTTATGCAACTTGCGCGAACTTCCCTTTAGGTCCGGGCAATGTCTACGAAACTCCGATCAACTGTTTGCCAAAGCTGAGGGATGAAGCCATCTGGCTGCCGCAATACGCGGTCACCTATAGTCCGGTAAATAGCCTGACGCTTTATGGCAACTACGGCGTAATGCTCTCGCTTGGGCCGCAGGCGCCCTCGTGGTACGGGATGGATAACGCAAACCAGTTTCTCGTTCCGTTCCTGACCCGTCAGGTCGAAGTCGGCGCAAAGTATGAACCCGGCCAGCGCATCCTGCTCACCACCGCGCTCTTCGATATGCGCGCGCCATTTTTCTATCCGAGAATCATTCAGGCGCCTGACAGTTTTTGCCCGATCAATTACACCACAGGAGGATCAGTTGAACCCGGCGATCTGTGCTTTGAATTCAAAGGACGCGAGACGCACGACGGCATCGAAATGAACGCAGAGGGCAAGGCGGCGGACTGGCTGCGCCTGACAGCATCGGGAGCAGCGATTCGCGCACTTTCCAGCAACACCGGCACGCCGTCCTACGATAACAAGCAGGTGCTCAACGTGCCGCATCTGCGCACGGCGTTTTTTGCCGATATGCTGCTGCCTCACGCGCGCGGACTGCATCTGATGCCGGGCTGGAGTTATACCGGGCGCAAGGAGGCCACGCGCGACGATGCGGTGAGTGTGGGAGGTTATAACCTTTTCAATCTCGGGGCACGTTATACGCCGGGCGGCGAGCAGGGACGCGTGACGTTTCATCTCTACGCCGATAACATCACCGACAAACGCTACTGGAAGGATACCGGCGCGAGTTACGGAGATACATTTATTCACTTGGGCGCGCCGACGACGGTCCGCCTCTCAGCGCACTATGCTTTCTAATTAAGTTCGCAAGCAAGAGCGGAGGATGCACAAGCGATGAGCACGACGGCAAAAGCGCATGGATTGGACGGAACGCTGGTCGAGGCTGACTGGCCTCCGCTAACGCTGCCCGAAGTGCGCACGTTGCTTGCCGATTTTCCCGGCTGCGCCGAGCCGATCCGGATTGTTTCCGTGAGTCCGCGGCCGTTTTCCGCGGCAAGCGTCGTGGCGGCGGGTAGCAGACGTGTCTTCATCAAGCGCCACCACAGAGCCGTGCGCGGCCGCGAGGGATTGCTCGAAGAGCATCGCTTCATGAGTTATCTGCGAGCGCGCGGCGCGCCGGTGCCGCTTGTCCTTGCGTCCTGTTCGGGTGAGACGGCAATCGAAAAGGGTGAATGGACTTACGAAGCGCATGAAGTTCCGGAAGGCGTGGACCTCTATGAGGACGCGCTTTCGTGGACGCCGTTTCGCTCGACGGCTCACGCGCGCTCGGCGGGAGAAGCGCTGGCGCGGCTGCATCTGGCTTCGCAAGGATTTGACGCTCTGCTGCGGAAGGCTCAGCCGCTGGTGGCCAGCTTCACGATCTTTGCGGCCACAGACCCCGCTTCCGCGATCGAGCATTACCTTACCGCGCGGCCTGCGCTCGCCGAGGATGCGGCTGTGCGCGCGGCCTGTGATGAGGCGCTGAAACTCCTTGCGCAGTTTCACGCGGAGTTATCACCGCTGTTGCCGGCGCTGAAGCCGCTGTGGACGCACAACGATCTGCACGCCTCGAATCTTCTGTGGAGCGATGCAAGCGACGATGCTCATGCCGTTGCGGTAATCGACTTCGGGCTGGCCGACCGCACCAACGCCGTGCATGACCTAGCGCAAGCGATTGAGCGCAATATTGTGGAGTGGCTTGAATTGCGCGAAGGACTCGAAGACAGACAAGACGTCCCCGTGCACTTCGATCACTTGTGTTCTCTGCTCGACAGCTATGACTCGGTGCGTCCGCTGAGCGATGAGGAGGCCGCGGCGCTGGCCCCAATGACCGCGCTTTGCCACGCGGAGTTTGCGTTGACGGAGGCAGATTACTTTCTGGGAGTACTCAGTTCGGAAGAGAAGACGCGGATTGCGTCGATCGATTATCTTGTCGGTCATGCGCGCTGGTTTTGCGGCCCGGGCGGAAAGAAGCTACTTAATGCGATTCGCTGTTGGGCCGAAACACGGGAGAGGCGGGCAGAGGGCGCCGCGCAGATAGGAGCCGGAGACAGATGCACTGGAGCGCGATAGCGAGTTACTTTGCCGCAAACTGGATGGAGGATGGGGGCGTTGCCACGACGGTTGCCGGAATATGGCTCACCACGCGCCGCAAACTTATCTGTTGGCCGGTAATATTGATCTCCGATGTACTATACCTGATTGTTTTTTATCATGTCCGTCTATATTCCGATGCACTTCTGCAGATATTCTTTCTGGCTTTCACGCTATACGGATGGTGGTACTGGTGGCGCGGAATGCGCGAAGAGGGCGGGGTGCGCGTGGTCGCGCTGCCGATGGCGAGCCTGCTGGCGGGCTTGGCGGCGGGCGCTGTGGGAAGCGTACTTCTGGGGTTGCTGATGGAGCGCATTGGCGCGGCGCTGCCTCGCCTGGATGCCACGCTGATGAGTTACAGCCTGGTGGCAACCTGGTGGCAGACGCGCAAGCACATTGCTAACTGGTGGCTGTGGATTGCGGTGGATGTTGCGTACATCGGCGAGTATCTCTACAAGGATCTCAGGCCGACGGCGGCTCTTTATGCGCTGCTGGTGGGACTGGCGGTTCTGGGTCTGCGGGATTGGCGCTGCGCGGCGGCGGTTCAAACTGCGGCCTGAACGACGTTGAGCAGCGGTTCGCCGTTGATGTAGCGGCGCAACTCATCAGCGGCGATGCGCATGGAGCGCGGCCCGAATTGCGGGCTCGATCCGGCTACGTGGGGCGTGAGGAGCAAATTGGGGCAGCTCCACAGCGGGTGGCCCTCGGGCAGCGGCTCGGGGTCGGTAACATCGAGCGCGGCGCGAATGCGGTTCTCATGGAGCGCGTCAACCAGGGCGTCTGTGTCCACGACAGGTCCGCGCGCGGCATTAACCAGCAGCGCGCCCTGGCGCATCAGAGTAAGCTGACGGCGGCCGATCAGATGATGCGATTCGGCAGTCGAGGGCAGAATCAGAATTACGATTTCCGCTTGCGGTAGAAGGCTGTCGAGTTCGGCGACTGCATGAACCGAAGGCTTGGCACGCGCGCTACGAGCCACGCGCACGAGTTCTACATGAAACGGCGCGAGCATCCGCTCGATCTCCTGGCCGATGGCGCCGTAGCCCACCAGCAACACGCTCTTGCCGGTAAGTTCCTCGACCATGACGGCGGGATGAAGAGACCGCGCATCGCCGGTCACGCGCGCATACAGAGCGTTCGCATCGAAGCGGCGCTTCCACTGGCCGGCTCGCTGCACGTCGAAATAGACTGGGAAATATTTCAGCATTGCCAGAATGGCGGCAACGGTCCATTCGGCAGTGGAGATGTTGTGCGCTCCGCGGCCGCTGCATATTGTGACGTGCGGCCCGGCTACTCCGGGAATCCACTCCGTGCCGGCCATAAGCGAGAGGATCAGCCGCACGCCGCGAAGATGCGGCCATACCTTCATAGCCCGCTTCGGATAAGGATCGGGAATCCAGACGTCGATCTCGATCTCGCAGCCGAGATCGTCAGGCAGGGGGATGAGCTCGATCTCCGCGGGGAAGTCGTTCAACAACTCCGTGTCCAGGGTGGCTGGGTATCCGACTCGCAGCATCATAAGGTTCGCGGGCCCGGCGGTGCGGGCGCCTAACTCCCATGTTACACGGTAGGCGCGGTTTAGCTATCTTAGAAAATCTGGAAGGGATTGCGGGTGTGCAAGCGAAGAGTGAGATTGGTCACTGCCTGAACCCATCCGGATGGGGCATTCTATAGGTATGAGGTTCCTGCGCCTCGGATTACACTTATGCGCCTGAGGGCAAACAAGACGAAGTTGCAACAGCAGCTTGCGATCAAACTGCGCGTGGAACAAAGGGAGAACCCTGGGTTCTTTACCTGGGAGCGCCGGCGTCTGTTGATTCATGCCGCGAAGACGGCTCTGGCAGCCGCGCTGTGCTGGTGGATCGCCATGCAGTTCGGGCTGCACGACGGCTATTGGGGCGCAATCAGCGCCATCATCGTGCTGCAATCGAACTTCGGGGCGACTATCTCCGCATCACGTGATCGCATCCTGGGGACGTTGATCGGCGCGGTGCTCGGCTTCACGTTCACGCAACTCGGCACGCTGCCGTGGAATTACATCCTGGCCGTGCTCACAGCGGTGATTGTCTGCGGTTTGCTTGGCCTGCGTAACAGCTCGCGGCTGGCCGGCGTAACGATCACTATTGTGATGCTGGTGCATCGAGGCGGCTCGCACTGGACCGTCGCGTTGGACCGCGTGATGGAAGTCTTCCTGGGCATCGTAGTGGCGGTGGTTATTTCCACGCTGGTCTTTCCCGACCGCGCGCGGTTGCGGCTTCGCGATGGGCTGGCGCAGGAGTTTCTGGTGCTAGGCGCATTCTTCGAGGGGATTCTCGAAGGCTTTCGCGGCGCGCCCGCCGAGAATCTGTCTGCGCAGCGCGAGCATGCGCTGAGCTTGCTCGGCAGCAACAACCGTTTGCTGGAAGCCTCGCGCAACGAGCCTTCCGGAGGTTCCGGATGGCGCGAGGGCCTGGGAACGCTTGTGCAATTTGGCCACTCGCTCTTTGACGCTCTTGTAGCGCTGGAATTCTCCGTCAAAGACAGTCACGAGGATGGCTACGCGCAACAATTGGAGCCGGCGCTGGGACGGCTGGCCGTGGACATTCGCACGGGCTTCCATCACGTGGCCGAGTGCATTCACGAATGGCGGTTTCACATTCCTCCGCCGGGAATGAATCTGGAAGAGGACATCGCACAACTGGAAGCGCGCATGGCCGAGGTGCGGCACACAGGCTTCCAGTTTACGCAGGCCGAGATTCTGCGCGCCTACGCCGTGCAACTCCATCTGAAGCAAATCGCGCGGCTGCTGCGAGCTTCGCGCGTTGAAACCAGCCGCGCCGTCGGCGAGGCGCAGAAATAAGGCGGCTAAGAACAACGCGGCCGGCTTCAGACCTTGAGCAACTCGGTGTAGACCGCCATGCCGACGACTGCATCGGCGCCCAGGGCGCCGAGCGCATCGACTTCCTGTTGGTTGCGAATGCCGCCGGCTACCATGAGTTGGCGCTCGGTAAGTTTGCGCAGGCGCGCGGCTGTCGCGATGGGAAAGCCCTGCATCAACCCCTCGCCGTCTACATGCGTGTAGAGGAACGCGCTAACATAGGGATCGAGTTGCGGAATCGCTTCGTCGGGAGTTAGCTCGACCTGCGCCTTCCAGCCTTTGACGGCGATGCGGCCTTTTTTGGTGTCGATGCTGGCTACGACACGCTCCGCGCCGATGCTGGCTGCCAGCGCCGATGCGAAGTCGGTGTTGACTGTGCCCTCTGCGGAAAAAAACGCAGAGCCAATAATGACGCGCTTTGCGCCTGCGTCAAGCACCTGTTGCGCGCGTTCGATGGAACGAATGCCTCCGCCGGCCTGGACTGGGAGCCGCTTGGTAATCTGAGCGACTAATGCTGAGTTATCGCCCTGGCGCATGGCTGCGTCGAGATCGATGAGTTGCACCAGCGGGAAACGCGCGAACTTCTCAATCCAGTATTCGAAGTCGTCGAAGGCCAGGCGCAGTTTTTCGCCCTGCACAAGCTGAACGATCTGGCCGCCCAGCAAATCTATCGAGGGAATCAGCATGGCATCCTCACGGAGACGCCGGCCTTGGCTAGTTCTTCTTTGAGCGCGCGGGCGCTGGAGACGCCGAAGTGAAAGATGCTGGCGGCGAGCGCGGCATCGGCCCGTCCGCGCCCGAAGACATCGACGAAATGCTCGACGCCTCCCGCGCCGCCCGAGGCGATGACGGGAATGTTGACCGCCTCGCTCACCGTCGCGGTTAGCTCGCAATCGAAGCCGGTGCGCATGCCGTCGCAGTTCATTGAAGTGAGCAGAATCTCCCCCGCGCCTCGGGCTTCCGCTTCGCGCGCCCACTCGACGGCGCGGCGACCGGTGAGTCTACGCCCACCCTGCACGAAGACCCGGGCATCGCGCACCGGGTCGGCGGCTTCGGGGTCGCGGCGAGCATCGATAGCGACGACAACGGCCTGCGCGCCAAAGCTGCGGCCAATGGCCTCGATCAATGTTGGATCGGCAAGCGCGGCGGAGTTCACGCTGACCTTGTCCGCGCCGGCCTCGAAGACCTGCGCGGCATCGTCCGCAGTGCGGATGCCGCCGCCCACGCAGAACGGAACGAATAACTCGCGAGCCGTGCGGCGCACTGTATCGAGCAGCGTTTGGCGGCCTTCATGCGTCGCGGTAATGTCTAGCAGCACGATCTCGTCTGCGCCTTCGCGCGCATGACGCGCGGCCTGCGTAGCCGGATCGCCCGCGTCGATCAGATCGACAAACTGCACGCCTTTGACAACGCGACCGTCGTGCACGTCGAGGCAGGCGATGATGCGTTTGGTTATCATGGCTTTCCCTTAGGGAGTTGGCGGGCTACGAGGTCGGTTAGTTCGGCGCGTTCAACTGGCGAAAGTGCAATTGTTGGAATAAAAATAAAGATATTCTTCCTTACATAAAGCAGTGTAATCTTCTCATCCTGCGCGAACGCCATGACTGCATTCCAGAAGAACTTTCCTTCGCTTACGCCGGGTATTGTAGAAATAATGCGCTCATCATCAATGTCGAGAGATTTCGTCCGGTCTAAAGTACCTGGAGGAAAGATGCGTACAAAGGATTGCCGGACGGAATAAGAATGGAAAAATGGAACAGACAAACAAACAGCGAATGCCAGGAAGATGACATACGATCCGCCTAAATAATGGACCGGGGTAAAGAGCATCAGAACACCGACTGCTAGCATCGAAAGAACAGCTAGCGCTGGTGGAATTACTATAAAAGCATAATAGGCGATCAGGCTAGATAAATTCTGGCGTCTGTGAAGACGTTGAGCTGCTTTGAAATCTGCAAGAGTAAGTGTGAAACTGAGCTTCATCTTTCAACCTCCAAAAAGTTCTTGAGAATCTTGAGTCCGGTGGCGCCGGACTTCTCAGGATGAAATTGTACTCCCATGACATTGCGGCGCTCGACCGCTGCGGCGAAGGGCTCAATGTAATACGTGACGGCCGCAGTGTCGGCGGTGACAGGAGCCTTGTAGGAGTGCGTGAAGTAAACGTACTCACCCGGCTCGACGCCGGCAAGAAGCCGCGAATCTTTCCGAACTTCCAGCGAATTCCAGCCTACGTGCGGGACTTTCTCTTGGCTTTCGGAGAATCGCGCGCACGACTTAGGAAAATGTCCGAGGCCCGGCTGCTCGGGAGCTTCGCTGGAGCCGGCGTAGAGCCACTGCATCCCTACGCAGATGCCAAGAAAGGGGACGCACCGCGCAATCGCCGCGCGAATCGCGGACGTGAGGCCCGTCGTGTCAAGGCGCTCAGTAGCCGCGAAATGGCCCACGCCCGGCAACACGATGCGCTCTGCTGCTTCGACAAGCGCGAGGTCGCCGTCGGTGACGACCGTCTCCGCGCCCAGGTGGCGCAGAGCTTTGAGCACCGAGGTCAGATTGCCCGCTTTGTAATCAATGACTGTGATCATTTCACCATCACCCACCACGCAACTGAGCTGAACCATAAAAAGCAAAGAGCAAGCATTCCGATCACGAAGACAGGCAGTTTCCAACCTCGCGCAACAAATGGCACGCTAATGAGAATGAGCACGCTGACTACGAGCCCAATCTCGTCCATCAGGACGATCACGGTTTCCGCCGCCGCCGAACCATGCCAGAACGGAAGAAACTTACAAGCATAGGCGAGTACATCGATTGCGGTCGCAATCCACACAATCCGCCCAATCACTTTTCCCCTACTGGCATCAGCATTCATAGCAGCCCTTTCGTCGACGGCAGCATCTCGCCGAGTTGTTTGTCTCGCGAACAGGCTACGCGCAACGCGCGCGCGAAGGCTTTGAAGATAGCCTCTATCTTGTGATGATTCGAGCGGCCGTACATGGTCTTCACGTGGACATTGGCGCGTGCGCCGCGAGCGAAGCCCTCAAAGAAATCAGTTACTAATTCGGATTGAAGGTCGCCCACGAACCGTGTACGAACCTTTGTTTCGACGGCGAAGGCCGCTCGTCCGCTGAGGTCGATGGCCGCAATGGCCAGTGTCTCGTCCATTGGCATGAGAAAGTATCCGGCGCGCAGAATGCCGCGCTTGTCGCCTAGCGCGCGGTCGAAGGCTTCGCCGAGCGCGATGCCGACATCCTCGACGGTGTGATGCTGGTCCACATCGAGATCGCCCACGCATTTAAGTTCGAGATCGAATGCGCCGTGGCGAGTAAAGAGCTCCAGCATGTGATCGAAGAAGCGAATGCCGGTGGAGATTTTGTATTGGCCGCTGCCTTCAATCGTCAGCTTGATAGCGATGCGCGTCTCGGCGGTGTTGCGCTCGACAATGGCGGTGCGTGCCTTGAGATTAGTCGCGGCTGATTTCTTTGTTGTCATTGCCCCTCTTTTCCGTCTCGCAGTGTGGCAAGAGTTTCGTTGAAAGCCACGGCGGCCTGGCGCATCTGCGATCGCGTTCCGATGGTAATGCGCACACGGCCATCGCAGCCAGGATCGCTGGAGCGGTCGCGCACAAGCACGCCCGCGGCACTCATCAGGCGCGTGAACTCCTTGTGCTGTGCGCCGATTTCCACCAAAACAAAGTTAGCATGACTGGGCCAGCGGAGAACTCCGGCGACGTCAAGCGCGGCCTCAAACTCCGTGCGCGCGGCAAGCACTTCGTTGACGTACCAGTCGAGATAGTCGGCATCTTCGAGCGCGGGCGACAGGCAGGCCAGTGCAAGCGAGTTTACGCTGTAGGGCGATAACACGCGCCGCACCCAGCGCATCAGTTCCACGGGACCGGCCAGCAGCCCGAGGCGCAGGCCGGCAAGGCCATAGGCTTTAGAAAAGGTTCGCGCGACAATCAAATTGGGTACGGAACTGACTAAGTCGATCATGGTTTCGCCGTGAAAGTGGAAGTAAGCCTCATCGACCAGGAGAACGGCATGGGGCACCTGGGCGGCAATCTCAAGCAATTGCGCGCGCGTGGCCGCGGAGCCGGAAGGGCTGTTGGGATTGGCGATAGCGACGATCTTGGTGCGAGACGTGATGGCCGCAAGCAGGCGCTCGAAGGGAAACTGCAAGTCATCAGCAGCCTGCACAGCGACCACGCGCGCATCGGTGGCTGACGCGTAGATCTCATACATCGTATAGGTTGGTACGGGCAGCAGGAGTTCATCGTCCTCGTCGAGGAAAGCTTCAAAGAGCACGTGAATGGCCTCGTCCACGCCGTTGGTGAGCGCGACTTGGGCGGCGGCAAGGTTAAGATGCGCGGCAACGGTGGCCTCGACCGGCTCCCGCTCAGGATAGCGCGTGAGGCTGCCTGCGGAGATGCGGCTCAGCACCTCGCGCACCCTGGGCGAACAGGCGAGCGTGTTCTCGTTGAAGTCCAGGCGCAGCGCGTCGCGATTGCCGAGTGGAGGGTGATACTCCTTCATGGCTTGCACGCGGGCGCGCGGCGTGGGGCTGAGTGTTGCAATGGAGTTAGTCACGGGAACTCCTCTTCTGTAATCGTGCGCGAATAGCTTCGGCGTGGCCGGTTAAGCCTTCGGCCTCGGCCAGCAAGGCGGCAGGCGGGCCAAGAGAGCGGATTCCCTCTTGAGTGTACTCTTGCACGGTGATGAGTTTGACGAAGTCATTGACGCTCAAGCCGCCGCGCACGCGCGCCATGCCACCGGTGGGCAGCGTGTGATTGGGTCCGGAGATGTAATCGCCCATCGGCTGCGCGGACCAGCGGCCTACAAATACCGAGCCTGCGTTCTTCACCCATTCAAGATCGTTTGCGGTATCGACGCTGAGATGCTCGGGTGCAAGGCGATTCGTGATTTCGCGGGCTTCATCCACGCTCGATGCGAGGATGACCAGGCCGTTGCGATCGAGGGCTTCACGCGCGATGGTGTTATTGCGACTGCGGATCTTGGCTTCGGCGATGACCGCGTTGGCTAGATCGGCGCGCGTAGTGATGAAGATGGCGAGCGCTTCGGGATCGTGCTCGGCCTGTGCGACCAGGTCGGAGGCGATCTCGTCCGCGTTGCCGCGTTCGCTGGTGACGACGATCTCCGTAGGCCCGGCAAGCATGTCGATGGCGCAGTCAAAAGCAATGAGTCGCTTGGCCGCGGTGACGTAGAGCGAGCCGGGGCCGACAATTTTGTCCACGCGCTCGACGCTCGCTGTTCCATAGGCCAGCGCGGCCACGGCGTGCGCGCCGCCCAGGCGATAAAACTCCGTGATGCCGAGCAGATGCGCGGCGGCTAATGTCTCCGGCGCGGGTTTGGGCGAGGCTACCACGACGCGCTCGACGCCCGCCACTTGCGCGGGGATGGCCGTCATAAGCAATGTGGAGGGCAAGGGATGACGGCCGCTGGGAACATAGCAGCCCACCGCGCTTAGAGGACGAACAAGCTGGCCGGTGGTGAGGCCGGAAATAAATTCATCGCTCCATGAGGCGGGCAGTTGGGCGACAGCGAAGGCGCGAATCTGATCGGCGGCGGTTGTCAGAGCTGCGCGAAGGGCAGGGGTGATGGCCTCCCACGCGGCGGCCATTTCTTCCGTGGTGACGCGCAGAGTCGCCACGTCTTTGAGCCCGTCGAATTTGGCGGCGCAGCGGAGCAGAGCGCGGTCACCCTGCTTGCGCACATCGGCCACAATGCGCCTCACAGCGGGAAGCACAGCATCGAGCGCCGCGCCGCCGCGATCTTCGAGTGCGGTGAGAAGTTCGGCGGTTTGTTGTGCGCCTCGGCCTTTTGTCCGTATCAGCTTCATTCGCTGCCTCCGCTTCAGAGCACGACCTTGTTGAGCGGATATTCGACGATGCCCGCCGCCCTGGCTGCTTTTAGCTTGGGAATTACATCGCGGGCAACGCGCTCCTCGACAATGGTGTTGACCGCAACCCAGTCGGAGTTACTTAACTGGGAGATAGTGGGCGAATTGAGCGCGGGCAGCACGGCGAGGACTGCATCAAGGTCGGCGCGCCGCACGTTGAGCATGAGACCGACCTGCGATTGCGCGTCGATAGCGCCGCGCAGCATGAGCGCGATTTGATCGATCTTCTCGCGCCTCCACGGGTCGGCAAGAGCGCTCTGGCCGGCGATCAGATGCGTCTCGCTCTCCATGACGGTGTCGATGATCTTAAGGCGGTTGGCCTTGAGGGAGCTGCCGGTCTCGGTGATCTCGATGATGGCGTCGGCCAGCGTGGGCGGCTTGACTTCGGTTGCGCCCCAACTGAACTCAACCTTGACGTTGACTCCTTTGGCCGCGAAGTAACGCTTGCTGACTTCCACTAACTCAGTCGCCACGATCTTGCCTTCCAGGTCTTCGGCCTTCTCGAAGCCGCTGCCTTCAGGGACGGCAAGCACCCAGCGCACCTTGCGGCGGCTCTGCTTGGCGTATGTCAGCGTTGTAACGCTTGTAACTTCCAGGCCGCTTTCGACGACCCAGTCGATACCGGTGAGTCCGGCGTCCAGAACGCCGTGATCGACGTAGCGGGCCATCTCCTGGGCGCGAATCAACATGCACTCGATTTCGGGGTCGTCGATGGAGGGGAAGTAGGAGCGGCCGTCGGCATAGATATTCCATCCGGCGCGCTTGAAGAGAGCGATAGTGGCATCCTGCAGGCTGCCTTTGGGAATGCCGAGTCTCAGCTTGTTAGCCACGAGTTACCTCCGTTGATGAATCGCCTACCTTATCCAGGTCGATCGGCTTGGTGAAGCAACTGACCGTGCCCTCGTGGCAGACGAGTCCGTCGCCCTCGACCACGACGCGAAAGAGCAGAGCGTCATTGTCGCAGTCGGTTGCGGCTGAGACGACGCGCAGCCGGTTGCCGCTGGTTTCGCCTTTCATCCACAGCTTCTGGCGGGTGCGGCTCCAGAAGGTGACGTAGCCGGTCTCCAGGGTTTTGGCGTAGCTGGTCGAGTTCAAAAAACCCAGCATCAGCACCTCGCCGGTGCGCGCATCCTGGACGATGCCGGGGACGAGTCCGTCCATCTTGTCGAAGTCGATTATCGGATTGCTATTGCTCATTGGTTTCCTTGTTTGGGTTGAATTTTCTTGTCGGAGCATGGAAAAGCCCGCCGGTTTGATTGCCGACGGGCTTGGTGTCTCTTGAGATCTCTCTGGCCGTTTTAGCTCAGGCCATGGCAGTCCGCCGGCATGGAGATTCCATGATGATGGTGATGACCGTGATGGCGGTTGCTCTGCATCTGATTCTGACCTTAAGGCGAAACCCCCTTCGCTGTCAAATATTCTCTTTGCGGCGGTGACGCCGGCGCGGAGCCTCTCTAGACATCGCACAGATCCACGGCCTCGCGCAGGCTGGTCAATGGATCGCGCGTGGGTAGGAACTCCTGCGCAACATAACCCTGGAAGCCGGCCTCCGAGATGGCTCGCATCACTCCATCCCACTGCACTTCCTGGGTATTGTCCAACTCATGCCGGCCCGGCACGCCTCCGGTGTGAAAGTGGCCGATCCAGGCCAGGTTCGCGCGAATGGTCGCGATCAGATCGCCCTCCATGATCTGCATGTGGTAGATGTCGTAGAGCAGCCTGACATTGGGCGAGTTCACATCCTGCATCACCCGCACTCCCCAGGCCGTGTGGTCCGCCATGTAATCCGGGTGGTCCACCTTGCTGTTGAGCAACTCCATGCAGATCACGACCCCGTGGTCCTCGGCGATTTTCTTCACGCGGTTCAGACCGACGATGGTGTTGCGCGCGCCCTCCTGATCCGCCATTCCCCGGCGGTTTCCGGAGAAGGTGATGACGTTTGGCACGCTTGCTTTTGCCGCCAGCGGAATGTTCTTGCGAAAGGCCGCTTCGATGGCCGCATGATTTTCAGTCCGGTTGAGCGCATCGGCGATTTCGCCCCCGCCCGCATAGCCCATCGTACAAATGAGCCCATGGCGGCGCGGCGCTTCCCACTCTTCCGGTTGCAGCAGATCGATGCCCGCTAGCCCGATCTGCGCTCCAAACGCGCACAACTTCTCCAGCGGTATCTTCTGATAGCACCATCGGCAGGCCGACTGCCGAATTCTCTTCTTCCGCGGCTGTGGTTTTTCCTGCCCCTCTGACGCTCCCGCAAGCGATGCCATCGCCAATGCAGCGGAGCCGCTTTTCAGCACAGTGCGACGACTCATCTCCATGGCGCTCGACTTCTCCCTCACCCTCGCTGCGCGAATGTCATTCCGGTACGACCTTTTGTTTCCGACTCTCCATGATACTTCTCCGCCCGGCTTGTCGCTGTCCCCCGCCGAGGTGCAGAATGGAGCCGTGCGAGCTTGTATGCGAATTGCGGCTGTGGTGTTGGCGGTGTTGGGTGTCGGCATCTTTGGGATGGCGCAATATCAGGACCGGGACACGCGGGGTGTGCCGAAAACGTCAGAAACGGCCCCGCCGCCAGAAGCGCGCGTGGACATCAATCACGCCGGCGTGGATGAGTTGCTGAAGGTTCCCGGCATGACGCGCAGTTGGGCCGGGCGCATCGTTCGCTTCCGGCCATACCGCACCAAGCAAGACCTGGTGGAGCGCGGCGTGGTGACCGGCCAGCTCTACGACCGAATCAAGGATTACGTCATTGCGCATCGGGAGGCGCAGTAAGCCGGAGTTCATTCCGCATCCCCCCTTGCGCCAATAACAACCACGCCGCGAGAGGGACGCCCAGTTTTGTGGCGCGTCCGGCATGTGGATCATTGCTGGGGTAACACACAGGCCCGAGTCAAGCTCCTCAGGATGGGCCTGAGAGTGGGGCGCCCGAATGAGGTTGAAGAAGAGGGGACACGTTTAGGAGTAGAATGGCATGGTTTCCGGAAAATGCTTTTCGGCGCCGGGAAGACTGCCCCGCCCACGAGTTGATTCCGGGTCCAAATGCACTCCAGGGATGGATTGAGATGAAGCTCTTTGTTTGCGCACTTGCCCTGCTGCCTCTGACGGCGGGTTTGCTCTCTACAGCCGGCTACGCCCAGGCTGTCCCTTCCATCGGCGGCCAACCTATCGTCACCCTCAGCCGCGCCGTGGTCAGCACCACCAAGCCGGAGTTCACCAGCATCACGCTCGCGCCGGGCCGCGGCATGGAAATTATCCAAATCACCGCCAATTTCCCCGGCAAGGGCAATGTGGATGTGCTGATGCCCATGAATCTGGCCGGCGCGAAGAAGATACTCGATGTGGACGACGATGAGTTTGGCAACCAGGGCTACCGGCTGGGCGCGGCCTTCCTGGTCCCTTATCCCAACCGGGTTCGCGGCAAGCTCTCGGCGGACGGCAAGACGATCACCACTGCGTGGCAGGGACATACGCTTACGCTGCCTGCCAACTTCTGGGGCAAGCTGCCCACGGCCGAGCACAACGCCATGCACGGACTGATTCTCAAGCGCACCACAGATGAAGTGCACGTGGAGAAACTTCCCGGCGGCGAGCAGGCGGTCGGCGTGATTCATGGCGGCAACTTCAACGGCCACTGGCTCTCGAAGACCGACCTGGTCATCACCGTTACGCTCTCCGCCGAGACCGTGGACGCCTCGATTGTGGCGCACAACGTGGGCAGCGAGGCCGAGCCGATGGCTCTGGCCTGGCATCCGTACTTCAATCTGCCCTCCGGCGACCGCACGCAGGCACGGGTGCGAATTCCCGCCACGACCACGGCTCAGGTAGACAACGGCAACTATGATAACGTCTTCCCCTCCGGCAAGCTGCTGCCGGTGAAGGGAACGCAGTACGACCTGAGCGCCCCCGGCGGCGCGACGCTGGGGAAGAACTTCTATGACGACAACTGGAACCACATCGACTGGAAGGGCGGCGCGGCGACCGTCGACGTCATCGATCCTGCCGCGCATTATGGGGTGAAGATCGAGGGCCTCTCGCCGGAGATCAAGGCCATCCAGATGTACGCGCCTCCAGAGAAGAGCTTTGTGGCTATCGAGCACCAGTACAACCTCGCCGATCCCTTCGGCAAGGAGTGGGGCGCGACCGACACCGGCATGGTGACGCTCAAACCGGGCGAGAGCACCAAGTGGCATGTGCGGCTGCGGGTCTTTGTGCCGTAAAAGCAGTTGTGAGTGATCAGTTGTCAGTTGTCAGTCACGGGAGCGGTGCGACTGGGCGTAACTCCCTTTGGTTTTCGATCCGGGAAGGCCGGAGCAACTTCACTCTCCCCGAATGGAGGGGATTGGAGCATCCGGCTTAAACTTGCTCGCCAGCGGCAGGCGCGTAAAGCTGATCAACATCAGTTCGGTGAAGGATTTGTCGGGGTAGCTCTCCTCGCGCGAGAGCTGAATCGCGCCCGCCACCGAGTACGCGAGAAGCCCGAACAGCGCCAGCGGCAGAAGCACGAAGAAGAGGAATCGCGCCAACTCCCACAACCCCCATGGGCCTCCAGTCTCCTTGACCTGCCCAAAGCGGATGAGCGCCCAGTATTGGCCCCAGCGCCCCTTCAGTTTGAAATACAGCTTGCCGTTGGCGAGCCGGGGATGGTTCACATCGGAGACAATGGGAATCTTTGCGCCTGAAGCTGTCTCAAGATAAGGACGGAGCCCGGCCACGGTTGTCACGACACCGGCGTGATTCCAGCCGATCTTGTCCATGTGGAGCGCACAGGGGCAGCTTTCCCCGTCCAGCCGCGGAAAGTTGAGGTCGGCTGGAATCAGCAGAATATAGTCTTCGTCCGGCATCGCCTCGTAGTATCCGGCGCCGGAGGCGGGCTTCTGAGTGTCGGAGTCCAGCAGCATCCTTTCCCCCGGCAGGACAAAGAGATGAGCGACGACCATGTGGCTTGCGTCCTCGATGTCCACCACCGGAAGCGGCTTGGAGGTGGGATTGGGCTGCGGCTCGAGGCGCAGGGCGCTCGACGGCAGAGCGCAGCCGATGGCGAGGAGGAGGATCATTGCGGACGCAGGCTTCATGGCCAATCGTTTTATCACATGCGGGAGCGGGGCCGCAATCGGAGGCCAATCTGGAAGCCGCTTCCCTGCCTCGATCAACGGAGCCGGTTGGGGTTCGTGGCCACCCACCCTAGCCGCAGGAACAAAGACGCGGCGAGGACTGGGCACCCCGGCTGCATCTGCAAGCCAGTTCTCTGCTCCTGCTTTCCGCACGCGGGTAATCCCGCGCGCCTGGATTCCCGTCTACATCAGAAGGGGGGAGCTGTGGGGAATCGTTTTCGCTGCCCGTGCTGCGGGTACAGAACGCTGGAAGCGCCCGGCGCGCTGGCGCTGTGCCCGGTCTGCTGGTGGGAGGATGACGGGCAGGAAGATGGCGACGCATCCGATGTCCGGCTGACGGTGAACGGCGGCCTCAGCCTGGAAGAAGCGCGAGAGTACTATGCCCAGTGTGGCGCCGCGCATCCCCGATTTCTGCCCCATGTCCGCAAGGCCCGGGTCACTGAGCAGTAACGTGCCTTTCGCGGTCCCTAAGGGCGCGGAAACCGCCCGTCCGGTTTGACCCTGCCAGCAAACCCCCTTACCATGGGATGAGGCATTGAGATTACCGCACGGGGCGGGTTGTGCCCGGAGCGGTGGTCCGGGGTGGGTGCCTGGCTCTGGTGTTAGCTGTATGTGATGAAAAACAGGGAATTTACGCCCAGTCTGGAAGTTTGTTTAGCGCACAATGCGCATGGAAGGCAAAACCTTGAGTTCTAGCGACACCGTCGAGAACGACCCGCAACCTGAATCGACCCAGGCAGCGGCAGACAACGAGCACGCGCAGGAAGGCCTCGATCACGACGAAGAGCGCGAGGGCCACGATCACGGCCATGGCCATGAAGGCCACGAGCATGGCCCCATCCTCAACCCGGATTGCACCCGCGAATTGGTGCTGGACATCCCCGCCGATGAGGTTTCCAAGGCCTATCGGACCGTAACCGGCAACTACCGGAAGTACGCCAAGATTCCCGGCTTCCGCGCCGGCAAGGTGCCGGATTCGGTCATCCGGCGGCGTTTTGCCGATGGAATCCGCAAGGAAGTAATCGACAGCCTGCTTCCCGAACGGTTCAACAAAGCGATCCTCGACCTGAACATAAAGCCCGTCGGCGAGCCGCGCGTGACCGAGCTGACCATCGAGGACGGTCAGCCGCTGCACGTGAAGGCGGTCTTCGAGTTCGTCCCGGAGTTCTCCATCGAGGGCTATCAGAAAGTCACCGTGGAGAAGCCGCCGGTGGAAGCCACCGATGAGGAGTTCAGGCGCGAGATGGAGCAGTTGCGCGAGTCGCACGCGACGATCGAGCCAGTGGAGGAAGAGCGGGTCCTTACGGACGGCGACTGGGCGCAGATCACCTATAAGGGCCAGATCGACGGCAGCCCGGAGGCAGCCCCGATCACGGGAGAAGACACGCTGGTCGAAGTGGGCGGCAAAGATACTGTAGAGGCTTTCTCAGCCGTGCTGCGCGGCGCAAAACCGGGACAGGAGCTGAAGGCCGAGGTCATCTATCCCTCCGATTATGCCGAGCCCAAGCTGGCCGGCAAGACCGTGGCCTACGAGGTTGAGGTCAAGGCCATCAAGAAGCGGACGCTGCCCGAACTGGACGACGACTTTGCCAAAGAGCTGGGCCGATACGAAAACCTGGCGGAGTTGGAAGGGCGCGTTCGCGAACACCTGGCCGAGCGCAAGCGCCGCGCCGTGGAAAGCCAGACCAAGGACCGGCTCTTTGCCGCACTGGTCGAGCGCTTCCCGTTTGCGGTTCCCGAGTCGCTGGTGCAGGAGCAGATCGACACGCGCCTGGAGCGCGGCCTGCGCGCCCTGGCGGCCCAGGGCATGGACACCGAGCAGATGCGCAAGCTGGACTTTCCCCGCCTGCGCGCGGCCCAGCGCGACGGCGCCGTGACCGAGGTAAAGACCAATATCCTGCTGGACCGCATCGCCCAGGAGGAAAGCATCAGCATCAGCGACGAAGAGGTGGACCGCGAACTGCAACTTGCCGCTCTCCAAGCCCGCGAGCCGATCGAGGCCCTGCGGGCGCGTTTGACGGCGGACAACGGACTGGCCAAAATTCGGGAGCAATTGCGGCGCGACAAGACCGCGTCGGTACTGTACGAGCGGCTGCCCGCATAGGGCGGCAAAACACGAGCAAGAACGGGAAGAGGGTTCAATGGCATTGGTTCCCATGGTGGTTGAGCAGACGAGCCGGGGCGAGCGCGCTTACGACATCTACTCCCGTCTGCTGCGCGACAACATCATCTTTCTGGGCACGCCTATCGACGACCAGATCGCCAATCTCGTCGTGGCGCAGTTGCTCTTCCTCTCCGGCGAAGATCCGGAAAAGGACGTGCATCTCTATATCAACTCTCCCGGCGGCTCCATCACCGCCGGCCTCGCCATTTACGACACCATGCAGTTCATCAAGAACAAGGTGGAAACGATTTGCATTGGGCAGGCGGCCAGCATGGGAGCGTTTCTTCTGCTCGCCGGCGCCAAGGGCAAACGCTTTGCCCTGCCCAACTCGCGTATTCTCATCCATCAGCCGTCGATGGGCGGACTGAGCGGCCAGGCTACGGACATCGACATTCATGCGCGCGAGATTCTGCGTATCCGCGAGATCACCAACAACCTCATCGCCCGGCACACCGGACAGCCGCTGGACCGCATCGAGCGGGATGTGGAGCGGGACTTCATCATGAACGCGCAACAGGCCAAGGAATACGGCATCGTTGACGAGATCATCGACCGGCCGCGCACATAGACCAGTAAACTGCTAACATCGTCCAAGAGGGAGCACTGCAATGATGAAAACGCGCGTGGGACCGGAAGAGGCATTGCGCTGCTCGTTCTGCCACAAGTCGCAGGACGCGGTGGCCAAGCTGATCTCCTCGCCCAGCGACTACCCTCGCGCTTACATCTGCGACGAGTGCGTAGCCGTCTGCAACTCGATCCTCGAAGACGACCGCGGTGGTGGGGATGCCGCGCATCCGGCCAACGTCGCCGGCCACCTGCCAAAGCCGCAGGAGGTGAAGAGCTTTCTGGACGACTTCGTGATCGGCCAGGACCAGACCAAAAAAAAGCTCGCCGTCGCCGTCTACAACCACTACAAGCGCATTCAAATGAACAAGATGCGCAACAATGAAGTGGAGCTGTCCAAGAGTAACATCCTGCTCATTGGCCCCACCGGATCGGGCAAGACGCTGCTGGCGCACACTTTAGCCAAGATGCTCGACGTGCCCTTCGCCATCGTCGACGCGACCACGCTCACCGAAGCCGGCTATGTGGGCGAGGATGTCGAAAACATCATCCTCAAGCTCCTGCAGGCCGCCGAGGGCGACGTGACCCGCACCCAGCAGGGCATCATCTACATTGACGAGATCGACAAGATCGGCCGCAAGGACGAAAATCCCTCCATCACCCGCGACGTGAGCGGCGAGGGCGTGCAGCAGGCGCTGCTGAAGATTCTCGAAGGCACCGTGGCCAACGTGCCGCCGCAGGGCGGGCGCAAGCACCCCCACCAGGAATTTACCGCCGTCGATACCACCAATATCCTGTTCATCTGCGGCGGGGCGTTTGTGGGTCTGGAGCGCGTGGTAGGCCGGCGCGTAGGCAAGAAGGCGCTGGGCTTCAAGGCCATCGATGCTGAGGCCGACGCGGCAACGACACGCTCGCATCGTGACACCGAGCTGCTGCGCAAGACCGAACCGCAGGACCTGATCAAGTACGGCCTGATTCCCGAGTTCGTCGGCCGCCTGCCGGTGGTGGGCATTCTGGACGAACTGGACGAGGCGGCGCTGATCGAGATTCTCTCCAAACCGCGCAATGCCATCCTCAAGCAGTACCAGCGACTCTTCGAGTTCGAGAACGTCCGCCTGCACTTCACCCAGGAGGCCATAGCCGCCATCGCCCGCGAGGCCCTCGCCCGTAAGATCGGCGCGCGCGGATTGCGCATGATTCTCGAAGAACTGATGCTCGACCTGATGTTCCACCTGCCCAACAACAAGCGAGTCCGCGACCTGGAAATTACCAAGGACATGGTCGAGCGCCGCGACCTGTCGCTGTGCCTGCTGGAAAAGGCGGGGTGACATTACAGCGTCGCGCGGATCAACTGTTTGCTACTGGAGGTCAGTAAATGAAAACATTATTCACAATTCACGCAGGAGAGTATCTTGTTGGCAACCATTTAGAGAAAAAATATTCGAAGGACGTTAAGGTATGGATTCCATCCAAAGATATTGGCACTGATCTCTTAGTCACAGATTCGGAAAATAAAAAGTCGGTCTCCCTTCAGGTCAAGTTTTCGAGAGATTACTTGGCAACGAATGACCTTCCTGAATTTCGGCCACTATTAGAGGTAACCAGTTGGTGGAAATTAAGCCGCGAGGGGATTGCCAAATCGAAAGCAGATTACTGGGTGTTTGTTTTGATGGGCTTCCAGATGAAAAGAATAGATTTCGTCGTCATCAGCCCATCAGAACTTCTAAAACGATTTGAGAAATTCCATGGAGCAGCGGAATCAATCCAGAGCTACTTATGGGTTACAAAGGACGAGCGATGTTTGGAATCACGCGGCCTCAGCCCTAAAGAGCAAATGGAGATTATTATGCGCGATCGTCGAGACATAGATCGCGATTTTTCTAGCTATCTAAACAACTGGAGCCCTCTTGAAAAACGACTGGGGTTACGTCCAGCAACCAACGGAAAACAGGTACTAGGCTGCCAATAATCGGGCAATGAAAACAATCGCAAATTGCTCTTACTCTCAGATTGCGATCCTTGTTTCGATTGCGTCATAATCGGCGCGGACCCCTTTGCCCGAGTTATCCAGAAGCCCCGCGCCCGCCAAGGCCTGGACATCCGCATGGACGTTGCTGTAATCGCGCTGGAGCGCCTTGGCCAGAGCGCGAATGCTAGTGACGTTGTGGCGGCGCACGTAGCGCAATAACTCCATCCGCTTGCCGGTCAGCACGCGGGCCAGCGCATCCCAGCTTTCAAAGGCCAAGTGGCGCTGATGGAAGCTCTCACCGCGCTCGGCGCGATGCCAGGCATCGACAAACCTGCCCGAGGCCTCGTCCTCCATCGCGCCGCCCACGGTGAATCTCACATCGCTCATTGGACCCCTCGCAATCTCCGCACATCGCGCCAGAAATCGGCGATCAATTGCTCGACGGTGGTGAACTGGTAGGCCGTCTCGGCACCCTGAAAATGCCGGTGATCGCCCTTGCCGCGCTCATTGTCATAGCCCACCTCGCGCACGCCGGGACGGCCATAAAACAACGAATACTTCAGGCCGTGCGTAGACGGCGGGACCGGTGATGCAACCCGCCAGATCGCCATCTCCACGATCGCTCCATCGTCGTAATCGATGCGCTGGTGAAAGAGCAGTTCGGCCTTCATCGGTCGCCCATGATGGCATTCTACACCATATATGCCAAACCGTGAGAAAATCTTCGATGCAAGCGGCCTGTATCTCGCCGAGAGGCGTGGTCGCATGGAGTGCAATTCCTTGATCTCAGCGCTCCGGACCGCATCCCTTCCACCATCCACAACCCCATTTCGCTGTACAATTCAACCATGAGCCGTTTCACCAGCCCGGCAGCCGAGGTTGCTTTCCTGCGTCCAACACTCGGAGTCTCCCGATGACCGCATCCCGCGAAAAAACCGAGACGCACAAGCTGCCCATGATGCCCATCCGGGACATGGTGATCTTTCCTTACATGATGACGCCCTTCGTGGTGGGCCGCGAGTCCAGCGTGAAGGCCCTCGAAGAGGCGCTCACCGGCGACCGCAAGATATTCCTCGCCACGCAACACGATGCGGCGGTTGACGAGCCCAAGGCCAAGGAGATTTACCAGGTCGGCTCGATCTGCAATATCGTGCAGAGCGTCCGGATGCCCGACGGCAATATCAAAGTCCTGGTCGAGGGCGTGGAGCGCGCCAAGTCGATCGAAGTCAACGACGGCGACGGTTTCTTTGTGGCCACCGTGCGGGTAGCCAAGAGCCAGTTCGAGATGACCCCTGGCGTCGAGCAACTGATGCAGCGCGTCACCAGCCTCTTCGAGCAGTACGTCAAGCTGCAGCAGTCGCTCAACTATGAGACCATAATCGCCACGGTGCGCATGGACGAGCCGGCCAAGCTGAGCGACACCATCGCCGCCAACCTGCAACTGGGCATAGAAGAAAAGCAAGAACTGCTGGCGCTCTTCGACCCAGCCATACGCCTGGCGCGCCTGGCTGACGTGCTGGACATCGAGATTGAAAAGCTCGACCTCGACCGCAACATACAGTCGCGCGTCAAGCGGCAGATGGAGCGGGCGCAAAAAGAATTCTACCTCAATGAGAAGATCAAGGCCATTCAGAAAGAGCTAGGTCGCGGCGAGAAGAGCGAGTTCGACGAGCTGAAAAAGAAGATCGAGACCGCCGGAATGACCAAGGATGTGCTCGACAAGGCTATCCAGGAACTGAAGAAGCTGGAAGCCATGCCGCCCATGTCGGCCGAGTCTACCGTCAGCCGCAACTACATTGACTGGCTGCTGGCCGTGCCGTGGAAGAAGCGCTCCAAGGAAACCCGCTCCATCGAGTACGCCGAGAAGGTGCTCAACGCGGACCACTACGGCCTGGAGAAGATCAAGGAACGCATCCTGGAGTTTCTCGCCGTGCGCCGGCTGGTCAAGAATCCCAAAGGCTCGATTCTCTGTTTTGCCGGGCCGCCCGGCGTGGGAAAGACTTCGCTGGGCATGTCGATTGCCAGGGCGACGGGACGCAAGTTCGTGCGGCTCTCGCTGGGCGGTGTGCGCGACGAAGCGGAGATTCGCGGCCATCGCCGCACCTACATCGGCGCCATGCCCGGCCAGATCATTCAGCACATGAAGCGCGCCGGCACAAAGAACCCCGTTTTCCTGCTGGACGAAGTGGACAAGATGGCCTCGGACTTCCGCGGCGACCCGGCGTCGGCGCTGCTGGAGGTGCTGGACCCGGAGCAAAACGTCGCCTTTCAGGACCACTATCTGGACGTGGATTACGATCTCTCGCAGGTGCTCTTTGTGGCCACGGCCAACGTGATGCACACCGTTCCGCCGGCCTTGCAGGACCGCATGGAGGTTCTTCGCCTGCAAGGGTACACGGAGCAGGAGAAGCTGGAGATCGCGCGACAATACCTGGTCAAGAAACAGCGCGAGCAGACTGGCCTGAGCGAGAAAAATCTCATCTTCCGCGACGACGCGATTGTCGAGATTATCCGCAGCTACACGCGCGAGGCCGGCGTGCGCAACCTGGAGCGCGAGATCGGCAACGTCTGCCGCAAGGTGGCGCGCAAGGTGGTCAAAGGCGGCGGCAAGCACAAGGAAGAACTGACGGCCGCGAATATCGGCGAGTTTCTCGGCGTGGCCAAGTTCCGCGACTCCGAGGTGCACGAGAAGAGCGAAGTGGGCCTGGTCACCGGCCTGGCATGGACCGAGGTGGGCGGCAGCATTCTTACCACCGAAGTGCAGGTGCTGGACGGCAAGGGCAAGCTGACCATCACCGGCCAACTCGGCGACGTGATGCAGGAGTCGGCGCAGGCCGCGCTGAGTTATATTCGCGGGCGCGCGCAGGCGCTGGGATTGAGCCGCGAGTTCTATCGCAACGTGGACCTGCACCTGCACGTGCCGGAAGGCGCGATTCCCAAGGACGGCCCCTCGGCCGGCATCACCATGGCCACGGCGCTGGCCAGCGCGCTGGCCAAGATTCCCGTGCGACGCGACATCGCCATGACCGGCGAAATCACCCTGCGCGGCAAGGTGCTGGCCATCGGCGGATTGAAGGAAAAGCTGCTGGCCGCGCTGCGCGCCGGCATCTTCGAAGTTATCCTGCCCCGCGCCAACGAAAAGGATATTGCCGAGCTGCCGGATAACATCAAGAAGGCGATGAAGCTGCACTTCGTGGACACGATGGACGAGGTGTTGGCGCTGGCGCTGGAAGGCCCGCTGCCCACCCCCCTGCCCGCTGCGGCGGAAGTGCTGGCCGCCGTGCCGCCGACAGAGATGACGGCGAATCTGCCCGCGCCGCAGTAATGCTCTATGCGCGCGGCGGAAAAGTCGGCGGCGCCCATGCGGGTTGCGGTGCGGGCACGACTTTCGAATCGGAGAAAGCCACAACCCGGAGCATGGTGCCACCTGCCACGGGGCCTAGGATAGGAATGAGCCACAGCAGCGTAAGCCACGGCGAAAAACCAGCTTTCTCGAAGATCATCCCCAATGGGATCGGAAAGAGATCCACAAAGAAAAGAACAAAGATTCGTCCGGCGACAATCTGGATGATCGTAACCGAGTCCATGATTGCTCCTAGTGAGTGAATTTACTGGCGAGGGCAATAACAGGTGCAATGCCGGTCAGTCAATAACCATGCGGCTGGCTAACTCTTAACCCTATGCGCTATACGACACAATTCATGCTTTCGGCATTGAGCGCGGAACAGTTTCCTGCTCCCGACGCGCCGGAGATTGCCTTCCTGGGCCGCTCGAATGTGGGCAAATCGAGCCTGCTGAATACGCTGGTAGGTGAGAAGGCGGCTAAAGTCTCGCAGACGCCGGGGCGCACGCGAGCTATCAATTTCTTTGCGCTTCTTGACGCGAGTCAGCGGCGCGGGCTGGTCTTTGCCGACCTGCCGGGCTATGGCTACGCCAAGATTTCCAAGTCCATCTCGGCGGGCTGGCCGGAGTTCATCGAGCCCTATCTGGTGATGCGCACAACGCTCAGGCTGTGCGTGTGCCTGGTGGACGCGAATGTGCCCGCGCAGCAGAGCGACCGGCAGTTGATGTATTGGCTGCGAGCAGCTGGCCGTGAGTTTGTCGTGGCGGCCACCAAGATAGATCGCCTAAGCGGCAACGGGCGCACGCGCAACCTGCTGGCGCTGAAGCAGGACCTGGATGTGGACGAAGTGCTGCCCGTTTCCGCCAAGACCGGCTACGGGGTAAAGGAACTCTGGGCGCGGATCGAAGCAGCGAGTCAGCTAGTCAGCAAACCAGCGAGTTAGCGGGGTTAGCGGATGGGCGGCGCGAAACTGTAATGCTCCGGCTGTCCGTTGCGGCTTAGGGTGATCTCGACTGAAACGCCGATATCGTAGCGTCCGACCGCTCCGCGCACCCGCGCGAGGAAGTCGAGCGCGGTGCTCTCATCGCAGCGCAGCAGGCGCACTCCCCGCGCCAGCCGACCCAGGTAGCGCGGGGCGAGGCGCAGCCAGCGGCGCGCGGAATCCCAGGTCTCGGAATCGAGCCGCTCTTCGACAGGCTCAGGGCAGATTTTCGGCAAGCTCAGGGCAGGCTCTGGGGCACCCATATTCCCATCCAGGCAACTCAGGGCAATGGCGTCCAACTTCGGCAGCCAAAGGACGGGCGAGGAGGCGACGCGCCAGGAGAGCAAGGCGAGAGCCTTCATTTGGACGGCAAGCTCGATTGGCCGCGCGAGATCGGGTACGACGCCGCGCTCCAGCATTTCCCTTTCCACTGCCTCGGGCGGCAGCAACACGCAGACGGCCGCCGTCTCGCGCTTGCGAATCTCGTTCTTCAAAATGCGCAGGGCCTCGTCGAGCGAAGTTACCAGGAAGTCCACAACTCCGTCGCGGATGGCCTGCTTTCCCGCGGCCGCATTGGCCGTCGAGACCAACGAAGCGGCGCCGGCAATGTTGGCCGCGACCAGCAGCGCGCGGGCCTCATCCTCCAGTTTCCCGGCGTAGAGAAGCTTGCCGCCCAGGCCCGGTTCCGGGCCTGAGGCGGCTTCCCTGACGGAAATCCCAGGTCTCAAATGGGGCACCTGGGGCAGCCCGTCCGCAGCCTGGATCAGGGCAGCATAGAACCGCTCGACCTGAAATGCAAAGCCGGATGCAGCCGATTCGATGGGATCAACCGCCAAAAGAATATCTCCTCCAGAAGCCAAGGCTTATTCGCTGTCTCTGGGATGTGGGCTTCCGAGACTAAAGCCCGCGCTGTGTCTGTCACCTTTACGCGGGGCTTGAAACCCCACCTCCCTCCGGATCGAGTTTTTCCGCAGTCCGTAAGGTCCGCTGCTCTCTCCGGAGTCCTCCACTTTCAACTGTAGTACCAGCTCCCAAAAAGAAGAGTGCGCGGAAGTCTGCCCGGAGGCGGATTTTCGAGCGTGCGAAGCCGAAGAGCGTCGATTTTCAGATCAGAGTATCCCCGAACTCGACCAATACCCTGACAAAAAATGGGTCGCGTTCACCGATTTTGCTTCACAAATGGTGCAAACTGTGGCCTATAATCCCACTAGAGCAGGGTTTCCGCCACGGTTGCGGTGCCCTATTCGCCTAAGTCATGGCCACGCAGCTATCTCCAAATCGCGCCCCGGACGCGCCCGTCATTCCCGACCGCCTCTACTTCAAGATTGGCGATGTGGCGCGCATCTGCGACGTCGAGACCTATGTCCTGCGCTTTTGGGAGACGCAGTTTCCCCAGCTCAAACCCAACAAGAGCGGAACCGGCCAGCGGCTTTACCGCCGCCGGGATGTCGAACTGGCGCTGAGGATCAAGCACCTGGTCCACACCGAGGGCTACACACTAGCTGGCGCCCGGCAGGCCCTGGAGCAAGCTCACCGCCGCAGTGCTCCGCCTGCCCCGCAGCCCGTCCCCCTGCGCGATCCCCAGCGAGAACTCTCCCCGTTCTCGCTGCTGGCCGCTGACTCCGCTCAGCCTCCCTCGAGTCGGGCTCAGGATGCCGCTGCCGCGACCATCGCCCACGCCCGCGCCGAACTCCGGGAGATTGCCAGCCTGCTGGCTGCGCCCGATCCCCAGCCGGCCCGCCGCCGCGCCCGCCTTGCGACGATGCCCTGCTCTTCCGACTCGCTCTTTCCGCTCTGATCAGCAACACGGCGGCTGGAATAAAAGTGGGCGCCTCACTCTGGCCGCTGTCCCTGTTCTTGCGGCTCAAGCGAAGCCAGAATGACTGTGCCCTCTTGAGTTTCGTGGAGGGCGGACGCGCTGTGCGCGGGAGGTTCGTGCTCCCAACCTCTGCGGTGCGGCAGACGACACTTGAACCGCCTATGGTTTGTGGTATTCTCGCTCCAGAAGTCCCGGATTGCGGTATCTGCGAGCGTTCAGAAAACGCCAAAAAAAGGGTTTTTCTGGCCATAATGGCCTCCTTTTGGGCTAAAAAACGGGCAAAAAACGGGGTTTTCAGTTACTGATTCGTTAACATTACTAAAATGCAAGCTGTTGATAATGTGTTGGTTATTAGCAATGAGGCCGCGAAAAAAAGATTTCCACAGGGTGGGGGGGTAGGGGTAAGGCGGTTTTTGGGGAGAAGAAACGGGAAAGACAGGGACTAGGGACGAGGGACTAGGGACTAAGATTGCGCGGGTTGGAGATTGGAGGGTGGTCATTTGGGCCTCGCGATTGCGACTGGTTCTATCCTCCGCGCGGGGAGCGTAATTATCCGCAAAACCGGCGCGGGTTGCCGGATTCCCTCCCACCCTTGGCGCTACGTGTCGCGGCGCTCGCTCCTCATGAACAAGATTCTTTCGTCAGAACGCAGAAAGACTGGTAAGCCGCTTGGCAAGTTGGCCCCGCCCTTCGACCAGGCTCAGGGCAGGCTTTCGCGGCATGGCGAGTTGGCAAGTTAGTGGGTTCATTGCCGGCCGAAACTTGCAAAGGCAAGTTGGGCTGCTCCTAACGAACAAGTTCCGAATGGAGACCGCGGCATCCCACCCATGCGTCAAAAAAAACGCATGGATGGGGCACGGGGCTTTTGCGGGACTCGCGGCTCGTTCCTTTCAGGACATAACTTGTCGCAGAGAGCCGGGCTACTCAGGATGACAGCGGCGAGGGTGGGGCACCCGGCGCGTGGAGGGAAGATGCCAAGGGCGGCGGCCGGTTCCGGGTATGGCAGTTGTGGGACTGCCTCAAGTCCCTCCAGATACACATTAGATATAGCTTGAATACCCCACCGGCAACGGCTGGCTTGCTCGTCAGGTTCGCGGCCTGGAGAGCCTGTGAAAAATAAATGTCAACGACGCTTGACAAATTTTCGAGCGATGTGTAAAGTTAAATTGTCTTATAGTAAAGGAGACAAATCATGAATTGCACAACCAACAACCCCGCCGCGCGGCGCTACATGCGCCGGTTCGCCGTCACCATGCTCCTGTACGTCCTGTTCCTCGTCCTGGCCGTATGGGTATTCGTCCACCGTCACCCGACGGGCGTACTGGCCTATGCGCTGGCTGTTCTGCCCGCACTGCCCGCCATTGGGCTGCTGGCTGTCTTCGGTCTTTACCTGGCGGAAGAAAAAGATGATTTTCAACGCTTCATCGGGGTCCAGGCCATGCTCTGGGGCATCGGCGGGACCTTGGCGGTGACCACCATCTGGGGATTCCTGGAGAATTTTGTCCACATCCGGCATCTGGACCTGATCCTGGTCTTTCCCATCTTCTGGGCTTTCTTCGGGATCTCTCTCCCCATTCTTTTGGCGAGGTACAAATGAAAAACCGTCTGCGTGTATTGCGCGCCGAGCGGGAGTGGTCGCAGGCCGATCTGGCCGCACGGCTGGAGGTATCGCGCCAGTCAGTCAACGCCATCGAGACGGGCAAGTACGATCCCAGCCTTCCGTTGGCCTTCAAACTGGCGCGCCTGTTTGACACTACCATCGAAGGGATCTTCAGCGACGAAAGCTAAGGATCCGGTTATTTGAAATGAGCACCGTTGCCCAGCCTGGCCGCTGAGTTTCAAAATGCAGGTTCTCCGACTCGTTGCGCTCGCTCCTGATGAACAAGTCCGTTTGGTAGTTGAGGTTTCTCTGTTCTTTCGCGAAAACGTGGAAGGACTGATGAACCACTTGGCAAGTTAGCCACCGCTTCGCGGTGATAGCGAGTTAGCGAGTTGGCGGGTTCATTGCGGGCGTAATTCGCCGCAGCGAGTCAGGCTGCTCAGAATGACAGTGTCGAGGATGGTACACACAACCTATGGAAAGCCGACTTGAGATTTTTCAGCGGTCCATATAGGATCAGTGGAAAGTGGGCTTTACATCATCGCCCGCCAATCGCCGTGCAACCGGATCCAGCGGCTCCGCTGAATCCGTCTTTGACAAAACGCTGTAGATGGAAAGGAATTCACGGATGAAGATTTTTCGTTTTCTCGCAATAGCCGGATCGATTCTTGCAGGGATGGTCCTGCCTGACGCGCCGTCCTGTGCGGCGCAGGCCGCGGCACCTGGATTTGCGCCAACCCGTTTCACCGTTGTGGATCAGGGAACGGCGGGCAAGCCGGATGTGCTGCTGATTCCCGGGATGTCGAGTTCGCGCGCCGTCTGGGAAACGGAAGCGATACTGCTGGCGCCGCACTACCGGCTGCACCTGATGCAGGTGAATGGATTCGCGGGCGCTCCAGCGGGGCTGAATGCAAGCGGACCGATGCTGGCTTCGATCATTGAAGAACTGCACGCGTACATCGTGGCCAACAAGCTGCACCCGGTGGTGATCGGGCACTCGATGGGCGGGCTGTTGACGCTGATGCTGGCCAGCAGGCACCCGGAGGACGTGCGGAAGATCGTGGTCGTAGACGCGCTGCCCTTTGCCGCTATCTTGATCGATCCGGCGGCGACGCCCGAGAGCATCAAGCCGCAGGCCGAGGCGATCAAGCAGCAGATGATGGCTTTGCCGGCGGACCAGTACGCGGCCATGCAGCCGACGATGGCGGCCCGGATGGTGACGAATCCGGAAGCACAGAAGCTGGTGGCGGCCGGCTTCGCCGCCACCGACCGCGGGGTGGCCGTCGAGGCGATGGAGGAGGATCTAGAGACCGACCTGCGCGCGGATGTGGCGTCCATCAAGACGCCCGCTCTGGTTCTCTATGCATTCGATTCGGCGGCCCAGCAACCCGCCCCGGCAGCCTATGAGGCCGTCGTCCAAGCCGCTTATAAGACCATGCCGAATGTGACGCTCAAGCGGATTGACGACTCGCGGCACTTCATCATGTACGACCAGCCGGCGAAGTTCGACGCCGCGGTGAAGGCGTTCTTACAGTAGGGCTGGAGCGGGCGAGGCGCGGGTCTCGGTGGGTTCTGTTGTACTCCCTTGCCTTCCCGTGCCTTGTTGAAAACGTGGCAACAGTCCCTGGATCTTCTTCTTGACAGGGCGCGGAGTTAGGCATAAAAGTAAAATTAGCAGTCGAGGTTGCGCTCTTTCCGCACAGGAGGGCGCCAGTTTGAGCCTGGATTGCTCTGCCGCTAGGTTCCCCGTTGTGCCGGGAGCCAGATTCGCAACAATCCATGAAACGCAGGAGCCGGTCCGCTGGGGACGAGTTTTCCTCGGGCAGGCGCATTTTTGCGCTTACGGAGTTAGCGGGGTTAGCGGAGTTGGCGGAGTTGGGGCGGGAGCGGCATGGCAGAGGAAAAGAAGTTCGCGCGCGAGTTCTTCAAAAAGAGCCACATTATGCAGCTATGGCGGGGGTATAACAGGATGGGAAAGAGCGAGCATGTCTCCGACGCGAAGGGGAACGAGATTCTCCGCCAGATGCGCGAGGATACGGGATCGAAGAAGCATCTCGACCACAAAAGCTCAGGGCGCAGGCGGCATTGCAGAAGGCGGTTGATGCGCGAGACGAGCAGGCATTTGCGGCGGCGCTAACCGCTCTGGGGATCGATCCTGAAGGTGAATCTGGGCGGGCGCACCTGCAAGGATTCCGGAAGTTGCCGGCGAAGCGCCATTGAAGATGGGCGACAGCGGTTCTGCCCACGCTGGATGAGGGAGTTCCGGGGGCGTATCTGATTCCGAAGGGAGTGGAGTCGGAAGCTCAGGTATCAGAAGCGAGACCTGGGGAACTCAGCAACTGTTAACTCTTAGATATTAGCTCTTCTTTCCGTACCGCAGGTTCTGTGCTTTCCCACCTAGCTCACCGTCTAGGCAGAAAGCTTCTGATCTTTCTTGAAGTCTCGAATAGATTTATCATGTAAGTGCTTCCGGCTTTCCCAAATTGCATGATCACGTTCCCATCCGGCGTATCCCAAGTCCAGATCGTGTCTTGTTCTTCAGATGGTTTGCCGAGTTGTTTCTGTAGGTATCGCATCAAGTTTGTAGATACATCAATGACCGTGCTCTTGCTTTCGGATTCGAAGTAGAAGGCGATCTTATAGACCTTGCCATCGACTGTCCCAAGATCTACCTTCCAATTCCGATCCAGTAGCTGGACGCCAGGCGCATGGAAGTTCTTCTCACCCTCGAAATTGCGTCCGAAGATCGAGTATTCCGTGTCAGAGAATTCGATCAATCCGGTCAGACCATCGATTGACATGTCCAATCTGTATTCGCCAATGGGAAGAGAAGCCGAACCTATCATCGTCGTTCCCCTGTTCTGCGCATTTTGAGCCCACAATGAACATGCGCATGCAAAAGCGCACAGAGCAACCGCAATCCGGCGTTGGGCCTGTACGCTCATCGTTGTAACATCCCGTGGACAATCCATTCTACGCGCAATAATGCTAACTGGATTGCCGCGTCATAAATGGGCGGCTTGGGTCTTGGGGCAGATGGATGCCGCTCGTTCCGCGTTCGTGACCGCCTGCTCCCGCTCTTCCTCGCTCATCGCGTCCAGCGAGGCGGAGACAGAAACCATAACGCTCGCGAGGAAATCCTGCTCGGCCTTCTTGGCCGAGTCCTTTTTCGGCCTGGAGGAGCGGAATGTCTGGATGCGTGGCCGGGCTTGGGTTGCCATGTGGGACTCCTCCTCGAATTAATCATACTCTAAGCTCTGTGGCGAATCTTCAAACAGCGATCTTAGGCTCAGACCTATACTGGCTTCATGCTTTTTCTGTCTGTGTCTCCGCGCTTTTTCCCCGCATTTCTGGCCGCGGCTGGGCTGGTTTTTGCGCTGGCTCAGCCGCCCGCGGCCCGCGCCTGGGGCAATGGCGGCCATCGCCTTGTCAACCGGCTGGCGGCCAGCTCGTTGCCGGCCGATGTGCCGGCCTTTCTGCGCTCTTCCGAGGCCCTGGCCGAGATCGAGTACCTGGGCCCCGAGCCGGATCGCTGGCGCTCGGCTGCCGAGCCGGAGTTGAGCGCCGCCCAGGCTCCCGAACACTTCATTGATCTGGAACTGGCCGATGCACTCGGCCCCCTGCCGCATCGCCGCTTGGACTTCGAGGCCAATGTCTTTGCCTCCGGCCAGCGCCCGGAGAAGATCGGCCTGCAACCCTGGGAGGCGACCGAAGTCTGGGAGCGTTTGAAGGCAGCGCTCCGCGAGTACCGGCAACTCACGGCTGCCGGTCAGGATACGCACCCGGTCGAGCGGGCCATTCTCTTCTATGCCGGCTGGCTAGGCCACTATGTGGGCGACGGCTCACAGCCCCTGCACACCACCATCCAATACAACGGCTGGGTGGGGCCGAATCCCCACGGCTACACCACCGGCCGCCAGATTCACTGGCAATTCGAGGGGCCGTTTGTGGACGCCAACCTGCGCGAGCCAGAGGTGCGGGCCAGGATGACGCCGGTCAAAGCCATCAGTGGCGACATCTTCGACGCTTACGTGGCCTACCTGCGCCAGTCGAAGACTCATGTGGAGAAGGTCTATCAACTGGAGAAGGCGGGCGGGTTTGTGGGCAAGGGAACGGCCGAGTCGCGCGAGTTTACCGCTGAACGGCTGGCCGCCGGAGCCAGCATGTTGCGCGACATGATCTACACCGCCTGGCTGGAGAGCGCCAAGCCCGCGCCCGATCCGTTTGCGGGGAAATGAGCTGGAATCCCACCCTGGCGCAAGAGGAACAAGACGCAGATTCTTCGACTGCGCTACGCTTCGCTCAGAACGGCGAGGGTGGGGCGCCCAGGTTTGCTGACCTCTGATCTCTGTTGTGTGAATCAGTCCGCGATTTCGCCGGTGGCCACGGCGGGAATCCGGCGCAACAGGACGGTCAGCGTCGCCGTCATCAGGGCCACCGCCGGGATGGCGATCACCAGCCAGGCCAGTAGCGCCTGGCCGGCTAGCCCGCCCATCAGCGAAGCCGCCGCCAGCGGCGAGGCGTGCAGCAGCGCATGGGCGTCCATCGCAGGCCGCGGCGCGAAGGCGTGCAGCCGCCCGCCCAGCTTGACAAAGGGCACAATCAGCGCCAGTTGCAGCGGCATCGCGGCGTAATTGGCCACTTGAATGGCCGGCAGATTGAGCCCGAAGGCCAGCGCCAGCGCCCCGCAGACGACGGTCGGAATCCCCACCACCGGAATGCAGCCGATGGCGAAGCCGAGCGCCAGCGTCAGCGCCAACTGCCGCGGCGAGATGCCCTGCCGCAGCCAAGCGGCCGCCTTCCGCTGGATCGATTCCATGGCCTTCGTCTTCACACTTCCATGGTATCGGTATCAGGGCTGAATTGCATCAATCATGAATGAAAACTTGGCAAGCCAGCCAGGGCGGCCAGCGCAGAATCGGAACTTTTCAACTCCGGGGAGGCAGCAGCCCGCGGCAGCGCGGAAGCTCCAACTGTCATTGGCCGGATTGTGGCGTCTCAGCGAGCGCGGCGATTCTGGGCGCGAGGCGCTCCAGCAGCCGGGCCAGCCGCTGCTCAACTTGGCGGCCGGTCTCGTTGACCTCTTCGTGGCTCAGTGGCGTTGCGCCCAGTCCGGCGGCCAGGTTGGTCACGCAGGAGAGGCTCAGTACCTCGATGCCCATGTGGCGGGCGACAATCGTCTCCGGTACGGTGGACATGCCCACCAGCGTTGCGCCCAAAGCGCGGAAGGCGCGAATCTCGGCCGGGGTCTCAAAGCTCGGCCCTGGGACGGCGACATAGATGCCTTCGTCGAGCGAGAATCCCTCTTCCGCCGCCGCCTCCCGCGCCAGCGCACGCAGCCGCTTCGAGTAGGCCTCGGTCATGTCAGTAAAACGAAGAGCAACAGCGGGAAACCGCAGCCCCGCGCCGGGCTGTACGGCGAAGCGCGGCTCGTTCGGCCCGATGAGCGGGTTCCAGCCCATCCCATTGATGTGGTCGGCGAGCGCCACAAGCTGGCCGCGATGGTAGCCTTCGGCAATGCCTCCGGCGGCGTTGGTTAGGATGACGGATTGGATGCCGAGCACGCCCAGCACGCGCATCGGGAAGGTGACTTGCTGCGGCGTGTAGCCCTCATAGAAATGTACCCGGCCTTGCATCACGATGACCGGCGCTCCACCGAGTAGTCCCGCGACAATGCGGCCCGTGTGGCCCTCGACGGTGGAGCGGGGAAAGTGCGGAATTTCGGCGTAGGGCACGACCACCGGCTCGGCGACCGCATGTGCAACGGCCCCCAACCCGGAGCCGAGGACGATGCCGATACGAGGGTTGAACGGGCCAAAGATGGTCCGCAAAAACGCGGCTGCTTCCGAGACTTGGTCGTAGTAGGTCATGGTTAAGCCTGACGGCGTGCTTCCGGAATTCTACAGTGTGCGAAAGAATGTTGAACAAGCGACAATTGAGTTGGCGAATTTCGATCGATGGAGGTGCTCAGGAAATGTGCCGGAATATCAAGATGCTTTTTAACTTCGATCCCCCCGTGACGGAGGAGGAGATTCGGGCGGCGTCGCTGCAGTTTGTGCGCAAGGTGAGCGGCTTCAATAAGCCGTCGAAGGCCAACGAAGCGGCGTTCCTGGCGGCTGTCGATGAGATTGCGGCAGCGGCGGGGCGGCTGCTGAGTGCGCTCGAAACGAATGCGCCGCCCAGGAGCCGGGAGGAAGAAGCGGCCAAGGCAAAGGCTCGCGGCGCGGCGAGATTTGGCGATGCGGGGCGCGGTTCTTGACGCGACTGTGGTTCCGCGCTACGGTGAGAATATGAACCTGACTGTCGAGATTCCCGAAGATCTGGCCCGAAGCCTGAATGGCGCCGGGGGTGATCTCTCCCGCCGCGTGCTGGAGACGTTGGCCCTGGATGAGTACAAGAGCGGGCGGCTGACCAAGCCTGAACTTCGCCATGCGTTGGGATTCGCGACCGGCTACGAACTCGACGGCTTTCTCAAGAAGCATCAGGTTTGGATAGAGTACGACGAGCAAGACCTGGACCGCGAGCGAGCCAGTCTGGACCGGCTCGGCCTGTGAAGCGCGTCGTTGTTGCCGATACCAGCCCCATCCTCTATCTCCACCTGATCGGGGAGATTGAACTTCTTCCAGCGCTCTTCAGTGAAATCCATCTTCCCGCCGCCGTGCATAAGGAGCTTTGCCACCCGGCGGCGCCACAGGCTCTTCGCGATTGGGCACTGGCGAAGCCTGAGTGGCTGTCAATTGCTCACGTGCTTGGACTTATCGATCCTGAGACCGCCTCACTGGACGATGGAGAACGCGCGGCGATTGAGCTGGCTGAGTTGATCGGAGCCGACCTGGTTCTCATGGATGAGAGAAAGGGCGTTCGCGTCTCTCTGCGAAAGGGATTTGATGTTATTGGAACGCTGGGCATACTGGACCTTGCCGCACGCCGCGGTTTGATTGATCTTGCCGAGTGCTTCGACCGCCTGCGGGCAACCAACTTCCGCTACCGGCCTCAGATGCTGGTGGATATGCTCACACACTATCGGTTAGGGCGGTGATGGTGCAGTGTTGGCTGACTGATTCAGTTTCTCAGGTCCAAGAATCGGGGCCTGGGTTGCCTGCGAAGCGCCAAGGAAAACGACGAGAAGGTGTACTTTTCTCTTGACAAATATGCGAAACTGTGCCAAGCTTTCATGTTGATATGCTTTGTTTAGATGGTAACTAGATAAGCGCCAAGCATTAAAGGGTAACTCTGATCAAAGGCTTTTGCGGGATAGCTCCGAGAAAACAACAATGAGTAGCTTCCCCAAAAAAATAAGATGCTGAATGGAAAGTGTGAATCCCGTTTCCGTTCTGATCGACTCTTGCTATTGGAGCGCCGCGACCAACGGCGGTCCAGAATCTAAAGGAGAATACCATGCCTCAAACGGATTTCACACCAATCACGGACGTGAAAATAGCTCGAACCCTTGTAACACAGACCTTCGGCGCCCTTGACGCGTCAATGGTCTCTCTGCGCGATTCAGAAATGCACCACGCCCGGTTCGGATGGGAGTGGCGAGAGTCCGAACAGTACCAAAAATACGTCATTACTGATGGTTCGGTCAGCGTAATGGTTACCTGGTTTCAGCCGTTCTGGGATACGCTGAATGCGGCAGAACTGCGCGTGCAGGAGGTTGATGGCCAGATCCCCCTTCCTGCTGAAGCGAGGGAAACTGAAGAACGGGAAATTCGTGGCGGCGACTTGGTGTTGTCGCTGATGCAACCAAGCGTACTCTCCCGTGCAGCGTTTCGTGCGGCAGATTCAACGAGCCATGGCCCGGTCTGGATGCAGACCGGGAAGGGACCATCCTACCAACCAGCGGGATTTGCCATGGAGATTGTCAATAAGTTCAAGGTATTGATTCGTAATTCGGTTTACCAAGGGCTATAAAGACAATAAGGCGGCTGGACATTACCCCAAAAACATCCCCGCGATTGAGGCTGAAATCAGGTTGGCCATGGTTCCGGCTAACATAGCTTTTACGCCTAGCCGGGCTAACTCGTTGCGGCGCTCGGGAATCAGCGCGCCGATGCCGCCGATCTGGATTCCGATCGATCCTAAGTTGGCGAAGCCGCATAGCGCAAATGTTGCGATGGTGAAGGAGCGCGGCAGCAGCGTGGCTTTTTGCGCACCGAGGTTGATGTAGGCGATGACTTCATTGAGAGCCATGCGGGTGCCGAGCAGGTTGCCGATGGCGCCGCAGTCATGCGAGGGAACGCCGATCAGCCAGGCGACCGGCCAGAAGAGGATGCCGAGAATCTGGCCGAGCGTGGCGGGAACCCAGTGCATGTAGGCGAGCGAGTGGGTCCAGCCGAGAAGGCTGTCGAGCAGTGCGACGAGCGCCAGGAAGCTGACCAGCATGATGGCTACGTTGAAGGCCAGCTTGCCGCCGTCGATGGTGCCACGGGTAATGGCGCCGAGTAGGTTTTCCTCCTTGTGCAACTCGTCCTTGGGCATGACGACGCGGCCTTCGGTGGCGGGCGCGCCGGTCTCGGGAACCAGCATCTTGGCGATGAGAATCGTTCCCGGAGAAGTCATGATGACGGCGGCCAGCAGGTGCTCGGTGGCCACGCCCTGGGCGATGTACATGGCCATGATGCCGCCGGAGACGTGCGCCATGCCGCTGGTCATGATGGTCATCAGTTCGCTGTGCGTAGCCTTGCCCAGAAACGGGCGGATGGTGAGCGGCGCTTCGGTCTGGCCCATGAAGATGGACGCCGCCACGTTCATGCTTTCCGCGCCGGAGATGCGCATGGTCTTCAGCATGATCCAGGCCAGGGTGCGAATGACGATCTGCATGACGCCGAGGTGGTAGAGCATGGCGAAGAATGCGGAGATGAAGATGATGGTGGGCAGCACCTGGAAGGCGAAGATGGAGCCGAGGTTAGGCGGCTGCTGCGGAAGCAGCTTGCCGAAGAGGCCGGCGTTGGGCAGGCCAAGCTGGCCGAAGAGGACCTGGGTTCCGGCGGAGGTGGAGGCCAAGACGGAGTTCACCACTTTGGCGGCCCATTCGAGGGCATTCTCGCCGTATGCAAAGCGCAGCACCAGGAAGGCGAAGAGCAGTTGCAGGCCCAGCCCCCAGGCCACGGTGCGCCAGCGGATGCGCTTGCGGTCGGTCGAGCCAAGCCATGCCGCCACGAGCACGGCCAGAATTCCCAGCACTCCGGTAAATCGATCCAAGAGGTTGCTCCTTGCTTGCGACAGGGATCAGTTCCTGCCGCACCGGCTCATGACTTGAGATTATCGCAAGGGACTCACAGGGTTGGCGCCGGGCTCCCAGGTCTCGATTTTGAGACCTGGGACGCCGCGCGGCAGCCGCAAGGGGGATTTATTGGGTGACGGATTTGACGCGGTCGCCGGCTTGGAAGCCGGAGCCGGAGACGGGGATGCAGACGGCCGAGGCGTCGTCCACGTCAGTGGCTTTGACAATGCCGATGGAGCTGGTGAGCCGGCGGATGACGTTGCCGGTTTCGGGGTCCTTGATCTCCTTGGTGACGCGGACCACCTCAAGCTGGTCGCCCACGTTGACGCCGGCCTTCTTGCCCACGTTGAGGATGACCTGGCCGCCATCGACCGCGGCTACCAGACCTTCGACGGTAATGGTGCGGACCGATACCTTGGAGGCGTTGGCGAGGACATCGGCGGTCAGCTTGTCGACGGCCATCTTGGTGGCTTCGCCGATGATGGTCTCCTGGAAGTTGCTGCTGCCGAAGTCCACGTTGCCGTTGCCGTTGCTCCATCCGTGGCTTCCGCCGCCGAGCAGCGAAGTCGAGGAGCGGGAAGAGGTTCCCGCGCCCTCGGCGACGGCCAGAATCTCGCCCGTGTCCACGTTGACGATGCGGGCGGTGATGCCGACGTTGGCCTTGGAGTTGGAGTGGCCAATGCCGCCCAGGGCAGAGCCGGCCCAACTGCCTCCGCCGCCGCCCATGCCGACCTTCTTGGTTTCATTGCCGAACTGGGTGATGCTGCCGACGATGATGGCGTCGACGCCCAGCAGTTTGCCCAGTTTGGCGGCGCTGGTCGAGTCGGCGCGCTGCGAGTTGGAGAAGTTCTGCTCGGTTTCGAGCTTCTGCAGCGCCTGGCGCTCGATGATCGAGAAGGTGCCGTCCTTGACCAAGCCGGTAATCAGCAGGTCGGTGATGCCTTTGCCCACATCGACGTTGGCGCCGAACATGCCGGTGGTGGAACTCTGCACGGTGGCATAGTCGAAGTCGAGCACGGCGATGCGGGGTTTGCGCTTGGGGGCCTGTGCCGAGGCAGGCCGCTCCACGATCCCGGCGCCAAAGGCCAGGAGAATTGCCAGTATGGGAAGTGATTGCTTGAGGTTCATGGGTCGTCCTTTAGGGTTGGGTTGGGGAACCGATTAGAGATAGGGTTCACCCGCGCAACAAGAGCTGTCAAGTCCTATTTGCGGCGGTGTGGTTGCGGAGAGCGGCGGCCGCTTGAGGGAATCTCCGTTGTGAATTATAGTTAACATGTGATCGAGATTCGTCAGACCGGTGTTTTCTCCGACTGGCTTCGTAATTTGCGCGACGAGAAGGCGCGGTCCCGCGTTCTGATTCGCATTCGCCGCCTGTCGTTGGGCAACTTCGGAGATGTTAAGCCTGTCGGCGATGGCGTCAGCGAATTGCGGATCGACTACGGCCCGGGTTACCGGGTCTATCTTCAGCGACGAGGAAGCGTGCTGGTTCTGTTGCTCGCCGGAGGCAGCAAGAAGACGCAATCAACCGACATCGCCAAGGCAAAGAAACTGGCAAAGGAGTGGGCGAATGGCTCTTAAAACAACTGTATGGGATGCAGCCGAGTATCTCGATAACCCGGAGGCCATCGCCGGGTATCTTGAAGCTGCTTTCGAGGACGGCGATCCGGCGTTGATCGCGGCGGCGCTGGGCGATGTGGCGCGCGCCATGGGAATGACTCAGCTTGCCGGCAAGGCGGGTGTAACCCGCGAGGCGCTCTACAAGGCGCTCTCGCCCACCGGCGATCCAAGGCTATCGACCTTTCTCGGCGTGATGAAGGCGCTGGGAATCAAGCTCACGCCGCGCGCGGCGTGAAGCTCTGGAGAGCAGGAGTTGGAGCGATGAGCAAGAAACAGATGGGTTCGGGCATCGACGATTTCATGAAGCAAGAGGGAATCTTCGAGGAGGCGCAGGCAGAGGCGATCAAAGAGGTTGTAGCGTGGCAGTTGGCTGAGGCGATGAAGAAGCAGAAGATATCCAAGAACAAAATGGCAACGCTGCTGAAGACGAGCCGTACGCAGGTCGACCGGATTCTCGATCCGAAGAACGACATTACACTGTCGAGCTTACAGCGGGCGGCGGCGATGGTGGGGCGGCGGGTTTCGATTGAACTGGTTTAGAGAAGGGTTGAATTGGTAGAGCGGAAACAAGTCTTTGCTGAATTCCTGCCTTTAAGAATAGGATACGAGGGACTCGGCCAATATGAGCCATGAGCTAGAAACAAATACACCCGGCTAAGATCTATCCTTGAGTTCCAAAAGCAGAGTCTCGGCAAGATGAACTGCATATTCTACTTGTTTCATATCGATACTTGACGAGTGGACCTGAGTGTTACGAATCATTCGGAGTTCAGTAAGGCGCTGGATATCCTCCTGCAGAATCACACCAGCCTGCATCGCCTCTTCCCAATAGAAAGTGTGACGATGCTCAATACCTGCCTTCTTGAGTTTGCTCTCCAGTATTTCTTGAATCTGGTTCCAAAGGACTATAAGTCGTTCAAGTGTAGGCGCTGGCTTAGGTTCCCCGAGATCCACGCCGAACAGGTTTCTGAGTAGGAGAACAGCGATCTGTCTATACGCCAAAAGATATTGCTCGTCGACGCTTAGACCTGTGCCGTCATGATAAAGCTTATTACGGATTCGATGATAATGCTCAACATCAGCATCATCAATTCCAGTCAATCGGTTTCCTGCATATTGCCAAAGCAAACTGACCAGAGCCGGGAAGCTGTTCTCAACGGCCTCTATGTCTTTTCGTGGCACTTTCAATCCGGATTTTGACTGTGGCAGAGATAAAAAAGTCCGGACGGATGTTTCGACTGAATTGTCGATACTGATGAATGCAATGCGCCGGTCAAACGCCGTTTCAAGATGAATATGGGAATCAGCATGTCGTATAAGCTCTACCGCGCCCGAAGCCCATGTATGTTGCATCATTGCTAAATTGTAGCTCACTTTCGATTCCGCTGTTGAAAACAATCGACACCTGTAGAAAGCACTCGCAGAACAGGGCTTGACCATCTGATGAAGGCTTTTCCTTCACTTCCAGGCTCAAAGCCGGGTTATGATGAGAGCAAGGCTGCCAGGGGGTGCAACGCGCATGAAGGAACTCGTTTTTGAAGTGATGCAGGAGGCCGACGGCAGCTACACCGCGGAGGCCCTGGGCGAGAGCATCTTCACCCAGGCCGATAGCTGGGATGAGTTGAAGGCCAACGTCCGTGAGGCCGTGCAAGCCTTCTACTTCGATTCCGCCGCGCCGGCCTCTATATCCTTCTCGCAAAAACTTTGGAAGGACGCGGAGCATGAGCGCCGTCCCTACGGGACTCCGGATGCATTGTTGGTTTCGCGCACCCCACGCTGAAGCGCGGGGCTAACAACCATTGCGCCTACGGCGCGGCCTCTGCCATCGATTTGCGAGCGGTTTGCAATTCCTGGGCCGTTCCGATATGATTCATAAATGTGTCCGGGGGAGATCCCTGGACCGTCACAAGCACCACGGTTTCTGGGCCTGTTCGAGTTGGCGCACACTGGGCAAAAAAGGCTTTGCCCGTGCGGCGAGCACTCCAGGCACTCCGCAAAGCGGGGCTGGCAGGGGCGGTGGGAGACGAGGAACGAATGAGAAAACACAGCAAGAACATTGTGAAGGCGCGCGCGGCTGTGGCAAAGCCATCGTATGCGCTGCCCGAGGCGGTCGGCCTGCTCAAGCAGGTCAAGTACGCCAAATTCGACGAGACCGTGGATCTGACGATGCGCCTGGGCGTAGACACGCGCCATGCCGACCAGATGGTGCGCGGGACCGTCGTGCTGCCGCATGGGCTGGGCAAGACCAAGACCGTGGCCGTGATTGCCTCCGGCGACCGCCAGAAGGATGCGACGGCGGCCGGCGCGGACTTTGTGGGCGGCGAGGAGATGGTGGAGAAGATCCAGAAGGAAAACTGGACCGCCTTCGATGCGCTGATCGCCACGCCGGACATGATGAAGGTGGTGGGCCGGCTGGGCAAGATTCTGGGCCCCAAGGGCCTGATGCCGAATCCCAAGACCGGGACCGTGACCATGGACGTGGCCGCGGCGGTGAGAGAGATCAAGGCCGGCAAGGTGGAGTTTCGTGCCGACAAGACCAGCCTGGTGCATGTGCCGGTGGGCAAGCTGAGCTTCGAGCCGCAAAAGCTGATCGACAACGCGACGACGGTCATCGGCGCGATTGTGCGCTCGAAGCCTTCGGCGGCCAAGGGCAAGTACATCAAGAGCGTGACGCTGAGTTCGACGATGGGCCCCGGAGTGCCGCTGGATTCGGCGGTTGCCGACGCGGCGGGCAAGCACTGAGAAGCAGTGGACAGTGAACAGTGGTCAGTGAACAGTGACCGCGCGTTCAGTTTTGGTCCCGGATGGCAGGCTTTTAGAAAGATGTGGAAACAGGAACGTTGATCGAGGGCGGTTCTTAACTGTCCACTGTTCACCGATCACTGTTCACTGTGCGGAGCACCAATGGCGATTTCAAGGGCGAAGAAAACGGAGAAGGTCCAGTTGCTGGCCAAGGAACTGGAGAGCTCGACGACGGCGATTATCGGCACGTTTACCAAGCTGACGGTGGCCAAGGATTTTGCGCTGCGCAAGGTGATTCGCGAGGCGGGCGGCAAGTATCGCGTGGTGAAGAACACGCTGGCGGCCGTGGCCGGACAAGGCACGCAGGTGGAAGCCGCGCTGAAGGGGCTGAAGGGCGTGAACTCGGTGGCGTTCACCGCGGGCGACCCGGTGGCGCTGGCCAAGGCCTTTGCCAAGTGGGTGGGCGAGAACGCGGAGTTCCAGTTCAAGCTGGGCATTGTGGACGGCAAGCTGCTGACGGCCGACGAGGTCAAGGCGCTGGCGACGATGCCGGGCAAGGAAGAGTTGTTTGCGAAGCTGCTCTTCCTGATCAATGCGCCGGCGCAGCGGCTGGCCACCGTGATCAATGCCGCGGGCCACGATCTGGCGGTGGTTTTGGGCCAGGGCGTGGAGAAGGAAAAGTTTGCCAGTGCGGCGTAGCCGCCGCACAGTTGTCAGTTCTCAGTTGTCAGTGCGGCTAAGCCGGGTTTTTCTGTACTGACTACTGACCACTGAAACTGCTTTTAAGAGATTTGGCTGTGGAAGCAGGCGGGAAGGGCGCGGGTCTGGCGCATCGGAAACTTCCTGCATGATTTGCGGCCGGGAAACACAACTCAAACAGTTTTGATAGGAGAGGAAAATGGCGGATCTAGCGCAGTTGGAAGAGCAAATTGTATCCCTGACCTTGCTGGAAGCGGCGGCTCTGGTGAAGAAGCTGGAAGAGCGGCTGGGGGTTTCGGCGGCGGCAGCGGCCCCGGTAGCGGTGGCGGCGGCAGGCGCAGCGGCTCCGGTGGTCGAGGAGAAGACCGAGTTCGCGGTGATTCTGAAGGACTTCGGGGCGAACAAGATCAACACCATCAAGGCCGTTCGCGAGGTTACCTCGCTGGGCCTGAAGGAAGCCAAGGACCTGGTCGATGGCGCTCCCAAGCCGATCAAGGAGAACGCGACCAAGGACGAGGCCGAGGCGATCCGGAAGAAGTTCGAAGGCATCGCGACGATCGAAATCAAGTAGGATCGAGCGATGCGCGATCAAGCTGCCCGGCGGCCAAGCCGGGCAGCTTGCAAGGCTGGCCGGAACGCGCTAGAATAACGGATGCGCGTCTTTTGGCTCATTCCGTTTTTTCGAGGGAATGGGGCGGGTTTGGCGGGCGCGCCTTGAGAGTTGTGGATTGGCACGCAATCGTCCGCAGGCCGGGGTTGAGCCAAGCCTTCCGGCAGCGAGGTCCGTATTGTAACTAAGTGCCTTAGGGTCAACGGTTTACTTGGGTGGCAGGCCGGGTATCCGTTGACGGTTAGCGAGTGGCTGGCGAGCGAGCGGCAGAAGCGAGCTTTGGGATCGGCGAGGGCATTCAAAGAGAATTCGGATGGGGGCACAGGCTTTGAGCCGCGCTCGTGAGGGATCGCGTCCTCGCGGGCTCTTTGTGTCTCCCGGCTGCGGCAAACGGGGCCAACAAGGGAAATCTGCCCGACCCGCACCAGAATCGTAAACAGTTTCGATCAACGTTTGCTTCCTCGACTGTGCGCAGTCTAGCGCACTTGCCGGATGTGCGGCAATGCCCACCACGCGTTTTTTGACCGAACTCTCACAGAGGATGCCTGACCTGGGGAAATCCCGGCGTGTTTGCGGCCCCTCTCCCGGCCAGCCGGGGGATTTGCCGGGGAACTTGAGGATTGGGGACTGGGAGCGTAATGCGCCAGTCCGGCTTTTTTGACTTACTTACCGTATTCAGCCGGCGCCGATCAGACTCGGGCGCCGACCCGGACCAGATTTGGCGCCGGAGCGACCAGGGTCAGGAGTGAACATGCCCAACGAGAAGCGCGCAATTCGCAGCCGGCTCGATTTTTCAAAGATTCCCACCGCAACCCAGATTCCCAACCTGATTGAAGTGCAGCGGCGCTCCTATGAGCGATTCCTGCAGATGGACAAGCTGCCCAACGAGCGCGACGACGCGGGCTTGCAGTCGGTTTTCGTCTCGGTATTTCCGATTACCGACTTCCGCGGCATCTCGCAGTTGGATTTCGTGGATTTCTCGATCGGCAACTGGGAGTGCAAGTGCGGCCACCTGAAGGGGCTGCATCACCTGAGGACGGCCTGCGTGCATTGCGGGTCGATGGTGATTACCGATCCATTCCATCCCGGCGATGTGCTCTGCCAGAAGTGCGGCACCTACAACAAGAACACGCCCGACTTCTGCAACAAGTGCGGCGATCCGGTGAGCCTGCAACTGAAGTACGACCAGCAGGAGTGCGAGGAGCGGGGCATGACCTTCTCGGCGCCCTTGCGCGTCACGGTTCGGCTCACCATCTACGACAAGGACCCCGAGACCGGCAACAAGACGATTCGCGACATTAAAGAACAAGAGGTCTTCTTCGGCGATATTCCGCTGATGACGCCGAACGGGACCTTCATCGTGAACGGGACAGAACGTGTAATTGTGTCGCAATTGCACCGGTCGCCTGGCGTGTTTTTTGAGACGGCCAACAATCGCACCTACTTTCTGGGCAAGATCATTCCTTATCGCGGCTCGTGGGTGGAGTTCGAGTACGACCAGAAAAATACTCTCTATGTCCGCATCGACCGCAAGCGCAAGTTTCTGGGAACGATCTTCCTGCGCGCGCTAGGGCTGCGTTCCGACGAGGAGATCCTGAAGACTTTCTATACCGTGGACCGGCTGCACATCGCGGACGGCAAGCTGTTCTGGGCGGTTCCCGAGGACGCGAAGGCGAATACGCACCTGGTGGGCGCCAAGCCGGCGCACGCGGTTGTTGCCGGCGGCCAGGAAATTGCCTTCTCCGGGCGCAAGATCACGCCGCACTCGCTCAAGGCGCTGCGGACGGCGGGGATCGATCGGATCGAAGTCGAGCAGGCCGAGCTGGACGGCGCGCTGACCGCGGCCGACGTGGTGGACCTGAACACCGGCGAAGTGGTGGTGGAGGCCAACGTCGAGCTGACCGCCGACCGGCTGCACAAAGTTTTGTCCAGCGGAGCGGCTGTCTTCGAGGTCTTCTTCCCGGAGCGCGACGACGCGGGCAACATTATCGCCAACACGCTGAAGCGCGATTCGATCCACAAGACCGAGGAGGCGCTGATCGAGATCTACCGCAAGCTGCGGCCGGGCGACCCGCCGACGCTGGACACGGCGACGGCGCTCTTCGAGGGCATGTTCTTCGATCCGCGCAAGTACGATTTTTCGCGCGTGGGCCGGTTGAAGTTCAATATCAAGCTCTACGAGAATCAGGACGCGACGGGGCTGGCGCACCGCACGCTCACGCCCGAGGACTTCTACGCCACCATCCGCTACCTGCTCAAGCTGCGCAAGAACATCGGCATGGTGGACGACATCGATCACCTGGGCAACCGCCGCGTCCGCGCGGTGGGCGAGTTGATGGAGAACCAGTTCCGCATCGGATTGGTGCGCATGGAGCGGGCCATCAAGGAGAAGATGAGCGTCTATCAGGAGCTGACGACGGCGATGCCGCACGACCTGATCAACGCCAAGCCGGTGATGGCGGCGATCCGCGAGTTCTTCGGTTCATCACAGCTCTCCCAATTTATGGATCAGACCAATCCGCTCTCCGAGATCACGCACAAGCGGCGCTTGTCGGCGCTTGGGCCGGGCGGATTGAGCCGCGAGCGGGCCGGCTTCGAGGTCCGCGACGTGCATCCCACGCACTACGGACGCATCTGCCCCATTGAAACTCCGGAAGGCCCGAACATCGGGCTTATCAGCTCGCTGAGCTGCTTTGCGCGTATCAACGAGTACGGCTTCATCGAGTCGCCTTACCGCAAGGTGAAGGACTCGCGCATTTTGGATTTTGTGGAGATTGTCAACGCCGGCGAGAGCGGCCTGCGCGTAGGCGATCACATCGAAAAGGAAGAGGCGGCGCGGCTGAACGCCGGGCTGAAGAAGGCGGGCAAGCGGATCATCGATCACATCCCCTACAGCTTCTATCTCTCGGCATGGGAAGAGGACAAGCACACCATCGCGCAGGCCAACATCGAATTCGACGAGAGCGGCCACATCACCGAGGATCTGGTGAACGCGCGGCGCATGGGGAACTTTGTGCTGGTCAACCGGACCGACGTGGATTACATCGACGTAAGCCCCAAGCAGTTGGTTTCAGTGGCCGCGTCGCTGGTGCCGTTCCTGGAGCACGACGACGCCAACCGCGCGCTGATGGGCGCCAACATGCAACGCCAGTCTGTTCCGCTGCTGGTGGCCGAGGCGCCGCTGGTGGGCACGGGCATGGAAGGCGTGACGGCGCGCGACTCCGGCGCCGTGATTCTGGCCAAGCGCAACGGCATCGTGGATTCGGTCGACTCGCAGCGCATCATCGTGCGCGTCGAAGGCGAGCATCATCCCACGCAGTTGTCGCGCGAGGTTGGCTCGGACATCTACACGCTGATCAAGTTCAAGCGGTCGAACCAGAATACCTGCATCAATCAGAAGCCGGTGGTCCGCGAGGGCGAGCGGGTGGTCAAGGGGCAGGTCATCGCCGACGGGCCGTGCACCGAGCAGGGCGAGCTGGCGCTGGGGCGCAACGTGCTGGTGGGCTTCATGCCCTGGCGCGGCTACAACTTCGAGGACGCGATTCTGATCAGCGAGAGGCTGGTGCGCGAGGACTACTACACCTCGGTGCACATCGAGGAATTTGAAATCGAAGCCCGCGACACCAAGCTGGGGCCCGAGGAGATCACGCGCGACATTCCCAACGTGAGCGAACATGCGCTGCGCGAACTGGATGAGAGCGGCGTGATCCGCATCGGCGCCCAGATCAAGCACGGCGACATCCTGGTCGGCAAAGTCACGCCCAAGGGCGAGACGCAACTGACGCCGGAAGAGAAGCTGCTGCGCGCCATCTTCGGCGAGAAGGCCGGCGATGTGCGCGATGCGTCGCTGACCTGCCCTCCGGGCATCGAGGGCACGATCGTGGACGTGCGCATCTTCAGCCGCAAGGGCCAGGAGAAGGACGAGCGCGCCAAGCAGATCGAGGCCGAGTATGTCGCCAAGCTCGAAAAGAATCTGGGCGACGAGATTCGCATTCTGACCGATGAGCGGCTGAAGCGCTTGGACGCCATTCTGGGCGGCAAGGAGGTTCTGGCCGACCTGCACGACGAGCGCACCAACAAGCGGCTGCTGGTCAAGGCGGCGATTCTGGACCGCGAAACCATCGAGCGCATCTCGACTAAGAATTTGAAGCGCATCCGCTACGCCGACAAGGATCCGCGCGTCAACGAGCAGATCGACGAGATCGAAGAGATGACCTCGCGGCAGATTGAAGTGCTGCGCAAGATCACCAATGAGAAGGTGGCCAAGCTGCAGAAGGGCGACGAGCTGCCGCCCGGCGTCATCAAGCTGGTGAAGGTCTATGTGGCCATGAAGCGCAAGCTTTCGGTGGGCGACAAGATGGCCGGGCGACATGGTAATAAGGGCGTGATCGCGCGCATTCTTCCCGAGGAAGACATGCCGTATCTGCCCGATGGAACGCCGGTCGAGATTGTGCTGAACCCGCTGGGCGTGCCTTCCCGCATGAACGTGGGCCAGATTCTGGAGACGCACCTGGGCTGGGCCGCACATGCGCTGGGCAGCAAGATTGCCGATCTGATTCGCGCCAACACCGATGCGGAGTACACGCGGGAATTGATGAAGAAGGAGTTCGCCGGAACGGCGGCGCTGCGCCAGTTGCTGGAACTCGACGACGAGACCTTGCTGCGCGTCGGCGCGGGAATGGAGCACGGCATCTGGTTCGGAACCGCGGTCTTCGACGGCGCGCGGGAAGAGGAGATCAAGGCGCTGCTGGCTTCGGCCGGCTTGCCTTCCTCCGGCAAGACGATGCTCTACGACGGCATGACCGGCGAGCAATTCGAGCAGCCGGTCACGGTGGGCTACATCTACATGCTCAAGCTCTCGCACTTGGTGGACGACAAGATTCACGCGCGTTCCATCGGGCCGTACTCGCTGATTACGCAACAACCGCTGGGCGGCAAGGCGCAATTCGGCGGACAGCGCTTCGGCGAGATGGAAGTCTGGGCGCTGGAAGCCTACGGCGCCGCCTACATTCTTCAGGAGCTGCTGACGGCGAAGTCCGACGACGTTTATGGCCGGACAAAGATTTACGAGGCCATCGTCAAGGGCGAGGCGGCCATCGAGCCGGGCGTGCCGGAGTCGTTCAATGTATTGATCCGCGAGTTGCAGTCGCTCTGCCTGGACGTGGAATTGATCAAGCGCGCGGATCTGGTGAAGAAACTGCCCGCGCCGGATTTGGCGGCGGTCGCCGATTGACGTTAGTTCTCAGTTCTCAGTCATCAGTTTTTTGCGATCAGTGTTCAACGTCATGGTGATCGACAAAGTTAACGAGCCGTACCGTCGAACTGAGAACTGAAAACTGAGAACTGACAACTGTTTTTAGGGTTCTTCTTGAAAGCGGTAAGCGCCGCTTCCCGGGAAGGAAGGATCCTTAATAAATCCCGGGAAAAGCCGCGGCAGGCGCCGATGAAGCCCGCCAAGGAGGGTCACCTTGTTCCGTTCAAATCCTTTTGAGCTTTCTGGTCCCATTACCGATTTCGACGCTATCCGGATCATGCTGGCATCGCCGGAGAAGATCCGCAGTTGGTCGCACGGCGAGGTCACCAAGCCGGAGACGATCAACTACCGCACCTTCAAGCCGGAGCGCGACGGGCTTTTCTGCGCGCGCATCTTTGGGCCGGTCACCGATTGGGAGTGCCTCTGCGGCAAGTACAAGCGCATGAAGCACCGCGGCGTGATCTGCGACAAGTGCGGCGTGGAAGTGACGGTGAGCAAGGTGCGCCGCGAGCGCATGGGCCACATTGAGCTGGCCTCGCCCTGCTCGCACGTCTGGTTCTTCAAGGGGCTGCCCTCGCGCATCGGACACCTGCTGGATATTTCGTTGCGGGACCTGGAAGGGATTCTCTACTTCGAGTCCTATGTCGTCATCGACGCTGGCGACGCGCCGGGAGTGAAGGAGCGCGAGATCATCAAGGACGAAGCCCGGTACCGCGAGCTGGATGCTCAGTTCCGCCCCTCGGGCTTCAAGGCGATGATGGGCGCGGAGGCCATCAAGGAACTGCTCAAGCGCGTCCAGATCGACGAGCTGGGCGTCGAGCTGCGCGAAAGAATGAAGGCGGAGACTTCGGCGCAGAAAAAGCTGAAGTATGCCAAGCGGCTAAAGGTCGTCGAGGCCTTCCGCAAGAGCGATAACAAGCCGCAGTGGATGATTCTGGATGTGCTGCCGGTGATTCCTCCAGAGCTGCGCCCCCTGGTGCCGCTGGACGGCGGACGCTTCGCCACCTCCGATTTGAACGACCTCTATCGCCGCGTCATCAACCGCAACAACCGGTTGAAGAAGCTGATGGACCTGCACGCGCCCGAAGTGATTGTGCGCAACGAGAAGCGCATGTTGCAGGAGGCGGTGGACGCCCTCTTCGACAACGGCCGCCGCGGCCGGGTGCTGCGCGGAGCCAACAACCGTCCGCTCAAGTCTTTGTCCGATACGCTCAAGGGCAAGCAGGGACGCTTTAGACAGAATTTGTTGGGCAAGCGCGTCGATTACTCGGGCCGCTCGGTGATCGTCGTCGGTCCGGAGTTGAAGCTGCACCAGTGCGGATTGCCCAAGAAGATGGCCCTCGAACTCTTCAAGCCCTTCATCTACCATCGCCTCGAACAGACCGGCCACTGCACCACCATCAAGCAGGCCAAGGAGATGGTGGAGATGCAGGAGTCGGTGGTCTGGGACATTCTTGAGGAGGTCATCAAAGACCACCCGGTGCTGCTCAACCGCGCGCCAACGCTGCATCGGCTGGGCATTCAGGCCTTTGAGCCGGTGCTGGTCGAGGGCAAGGCCATCAAGATTCACCCGCTGGTCTGCACGGCCTTCAACGCCGACTTCGACGGCGACCAGATGGCGGTGCACATTCCGCTCTCGCCGGAGGCGCAGATTGAAGCCAGCGTGCTGATGCTGGCTTCGCACAACATTCTTTCGCCGGCCTCCGGCCAGCCCATCACCGTGCCCTCGCAGGACATGGTCCTCGGCCTCTACTACCTGACCAAGGCCAAGAAGAACGCCAAGGGAGAGGGACGCGTCTTCGCCAACACCGAAGAGATCCTCATGGCTCTGGAAGCCCGCGAGGTCGAAACGCTTTCGCCCATCCGCCTGCGCTACACCGGCAAGGTGCTGGACATGACGACAGCCTATGACGATCAAGATCTGACGCACGTCGAGCCGGTGGACTTCGATAAGCAGTATCTCTCGACCACCGTGGGCCGCGTGATTTTGAATGACGCGCTGCCGGCCGGGATGCCGTTCATCAACGGCCTGTTGAAGAAGAAGGGCATCGGGCAACTGGTGAACTACTGCAACCAGAATCTGGGCCTGGAAGTTACCGTCGGAATGTTGGACCGCATCAAGGAGCTTGGCTTCCAGTACGCCACGCGCTCCGGCCTTTCCGTGGGCCTCGACGACATGGTCATTCCCGACAGCAAATACACCGTGGTGCGCGAGGCTGACCTCAAGGTTGTCGAGGTTCAGAAGCAGTACATGGACGGCGCAATCACCAACGGCGAGCGGTCGAACAAGGTCATCCAGATGTGGTCGGCGGTGACCGACAAGGTGGCCGACGAGATGTTCGGGAACATGAAGCGCGCCGACGAGGAGGGGGCCATGAACCCGATCTACATCATGGCCGACTCCGGCGCACGCGGATCGAAGCAGCAGATTCGCCAGCTCTCCGGCATGAGAGGACTGATGGCCAAGCCATCGGGCGAGGTGATCGAAACGCCCATCACTGCGAACTTCCGCGAGGGGCTCACGGTGCTGGAATACTTCATCTCGACCCACGGCGCGCGCAAGGGATTGGCCGATACGGCGCTGAAGACGGCCGACTCCGGCTACCTGACCCGCCGCTTGGTGGACGTGGCCCAGGACGTGATCGTGACCGAGTACGATTGCGGCACGATGGAAGGCATTTACGTCGGCTCGATCGTCGAATCGGGCGAGATCATCGAGGAGTTGAGGGACCGCATCATCGGCCGCGTCTCCCTGGAGAGGATTAAAGACTACGACGGCAATTTGGTGGTCGATCTGAACCAGGGCATCGACGAGGATATCGCCTCGGCGATTCAGGCCGCGGGCAAGGAGAAGGTAAGAATCCGCTCGGTGCTGACCTGCGAATCGCGGCGCGGCGTTTGCGCGCTGTGCTACGGGCGCAACCTGGGATCGGGCCGCATGGTCGAGCTGGGCGAGACCTGCGGCGTCATCGCCGCGCAGTCGATCGGCGAGCCGGGCACGCAGTTGACCATGCGCACCTTCCACGTGGGCGGCACCGCCAGCCGCGTGCAGGACAAGTCGCGCCTGGACGCCAAGAACAACGGCTTCGTGCGCTTCATCAATCTCAATTATGTTGAGAGCAAGGACGGCACGCTGGTGGCAATGAACCGCTCCGGTTCAGTGGCCATCCAGGACGAACGCGGCCGTGAGAAGGAGCGCTACCAGGTGGTCTATGGCGCGCGCCTGCGGGTCAAGGACGGCGAGCAGGTCAAGCTGGGTCAGTTGCTGGCCGAGTGGGACCCGTACACCTACGCCATTCTCACCGAGATCGGCGGGGCCGCGCAGTTCAAGGACCTGCAGGAAGGCATCACGCTGAACGAAGAGGTGGACGAAGTGACCGGCCTCTCGCGCTGGGTGGTGGCCGACGCTCCCGACGAGAAGCGGCAGCCAGCCATCGTGGTGAAGAACGCCAAGGGCCATAAGCGGTACCTGTTGCCGCGCGGCGCTCACCTGATGGTCGAGGACGGCGACGATGTGGGTCCGGGCGACGTGCTCGCGAAGATTCCCAAGGAGAGCACGCGGACCAAGGATATTACCGGCGGTCTGCCGCGCGTGGTCGAGCTCTTCGAGGCGCGCAAGCCGCGCGAGACGGCCATCATCAGCGAGATCGACGGCGTGGTCCGCTTCGGCGAAGTCGCCAAGGGGCAGCGCAAGATTTATGTGACCGCGGACAACGGCGACGAGAAGGAATATTCAGTCCAGCGCGGCATTCACGTCAATGTCCAGGAGGGAGAGCGGCTCAGAGCCGGCGACCCGCTGATGGACGGTCCGCTGAATCCGCACGATATTCTCGCCGTGCTGGGCGAAAAGGAACTGCAAGCCTACCTGGTGAATGAAATCCAGGAGGTCTACCGGCTGCAGGGCGTGGCTATCAGCGACAAGCACATTGAAGTCATTGTCCGGCAGATGTTGCGCTGGGTCAGAATCGACGAAGTCGGCGACACCAGCTTCCTGCTCGAACAGCAGGTGGACCGCTTCCGCTTCCGCGAGGAGAACGAGCGCGTGCTGGCGCTGGGAGGCCGTCCGGCCATCGGGCGTCCGCTGCTGCTGGGCATCACCAAGGCCTCGCTTTCGACCGACAGCTTCATCTCCGCGGCCAGCTTCCAGGAGACCACCCGCGTGCTCACCGAGGCCAGCATCAACGGCGCGGTGGACAGCCTGCGCGGCCTGAAGGAGAACGTAATCGTAGGACGGCTGATTCCGGCCGGCACCGGCCTGGAGTACTACCGCAACGTTCAGCTCTCACCGGAGCTGGAGGAAGCGGCGGCCCGCGTGCAGCAGGAAGTCACCGCTGAGATCGAAGCCGCCGAGCGCGAACTGGAGTTGATGCGCCAGGAGGGCGAGGCCGAGGAGATGGCGGCCGAGTAGGACTTGCCGTTTAGGCAACATTGGTTTTTCCCAACCCAAGAGGCCCGGCACAAGCCGGGCCTCTTGTCTTTTGTGCCGATCCGAGCGGGTTTGCTAAGATGGGCGAAGCGATTCATACACAAGCAGGCCAATTATGCCTAGGAACGCGACTGTCAAGGCACAACCCAAGCGACCGGTGGCAACGAAGCCGCCGGTGCTCATGGAACGCACCCAGCCGGTGATCGAAAAGCTGGCCGCGGCTCTCGGCGAGCCGGTATTAACTTATTGGAATTCCACCAAGGGTTCCATCTGCCAGAATGACGTAATCGGCTTATATGCATTGCTGCGCAACGCTGGCAAGCTGGAAAGGCTCTCGCTTTTTCTTAAATCGGATGGCGGCTCGGGGCAGGCCGCTCTGCGCATGGTCAACCTTCTGCGCAGATATGTGGACCACCTCACGGTGCTGGCCCCTCTCGAATGTCAGTCGGCCGCCACGATGTTGGCCCTTGGGGCCGACCGGATTCTGATGGGGCCGCTGGCACATCTTTCAGCCGTAGATACCTCGCTGACTCACGATCTTTCTCCAATCGACCGTGACAATGACCGCGTGAGCGTGAGCAACGATGAATTGCTCCGCGTAATACGTCTGTGGACCGAGCAGGCAAAGGATTCCGTCGCCAATCCTTATGCGGCGCTGTTTCCTTTTGTACATCCCCTTGTGATTGGCGCGGTCGACCGCTCCAGCGCGCTCTCCACCCGCATCTGCGAGGAGATACTCTCCTATCACATTGAAGATATGACGAAATCCAGAGAGATCAGCAACACTCTCAATTCAGGGTATCCGTCGCATACCTATCCGATTACATTGCGCGAGGCTAAGCGGATCGGCCTGAATGCCGAGCCCATGAATGAAGAGATGAACGCGATGCTCTTCGAGTTGAATGAGGTTTACTCGGAGATGGGGCAGAGCGCATCGACGGACTTCGATGAAAGGAACCAGCACGACAACAGCATTGTGAACATCCTGGAGTCGAGCGGGATGCTGATCTACTATCAACTGGACAAGGATTGGCATTACCGCAGCGAAGAACGGCGCTGGGTCGCCTTGAACGATAAAAGCAGCTGGCGCAAAGCGGAAATTGTAAAGGGAAAGGTCGCGATCTCTCAGTTGCATGTGCGCTGAGCGGGTCTCTCATTTGTGCCGCCCGCGGCGCGATTTGCTCCAAGAACCGCGATCAGGAACGCCCCGCGGCTGAGAGTTCCGGAAGCTGGCTCTGCGCCAGACTCTGTGCCATTTGCCGCCTCCGGTACTTGACTGCGTACATCGCGGCATCGGCGGCGCTCAGCAGGCTATCTTTGGTTGCGCCGTTCTCCGGGTAGAGAGCAAAGCCAAAGCTGGCCGCACCCTGGATAAGGTGGCCTTCGATTACAAACGGCTCGTCAAAGCAGCTCTCCAGCCGGGCCAGAATCGTTTCCAGGTCGGCGCGGCCATGCTTGAGCGAGACCATGGCGGCAAACTCGTCGCCGCCCAGCCGCGCCAGCATATCAACGCCGAGCAACTGGCGGCTCATGCGTAGCGCCACCTCCTGGAGGTAAAGGTCGCCCACGTGGTGGCCATAGGTGTCGTTGATGGGCTTGAATTTGTCCAGGTCGATGTAGATCAGCCCGAGACTTCTGCCGGATTGGCGCGCATCTTCGATCTGTAGATCCATGAACTTTTCCATGGCGAAGCGGTTGGGAACATCCGTGAGCAGATCGAACTCGGAGCGGCGGCGCAGATCGGAGTATAGCCGCCGGGTTTCAATGGCCAGCGCGGCCAGCCGCGCGCCCGTTGTGATCACCTCCATCTCCTCGGCAGCGTGGGGCGCGAGAGGATCGAGGACGGCAATGATCCTTCCGAGGACGGCGCCGTCGTGACCGTCAATCTGAGCCTGAAGGAGGCCCTCGGCGGCGGGATGCGCCGAGTCGGCGCTACATTCGCCGCCGGTAATCTCGCACCGGCAGGGGGCGCCGTCCAGCATCGAAGAGACTAGCGCGGTGATTTCCTCCAGAACGCTGTCCAATGGATCAGAGCCGTTGATCCTTTCCAAAATCTTGCTGCGCCGCTGTTCAAATTGGGCCATGGAAGCCAAAGTGGCCGTCTGCTGACCGACTTTCCTTCTCAGCATCCAGCCCCATCCGCCCACGGCAACCACCACCAGCGCCATCAGGCTCAACGCCAGCATGAGGTTGCGCAGATTGATCAGCGAAGGCTTGGCGACCACCGTAATGTCGTCGAAGTCGCGCATCAGAATATCGAAGCCCACCCCGGGATTGAATGGATTCGAATCTTCGGTGATGCAGATGCCGGTGAGACGGACTCTGGAGCCGATAGGAATCTCCTTCATCGGCGGAAGCTGGTCTTTTTCGATTGGATGGCGGTAGATGGCCGTGAAGAGCTGGCCGTCGGCGGTCAGGTCGTACTCGTCCTGGGTGCCGCCGCGGGCCTCGGTCACCACCTGCGCCTCCAGAGTAACCAGATCGATGATGTGATGGCTCTCGGTCAGTTGCCTCCTGGTCGTCGGAAAGGGCGTGATCGGCGCCTGGACGCGGCTATCCTGGATCTCGGCGCGGGTCAAGGCCAAAAAGCCGTTGTGCGATTCGGGAAAGCCGGTTGCGTCCACCACATCGCCGACCTTCATCGGCTGATAGGTCCAGGTGGAGATCCAAAGGCTGCTGGGACCGTCCTGAATCACCGCGGACGAGCCGGGCTGGTAGTAGGTGAGAGTGCCATGCACCCGGACCCGCTGCGTCCGATCGGAGACATGGAAGCCGCTGATGATCTGCCCCATCGGCGTCAGGGGCAGGGTCCACGGGCTGGCGCTGGGGCGTTTGAGGATCTTGATGTCCGTGGGCGTGGCGACGCTGATGACGATGCCATGCGGCTGCATCTTGCCGTCGAAGAGTCCTCCGGCCACTCCGGTTGCCTCGATTTCAGCATCCAATAGGCCTTCGATTCCCTTTTCCCTGGAGTTGAAGATGCTCACCTGAATGTAGCCGCCCTCGGTGAGTAGTTGCAGGTTGCCGCCGTAATTGTCAGGCGAATCCACTTTCAGGTCGGCGGCGCGCACCACGCCGCGCACGGTGACCATCAGGCAGTCGCGCTGGCCCTTGATCAACTCGTCGAAGGTGGCCGGAACGGGCTTGGGCAATCCTCCGTGATGGAGCACCACGATGCTGTCGCTGTACACAACGGGGTGGAAGCTGCCCGCGGTCTTGCCGCGGACCAGCACACGATCGCCGGGGTGCAGATCGTCTTTGGGGTCGGGGCTGACGTAGATGCCGACGCCGCCGTCCTGCATGAAGAGCGTATATCCGCCCTTGTGGTAGTACGTCACAGTCGCTTCAAAGGCGACCGGCAAACCCTTGTCGGCTTCAGCGTTGCTGAGAGCTTCAATCTCGCGCAGCGTGGTGAGCGGAGCGGGCTGCGCCGCCCCCCAGGCTGATGAGGCCAAGCCAAGAACGATTGCAACTGCTGGAATCAGTCTCTTCATTGCGGATGCGGGCTCCAAACCCTCCCGCGCTTTCTGCTCCTAAGCGTTCTATCGGCAGGACTCGCCAACGAATCACTCCGCCATAAAAAATATGCGGTGGGAGCGGTTCTCGAATTCCTATCTCCTTGCATGGATTGCATGAAGCGGCCTTTTCTGGATGAAAAAGCCGCTTGCGGGCACTGGTTTCGGGGTACGGCAGTGGGAAAATCGCCTTGGCGCCGCGAATCGCGCGACATTCGTCCGGTGTGCGGAAGCCGCTTATGCGCGGTTTTGGGATGTGAGTTCGGGTCGCGAACTCTCAGCCAGGCCCTCTTCCATCGGGCGCTTGCTGTGCTTGGCCACGTACATGGCGGCGTCGGCGGCGCTCAGCAGGCCGTCCCTGGTGGCGCTGTCCTCCGGGTAGAGGGCGATGCCGAAGCTGGCCGCGCCTTGCAGGGTCTGTCCTTCCAGGATCAGCGGGAGGTCGAAGCAATGCTCGAGGCGCTCGGAGATCTCCTCGACCTCCGCGCGGTTGCGCACCTTGGGAAGCAGCACGGCAAACTCGTCGCCGCCCAGCCGCGCCAGCAGGTCATGAGGGCGAAGCTGCCGCTTCATGCGCTCCGCAACCTCTTGTAGATAGAGGTCTCCGGTGTGATGGCCATACAGGTCGTTCACCTGCTTGAAGTCATCGAGATCGACGTAGATCAACCCGAAGATGCCGGCACTTTCGCGTGCCGCTTCAATGCGGGCGTCCAGTTGCTTCTCCATGGAGAAGCGGTTGTGGATGTCGGTGAGCAGGTCGAACTCCGAGCGATGGCGCAGGTCGGAGTACAGGCGGCGGGTTTCGATGGCCAGCGTGGCCAGCTTGGCGCCCACCGAGAGCGCTTCCTTGCCGGCGGCGGGCGTCGCTTCCGGATCGAAGGCGGCAAGGATATTGCCAAGCGCCGGTCCGGAGCGAGCCGGAATCTCTTCCACCAGGACGCGCAGCGGGTCCGCGTCCGGCGGGCAGTTGCCCAGCCGCGCGCCATCGGCGACCTCGCACCAGCAGGGAGCGTCGTTGAGCATGAAAGAGACCAGTTCGGTGATCTCCTCCAGAATCTCGGCCAGCGGCCGCGAGCCGTTGATGTCCTCCAGAATGCGCGAGCGCTTCTGCTCCAGTTGCGCGGTGCGCCGCTCCAGAGCGGCCTCGGCTTCGATGCGCTTGGCCAGCGCGCCGGTCTGCATGCGCACCTTTCTTCGCAGCGTCCAGCCCCAGCCGCCCACCGCAATCACGACCAGCAGCATCAGGTTGAGGACAAGCATGAGGTTGCGAACCGTCAATAGGGACGGCTTGGCGATGATCGCAATATCATCAGGCGAGCGCAGCAGAATATCGAAAGGAACCTGTTTATTGAATGGGTTGGAGTTCTCCAGAATACAAATGCCGGTGACACGGACGCGGGCTCCAACCGGAATCTGCTTCATGGGCAGACCCACCCCATTCAGGTGGCCGTAAATCGCGCCGAATAGCTGCCCATCGGAGGACAGGACGTATTCATCCTGTTTGGGCTCCCGGACCTCGGTCACCACTTCTCCCTCGGTAGAGACCAGGTCGAATGGATGGCTGCTCGATGTGAGCTGCTTCCAGGTTGCCGGTTGCGGTGAGACGTTGGCCGGTTCGTTGCTGTCCCAGATTTCGCCGTCGGTCAGGGTCAGGAAGCCGCTGTGGACGTCGGCAAAGCCGGTTGCGTCGGCTTCATCGTTGATGCGCAAGTCGCCGCTGGTCGTATTGGTGGCAATCCACAGGCTCTTGGAGCCATTTTGCAGCACAACGGCTGTGTCGGGGCTGTAATAGGTGATGGTTCCATGAACACGGACCCTCTCAGTGAGATCATGCATGCGATAGCCGGCGAGAACCTTGTCCATGGGCGTTACCGGAAGGGACCGCGAGCTGACCGCGGCGCGTTTCAGAACCTTCACGCCCGCCAGGCTGGAGATGTGGAGCAGGACCCCTGTCTGCTGCATTTTGCCGTCGAAAAGCCCCCCCGCAACCCCGGTGATCTCCACTTCGGCGTCCAGCAGGCCTGACAGCGCGCCCGCATCGTCGCTGTCGATGAAGGCCAGAATGCCGCCGCTCTCAGTGACCAGTTGCAGGCGGATGGTGGTGACCATCGGCAGGCTGGCGTTGCCCGTTATCGAACGCCGGGCCAGATTGGCAGCGCGTACAACGGCACGCACGGTGACCAGCAGGCAGTCGTTCCGGCCGCGGATCAACTCGTCGAAGCTGGTTGGCAACGGCTTGGGCAAAGCGCCATGGCGCAGCAGGGTGATCTTCTCGCTATGCACATTGGGACTGAAGTCCGCGTGCGTCTTTCCCTCCACCAGAATGCGGTCGCCGGGAATCAGTTTGAGACCGGTCGTGCTCCATATATAAAGGGCGTCGTCGCCATCCTGCACAAACAGCGTGTTTTCATAGCCGCGGAAGTAGGTTACGGTCGCTTCGAACGCGACTGGCAGCTCCTGGCTGGCCTCGGCATTGCTCAGGGCGTGAATGGCGCGCAGCGTGGTCAGCGGGGCGGGCGCCGAGGCCCAGGCGACCGAGGCCCAGCAAAGAACGATCGCACCCGCTGGAGTCCATCTCTTCATCAGGCATCCGCCGGACCAGCTGGTTCCACGCTTTCCGGGTCCTGAGAATTCTATCGGCAGGGTTCGTAAATGAATCACCCCGGCCCCAAAGATACGTCTTGATTGCGGAACCGGCCGGGGGCGCTTCCGCAGGGCGCGAGGGGGATTGCTCATGTGTGACTGATCGATGTCAGTTCGGGGGCCAGGCTCTGATCCAGGGTCGATTCGATCGGACGCTTGTTGTTTTTTGCCGCATACATGGCGGCGTCGGCGGCGCTCAGCAAGCCGTCTTTGGTGGCGCTGTCCTCCGGGTAGAGGGCGATGCCGAAGCTGGCCGCTCCTTGCAAGATGTGTCCTTCCAGGGTCAGCGGGAGATCGAAGCAATGCTCCAGGCGCTGGGCGATCTCCTCGACATCCGCCCGGTTGCGCACCTTGAGAAGCAGCACGGCAAACTCGTCGCCGCCCAGCCGCGCCAGCAGATCCTGGGGGCGAAGCTGCCGCTTCATGCGTTCGGCAACCTCCTGCAGAAAGAGATCTCCGACGTGATGGCCGTAAAGATCGTTTACCTGCTTGAATCCATCCAGGTCGACATAGATCAACCCGAAGATGCCGGCATTCTCTCGCGCTTCTTCAATGCGGGCATCCAGTTGCTTCTCCAGCGAGAAGCGGTTGTGGATGTCGGTGAGCAGGTCGAATTCCGAGCGGTGCAGCAGATCGGAGTACAGGCGACGGGTTTCGATGGCCAGCGTGGCCAGCTTGGCCCCCACCGAGAGCGCTTCGTTCCCGGCGGCGGGTGTCGCTTCCGGGTCAAAGGCGGCAAATATCTTGCCCAGCGGCGCTCCGGAGCGGGCCGGAATCTCTTCCACCAGGACGCGCAGCCGCTCCGCATCCGGCGGGCAATCGCCCAGCCGCGCTCCATCGGTGACCTCGCACCAGCAGGGGGCGTCGTTGAGCATGAACGAGACCAGCTCGGTGATCTCCTCCAGGATCTCGGCCAGCGGCCGCGAGCCGTTGATGTCCTCCAGGATGCGCGAGCGTTTCTGCTCCAGTTGCGCGGTGCGCCGCTCCAGAGCGGCCTCGGCTTCAATGCGGGCGGAGAGCGAGGCGGTCGCGCTGCGGACTTTGCTTCTCAGCGCCCCGCCCCAGGCCAGCGACGCGATCACCAGCAGCAACAGCGCGCCGGCGACCAGCACCAGATTGCGAATGTTCAGCAGAGACGGATTGGCGACGACGACAATATCGTCGGGAGTCCGCATCAGAATGTCGAAGGGCACTTCGCGCTCGAAGGGATTGGAGTTTTCCAGGGTACAGATGCCGGTAACGCGGACCCTGGAACCCAGCGGAACCGGTTTCATCGGTGTGACAACAGGTTCCGTATACACAACCGGGCGGCGGTAAACGGCGGAGAAGACCTGGCCATCGGCGATCAGAACATACTGATCCTGATAATTCTCGCGAATCTCGGTCACAACTTGTCCTTCAATCGTGACCAGATCGAAGATGTTCTTGCTCGCGGTCAGTTCCTTCCGCGTGACCGGCTTGGGGACGATGGGGGCATACATCTCGCTTTCCTTGACTTCGCCATCTTCGATGGCCAGAAAGCCGCTATGCACATCGGGAATGCCGGTAACGTCCGCTTCGCGGCCGATGTGCAACTGTTCCTCGCGTCTGGTGATGACCCATAGGCTCTTTGCGCCGCTCTGCAGAACGAGCGCTATGCCGGGCTCGAAGTAGGTAATGGTTCCGTGGATGCGGACTCTTCGGCTGAGATCCTTCACGCGATAGTCGTCGAAGACCTCGTCCATCTGGCTCAGGGGGAGTGTCCAGGGGTTTGTTTCAGACGGTTTGAGGATCTTGATATTGCTTAATGAAGGAATGGAAAGCACAACTCCCGTACGCTGCATCTTGCCGTCAAAGGCTGCTCCGGCGACTCCGAGGACCTCCACTTCGGCGTCGACCAGTTGGTTGGCGACCTTCTCATCGCCGTTGGTTACCCACGCATCGACGATGCCGCCATCGACCTCCAACCGTAGATGAACTGTTAGCTGGTTGGCGCTCGCCACGATATCGGCGCTGCGAACCCGGCCGCGTAGCGAGACGAGCCTGCTATCGTACTTGACCTGCATCAACTCGTCATAGGAGAGCGGCGCCGGCCTGGGCAGGGACCCGTGGCGCAGCACGGTGACGCTGTCGGAAACCACAATGGGATGAAAACTCTCCTTCGCCACTCCCTTGATCAGAACGCGATCGCCGGGAGCCATCTGGAACTTTGGATCTGCCCACACATAGATCCCTGCGTCGCCGTCCTGAACGAAGAGCGTGGTCTCGTCGGCGCGTCTGTAGGTGACCGTGGCTTCGAAGGCCACCGGCGGCTGGTTGGCAGCCTCGGCATTGCTCATGGCGCAAATAGCGCCGAGCGTGGTCAGCGTGGCGGGCGTCGCCGCCCCCCAGACAACCAGCGCCCATCCGAAAATCAGCGCAAATGCCGGAATAAGTCTCTTCACGGGATAGTCCGCTCGAACTGGCGCGTCGTCGCCTGCCCCTGCAAGTTTATATCGGCAGCTCTGCCGAATGAATCACTTCGGGACGTACAAGCCATGTATGCGGGCACAAAAGTAACGCGCAAAGGTAAGCTGCCGGAAACCTCCTCGCCCTGCTGCTTGACAGGTCTTGACGCCAAGCCGCACCGGCAGCCGCGGGCCGCCTGCCAGTAATCGAGGTCCCGCGCCGGGCCTTTCTTATCCGCGACTTCCCGCCGTGATCGCCGGCTCCTCGCCTCCGGCGCTCTCGCTGGCGGCCTGCTTCCGGAGATTCTTGACCGCGTACATGGCGGCGTCGGCGACGCTCAGCAGGCCGTCCCTGGCGGGGTTGTCCTCCGGGTAGAGGGCGATGCCGAAGCTGGCCGTGCCTTGCAGGGTGCGGCCCTCCAGAATCAGCGGCGCATCGAAGCAATGCTCCAGGCGCTGGGCGATCTCCTCGACCTCCGCCCGGTTGTGCACCTTGGGCAGCAGCACCGCAAACTCGTCGCCGCCCAGCCGTGCCAGCAGGTCGTGGGGGCCAAGCTGCCGCTTCATCCGTTCCGCAACCTCCTGCAGATAAAGGTCTCCGACGCGATGGCCGTAGAGGTCGTTTACCCGCTTGAAGTCATCGAGGTCGACGTAGATCAACCCGAAGACGCCGGCATTCTCGCGCGCTTCTTCAATGCGAGCGTCCAGTTGCTTTTCCAGCGAGAAGCGGTTGTGGATGTCGGTGAGCAGGTCGAACTCCGAGCGGTGCAGCAGATCGGAGTACAGGCGGCGGGTTTCGATGGCCAACGTGGCCAGCCCTACAGCCGCGGATAGGCTCTCCAATTCGATGCTGGAGGGTTTTGTGAGCGGGCCGAAGGCGGCAAAGATTGCGCCCAGCGGCGGGCCGGAGCGGGCGGGAATCTCGCATTGGACGATGCGCAGGGCGGTGAGTTGCGGTGGGCAGTTTCCCAACCGGGCCCCGTCGGCGATCTGGCACCAGCAGGGAGCGCCATGCAGCTTGAACGAGGCCAGCTCCGTAATCGCTTCGATGATTTCAGCCAGGGGCCGGGAGCCGTTGATCTCCTCAAGAATCTGGCTGCGCCGGTGCTCGATGTGGGCCAATGCGGCAGTTTGACGGCGCACGTTGCGCTCCAGGGCCCAGCCCCTGGCGATGACTGCAAAGACAACCAGCAGCAGCGCGCAGACGACCAGGATCAGGTTGCGAATGTTCAGCAAAGAGGGACTAACGACGACCACAATATCGTCCGGAGTCCGCATCAGAATGTCGAAGGGCACCTCAAAGCCCGGATTCACGTTGTTGGTATCCACGACCACGCAGATTCCGGTGACGCGAATCCTGGAGCCTGGCGGAGTTTCCTTCATGGGCGGAAGCGCGCCGGGTGCGGGAGGGTGGCGGTAGATAGCGGTAAACAGGCGCCCATCCGAGAGCACGACATACTCATCCTGGGCGGCCTCGCGAACTTCCGTGACCACCTGGCCTTCGATGGAGACCAGATCGTTCAGGTGCCCATGGGGCTGATTCGTGCTCCAGAAGCCCAGTTCTTGCCAGGTCGCCAGTTGCGGCGATACGGGCTGGAAGATGTGGCTATCCTGGACTTCGCCGTCGGTCAGGGTCAACAGGCGGTCGTGAGCGTCGGGAAACCCGGTTGCATCCGCCTGATCGCCGATCTGCAAGGGGTCGAGGGTGTGAGTTGAAATCCACAGGCTCTTGGCCCCGTCTTGCAGCACGACGGCAGAGCCGGGCTGGTAATAGGTGATGGTTCCATGGACGCGGACCCTGGGGGTGAGGTTGCGCATTTTATAGTCGATCAGAACCAGATCCATCGGCGTGACCGGCAGGGACCAGGGACTGGCGCCGGCACGCTTGATCACTTTGATGTATGCCAATGAGGGAACGTAGAGCACAGCCCCGGTCTGCTCCATCTTGTTATCGAACTTTCCGGCGGCGACTCCGGTAATCTCAACCTCCGTGTCCAGCAGATCCTTGAGGGCGCTTGCGTCGTTGTTGTCCAGGTTTGCCTCGATATGGCCGTCCTCGGTAAGCAGTTGCAGGCGAGAGCTGGTCACCCCGCCCTGCGCGCTCACCAGCAGGTCCGCGGCGCGGACGACGGCATGAACAGTCACCAGCCTGCAGTCGTACCGGGCGCGAATCAAGTCCCCGAAGGTGGCCGGCGTCGGCGGGGGCGGGGCGCCGTGGTGGAGCAGGGTGATCGTCTTGCCCACCACGATCGGGTGGAAGCTCGCCCGCATCGTTCCGCGCACCCGGATGCGATCCCCTGGAACCAGCGCGATTCCGGCGGGATCGAGGACAAAAACAGCGGCGTCGCCGTCCTGGACAAAGAGCAGATTCTCATACCTGCGCGAAAAGACAACCGTGGATTCGAAGTCAACTGGAAGCGCCTGCCTGGCCTCAACATTCGTCAGGGCGTGAATGGCGCGGAGCGTGGTGAGCGGGGCGGGCGCGGCGGCCCACAAAACCGAACCCCATCCGAAGACGCACGCAATTGTCCAAATCCGTCTCTTCATCGGAAAGACCCGGATAGCGCCCGCGCCGGGTCGTCTGACCCCTTAAGAGTTTCTATCGCCGGCATTGGCCGAGCATTCAACCCTCCGGGGGCCGGACGCCTGGGGGAGCGACCCGGACCTACCGCAATTCAATACAACCAATCCTACTCTCTCTGAGATGAATCTGGTCTAATGATTATTCTGGGCCGTTGCGGCTCCTTCGTCACGCTTGCGGGTCGCCGGCGGACTACGGCCCGGCCTGCTTCCATTGCAAGGAGATCCATCGATGTCGAATTCGGCTGAAATCCCCAACCCCGCCTCCTCGTTCCCGCGCCGCGGCTCTCAAGGCCAGCCCACCCGCCGCATCAGGGTTCTCGGCGTTCCTCTCGACCTGGGCGCCAGCCGCCGCGGGGTGGATATGGGACCCTCCGCGGTGCGCGTCGCCGGACTCGAAGCGCGCCTCGAAGCTCTGGGCCACCAGGTCACCGACGGCGGCAATATTCGCGTCGAAATTGCCGAGACCCAGGCATCGGGCAACGAAAACGCTCGCTACCTGAAACAGATTGCCGAAACCTGCGCGCGCGCCGCTGAGGCCGTGGTCGAGACCCTGGAAGAGGGCATGACGCCACTGCTGCTCGGCGGCGACCACTCCCTGGCCGCCGGCTCGGTCTCCGGCGTGGCCGAGTTCTACCGCCGCCGGGGAGAGAAGATCGGCGTCTTGTGGCTTGATGCCCATTCCGACATCAACACCCCCGAAACCTCGCCCTCCGGCAACGTGCACGGCATGCCGCTGGCCGCGCTGCTCGGCCTGGGGCCGGAGGCACTCACGAATATCTTCGGCTATGCGCCCAAGATCGCCGCCGAGAACACCGTGCTGATAGGCTTGCGAGACATCGACGCCGGCGAGCGCGAGAACCTGCGCCGCGCCGGGATTACCGAGGTCTACACCATGCGCGACATCGACGAGCGCGGCATGAGAACGGTGATGGAAGAGGCGCTGCGCGCCGCCAGCCGCGGCGCCGCCGGCTACCACGTCTCGCTGGACATGGACTGGATCGATCCCGAGGATGCGCCGGGCGTGGGCACGCCGGTGCGCGGCGGCGCGACTTACCGCGAGGCGCACTTGGCGATGGAGATCGTTGCCGACCACGGCCGCCTGCTCAGCTTCGAGATCGTCGAAGTCAACCCGGTGATCGACGAGCACAACCGCACCGCGGAGTTGGCGGTCGAGCTGGCCTGCTCCGCATTTGGGAAGAAGATACTATGAAGGCCAGGCTGGAGGCTGCCGTCTGCTGCACGGCCAGACGCCCTCACGCCGCCAATGCCTGCGGCTTGAATTTATGCAGCAGCGCCGCGGCGCAATAAATGACGGCTGCGATCAGCAGCAATGCCTTCATTCCCACAATGAACGAGAGATTCTGCGCCAGCCCGCCCGCCACCGCGCCGAGCATATTCGCGCCGAAGGCGCTGCTTTTTCCCGCGAATCGCCGGAAGCTCTCGGTGAAGATCACTCCGGCAAAGAAGAACGGCACGCAGTAGGCGAAGCACAGCAGCGCGCCCACCAGCGCCCCCGGACCCGGCACTCGGGCCCACGGGATTGCATAGTTCGCCACCAGCGTCGTGCAGAGAAGGATGTAGTAGATGCCCAGCTTTCCCGGTCGCCGCCGCGCCACGTAGACGTTCGATAAGAGCAGAACCGTGAGAACGCCAGTTAACGCGACGCAGTTGACTAGCCACGTTGTGCCGAAATATAACGCCAGCCGGCTCACCAGTTGAGTCTCCATCAGCAGAAATCCGGCGCCAAGCAAAAAGAATTGCCAGGTGCCGCTCTCCTTCGGCGTGAAAAATGGGCCGACCATATAAAGCGCAATCGCCAGGAGGACCGCGGAGACCAGGAAATAGGCGCGGGGGATGGAATGACCTTCGTGATAAACGTAGGGCCAGTCGTCCGTGGTCGGCGGCGGAGCATGGTCAACGGAAAGTGGAAACGCCGGCGGGCGGGCATTCAGGAACAGCGACTGCTCTGCGCCAAGACTCTTTGCCCACAGGGATTCTGAATCGGAATCGATGAAAACAGTGGCGCCCGAAAGGCTCTCTATCTGTTCCGCGTAGTAGGTCAGGGGCGGACGCGGGAAGGTATGGCTTAGCATCGCATAGAACCGCTGACCAATCCAGGTCCAGGGCTGTCTCACCTCAAATTTGAGAACCAGTATTCCGTCCGGATTCAGCAGTTGTCTGGCATCGCGAAAGGACTCTTCCGTGTACACATAGTTATCCACTCGCATATTGCTGTAGCCGGAGAATTCGGTGTGCGAGTCCAGCAGACCGAAGATGATGACGTCGTATTTATCGTGGCATTGACGCATGAAGTTTCTTGCATCGTTGGTGATCAGGCGCACCTTTGGCGAGGCATAAGGCGCTTCCGGGTGAAGGCGCGCTCCCAGGGTTGAAATCAGGGGGTCGATCTCCACCGCATCGACATGGGAGGCTCCATGGCGCAACGCGGCGGCAACATCGTTGCCGGCTCCGGCGCCAACGATCAGGACGCGATTTGTACTCTGGGCGAATTGGAATGGGCTGTCATAGGAGCTGTCTTGATAGGTCTCCGCCAGTTCCGGATCGCTGGCCAGGGACGCCGGGCTCACATTCGCGATCGTCATGTAGCCCTCGTTGTTCACGTTGATCGTGTACTGCCGGTTGCCGTCGTCCTGTACGGAAAGCTTCTGGTACGGAGACCAATAGACCGCGCCGCTGCTGGCGATTTTCAAAGCCGCCACAGTGACGGCCAGCAGTGCGCAGGCAATCAGAGCGGTGCGCCAGGAAACTGACTGCGCAAATAAGATGAGAACGAATGCCGCGATGAACCACCAGGTTGGAGAAAGCCACGAAAACGCGAGGATGGCAAGCAGCCAGATTCCCGCCAGGCTGCCCAGCAGGTTCACCGAATATGCGCTCACGGTGTTGGGCGCAGCTTCCAGATAATACCCCACCCACCGGCCAAGCGGAATCATGGTCAGCGCCAGAAACCTGAGGAACAGCGCCACGCCCAGCAGCGAAGCTGCCAGGAACGTGTAGTATTCGGCGTTGGTGAATTTGGGCGCCCAGCCCCACAGAGCGCTATCCGGCGTGTAGGAAAGAACCGACGACATGGCGCGAAGGAACGCGTGCCAGGACTGGAGCGGAAGGCCCACAACAACCACCAGCACCGTAGTGGCTGTCAGAGATGGCAGCAGGCTACCAGCCTTCTTGGAAGTGAAACAGCCCACGCCGAATCCCAGAAAACACGCCATCAGCGACAGGTTCTGAAAGAAAGCGAAGATTTTCACTTCCGTGCCAAGCCAGCGAATCAAAACGATTTCCAGATAAAGGGCGGCAATGCTGACCAGTAACAGACGCCAGATGGAAAACTGCGGCGCCGAGGCACGCGCTTCCGGGCTGGGCTCCGGGGATGTTGTTTGCGTCACGACAAATCCTCCATGACCGACCGAGAAGCAGCCAGGTCGCGGCGTAGCATCTCGCATCAATCTCCGATGTTTTTGAAAGTGGATTACAGCACTCGTTGCCCGGAGCTGTCAACGGCCAGGGCGCTCCATCGAATCTGTGGCACAAAAAGCCAGCGTGCTCAGCCCCGCAAACTACAATGAAAAGAAATGGCAAAGAAACTACGGGTTGGGATTCTCTTCGGCGGACGCAGCGGCGAGCACGAGGTTTCGTTGCTCTCGGCCGCTTCGATCTTGCAGGCGATTGACCGCAACAAGTTTGACGTGGTGCCCATTGGCATCAACAAGGCTGGCCACTGGCTGACCTCGACGGCGGCGCAGGGGCTGCTGGAAGGGACCGGAGCGGAGGCGGCGGGGCCGGATTCAGCGCCGGCCGGCGGCCACGCCCTCCCGATGCCGGAAAAGAAGCTGCGGGCGGGCGATCCGGCGGCTACGCCGGGAGCGCGCGTGCTAGCCGAGGGGCAGCCCGCGCTGCTGGCCCCCGAGCCGGAAAAGCCGGATGCATCCGACGCCGGCGCCGCGGCTCTCGATAGCCACGCGGCCCTGGGCGGCCAGTCGCTTGACGCCGTCTTTCCCGTGCTCCACGGTACCTTTGGCGAGGATGGCACCATCCAGGGACTATTCGAGCTGGCCGGAATCGCCTATGTCGGCTCGGGCGTGCTGGGCTCGGCTGCCGGCATGGACAAGGACGTGATGAAACGTCTCTTCGCCCAGGCCGGGCTGCCCATCGTCAAGCACGTCACGCTCCTCCGCGCCGAGTGGGAGCGCGCTCCGCGCAAAGCCATCGCCCAGGTCGAGGCCGCGCTCAAATACCCGGTCTTCGTGAAACCGGCCAACCTGGGCTCCTCGGTGGGCATCAGCAAGGCGCATGACCGCAAAGAACTCGGTCCCGCGCTCGACCTGGCCGCCAAGTACGACCGCAAGCTGGTCGTCGAGCAGGGCGTGGGCGGCAAAAAATTGAAAGCTCGCGAACTGGAGGTTGCCGTGCTGGGCAACGACGCGCCCCAGGCTAGCGTGGTGGGCGAGATCATCCCCTGCAAGGAGTTCTACGACTATGAGGCTAAGTACCTCTCCGAAGGGTCGCAGGCGGTGATTCCAGCCAAGCTGACCAAGGCCGAGACGAAGCGGATTCGCGAGTTAGCCATGGCCGCCTTTCGCGCCTGCGATCTCTCCGGCCTCGCCCGCGTGGACTTCCTGATGGAGCCGGGCGGCAAGCGCCGCATCTATCTGAACGAGGTGAACACCCTGCCCGGATTCACCAGCATCAGCATGTACCCCAAGCTGTGGGAGGCCAGCGGTGTCAGTTACCGCGATCTGATTACCCGGCTGATCGAACTGGCCCTCGAACGCCACCGGGAGAAGAGCCGCACCGTCTACAGCCGGGAGGAGTAGATGCGCACGGATAGGAGAATTCCTGTTCCTTGATTCATGCGCTTCCCTTATGATGATTAGCTTGGAGTGAAAGCAAGGAGCCGGCGTGAGCAATCTTTCGGAGTTGCAATCTAATCTGAAGTCCAAAATCAATTCCCGCTCCATGGGTCTGAAGCTGATCGTGGTCTGCGGACTGGCGCTGTTGATGATGATTCCGGCGCTGTTCGTCTACAGCCTGGTCGAAGAACGGACGCAGCGGGCCAAAGAAGTGACGGACGAAATCAGCGGGCTGGTGGGCGGCCAACAGACATTTCTCGGCCCTACGCTCGCCATTCCCTACACTGCGCCGGCGTCGATTGTCGGCGCTGCTCCGGAGCACGGCATTTACGTGGTCTTTCCCGCGCAAGCCCGAACCCTGGTCAAGACCCACACCGAAGAACGCCATCGCTCTCTCTTCAAGGTCCCGGTCTACCAGGCGGAGTTGAGTTTTGACGCTGAATTTGACTTGCCGGGCGTGCCCTCTGCGGCTCCGGCCGGCGCTGTCTTCGACTGGACCCGCGCGGAGATCATCGTAGGCGTAAGCGACTCCCGCGGCGCGTTGGCCGATGGCACGTTGACGGTCAACGGCAAAACGGAGACCTTCATCCCAGCGGAAAACGCCGGGGAAATCACCCTGGTATCGGAAAACAACAGGCTTCTCCCGCTCAAGCTCTTCGGCGTGCGAGCCAATGCGTTCAACGTCGCTCCCGCGCTGCCGCCGCCCCCGGCCAAATCCGCGCCTGCTGCCACCCCGCCAAACTCCAAATTCTACGCGAAAGCGGAGCTGCGCTTCTCCGGCGCGCAGCGGATTGCCGTCCTGGCCTACGGCAAGACCACGCATCTCATCGTCCAAGGCGATTGGCCCAATCCCAGCTTTGATGGCGGCTTTTTGCCCGTGACCCGAACCGTCACCCGGCAAGGCTTTTCCGGCGAGTGGTCCGTGCCCTTTATCGCGCGAGGCGTTCGCGCCGAGGGCCGCCCCGGTTCGCTCAACGAACTCGAAGCCACTGCCATGGGCGTCTCCTTCATCGAGTTGGCCGACCCTTACCAGTCCGTGAATCGTTCGCTCAAATACGCGCTCCTCTTTCTGGGCCTGCTCTTCCTCTCCTACTTTGTCTTTGAAGTCACCACCGGCAAGCGCGTGCATCCGGCGCAATACATTCTGGTCGGCGTGGCGCAGATTATCTTCTATCTGCTGCTGCTCTCCTTTGCCGAGCGAATCGGCTTCGACCTGGGCTTCCTAGTCGCCGGCGCGGCCACCGTGATACTGCTTTCCGCCAACGCGGGATGGATCTTCGTCAGCCGCATTCAAGGCTTCCGCGCACTGGCCTGCTTCAGCTTGCTCTACGCGCTCATCTTCTTGCTTCTGCGCTTGGAAGACAATGCCCTGATGGTGGGCGCGATCGCCAGCTTCCTTGCGGTTGCCGCCGCCATGTACTTTACCCGCAAGATCGATTGGTACAGCTCGCTGCCCTCGGCTCTTCCACAGGCAGAAGAGAATACCTCGGTGGTTCCAAAGGACGCGCCATAGAGCAGGCTATGCGATGAAAAGCAAACGGTCGATGCGCTCCCCGCTGTTAATGCTTGTCCGCACTGCAAGTTAGAATTTAGTAATCATAAAGTAATATTTTAAACGCCAAATACACAGAGTTTAGTGCTTGCTAAATAGCGAAAGAGTACCCATAAAGTAACTACCATCCCTCTTGAAATTCTGATTTTGGCCGGTTATTCTGCCTCCGCACCACATTTTGGGCAATTCTTCGTCGCGAAGATAGCCCAAGGCATCCTCAACCCTTCACCGAAGTACCCAAGGAGATTCTCAAAATGAAATCCATTCCCTCGATCACGCGCAAAATCTCGTGTTTCTTCGCCTTCATTGTGCTCGTCTTCGGCTTGGCCGCGACGCGGGCACAGGCTCAGAGCCTGTCTGTCGGCGGCGGCACGTTGAGCTGGACGGTCTCACAATCGTCGGGAATATGCGGCGAATGGCACTCCTTCACCTACACGCAATGGAATTTCAGTAATTTTAACTTTGCCTACGGCGGCACAAACTATCCATTAGGCGGAGGCGCTGCCTACATTCAAGACAACAACTCGACAATCGGCTGCCCGCCGAATGGACCGCAGGGGGGTACAATGCAGCTTCCGTCCAGCCTCGGATACGGCAGCAGTTGCCTCCTGAACTTCACGGCAGCACCGAATGGACAGGGCTCAGCCTCCCTCTCCTCTTCCTGTACAGCTACAACTGGCGTCCAAGGCTACATCGACCCCAAATATGTTGTCCTTGGTGTCACCTATGCTCCACCCGGACCCGCCTCATTTGTGACCTACACCAACAGCCTTTCGACGGGCATTACGACAAGCCTCATCAACACGTTTACGAACAGTACCACTCTCACTACCTCGGTTTCCACAGAATATACCATTCCGGGCTTCAAATCCGGATCCACCATAAGCAATGCCATCACCGCGACGGAATCGAGCAAAAGCACGAACACCGTCACACTAAATTGGGGCACGGCGAATTCAATCAAGACATTCGGAACTGCCGCCGGATCTCCGCTCGGTTTCCAGCCTGTCGATAATGATTTTGACATTATCTACGTCTGGCTTAACCCGGTCATGGTCTTTACCGTATCGGGCAGCAATGTAACCTGGAAGGGATACGGATACGATGCCAACGACCAGTATGGAATGGATATTGTTGGCATTCCACTGGGTTATTTGAACGGCGATTTCGGGGCCATGCCGCCGGAGATTCTGGCTTTAACTAATCGTACTTGGGCGAATTCTGTCCTGACGGGTCCCAGTCCAGCGCTCACGACGGCAGACTTCGCGCAAATCGCGGCCTTCGATCCATTCAGCAACAGCTCCTATGGTCCCACGGAAATTGGCTACAATCCGCCGAATCCCAACACGCCGGACGGCCGCTTCACTCTCTCGACATGCAATTCAGAAAACAGCATTTCCTATGGGCAGGCCCCGCCATCCCAGAGTCCGCAAACCTACACCTGCACCTTGAGCTACAGCAACCTCTCCACAACAGCTGAGGCGCTCACCATCTCCGCTTCGGATACTTTCTCGATTGACAATTCGTTTACTTCTAGCGGCAGCTTTGCTGATTTTGGATATTCCTTTACTGAGGATGTCAAGCTTGCCGACACTTTCACTTATCAGTTTGAGGTGGACAACTCTATTTCCACCACGCAATCCACCTCGGCATTGGCGTCCATCACGGAGCTAGCTTGCAACAACAAAGTTGCCGATGTTGGTCCCTGCGTTCCTGTCTACGATTCGGGGTACAACGAACCCGTTGAATTCTTCATCTATCAGGACAACCTGTACGGCACTTTCATGTTCGCACCGGTCGACTACTTCTAACCTACCCCGGAAATGCGCAGCCTGCCTCTCGTCGAGAGGCAGGCTGCGTCCGTTTTCAAGAAAGCATTGCAACCGATTTCCGCCCCCCGTTTTCCTATTCGATCACCCTCAACTCCGTCTCCGCCGTGGCCAGGGAACTGCCCCCGATCCAAATCTTGTAAGTTGTCGGCTCGACGGTGCGCTGGATTTCGGCGTTGTAGAAGTTAAGCTCGTCGAAGCCCAGCGGGAATTCCACATGCATCGTCTCGCCGGGGGCCAGAGTGACGCGGGCAAAGCCCTTCAGTTCGCGAACCGGCTGCTCGACGCTGGCCCACGTGTTGCGAATGTAAAGCTGGACAACTTCGGTTCCGGCGACGCTGCCAGTGTTCTTCACGTCCACGCCGACAGTCACTGCCGGCTTGTGCCCCGAGGCTAGCACTTCCTGGACGGGAACCGCGGCGCGGCTGACGGTAGAGTTCGGGTTCGACGGCTACGGTGATATTTCTGACGGTTCGCATGGTCGGGTTCTCCAGAGGGGCTCAGGAATTTCGCTCTATTTACAGTTTGCGCCAGAGGCGGATAATTATCTGCAAAGCGCGTGCAGAAAAAATTCGTGGTCTCCCGAGACTCAAAGGCGAGATCTGGGGCATCCGGCGGCTCATCGCGATAGGGCCGCGATGAACGGGGCACAGGTTCTCAAAGCTCATGGTGATTCTTCGGGGCTGATGAGCGGGCTGCCTGGCACAGCTTCTCATGGTTCATCGTGATTCTTCGGGGCTGATGAACGGGCTGCCTGCCAAGGGCAAACCGCCTCGTTCACCATCAATGGACCGAGTGCTGGATACACAGGGCCTCTACAATTTGTGGCATTTCAGGACAACTATTTCGGCACCTTCATGTTCTATCAATAGACCATCGCTCAAGCCGGTGATCCGGCGGGTTGCCGGGAGATCATGAAGCTCTTTGGACCCTTGGTTCCAACGTCAAGTCAACGACCGCGGTTCCCGGGGTCCGAGAGTTAGTGCTTGCAAAAGCGGCGTAAGAGTACCCCTAGAGTAACTACCATCCCTCTTGAAATTCTGATTTTGGCCGGTTATTCTGCCTCCACACACATTTTTTGGGCAATTCCTCGTCGCCAAGATCGCCCAAGGCAATCCACAACTCATCACCGAAGTATCCAAGGAGATTCTCAAAATGAAATCCACTCCCTCGATCACGCGTAGAATTTCGTGTATCCTCGCCCTCATTGCGCTCGCTTTCGGCTTCGTCGCGGCGCGGGCGCAGGTCCAGACGAACCCGGCCGGCACTGTCGGCTACACCAAAGTCCAATCCATTACCCCCGAACCCTGCGGCGAACCGGGCTGGGACGATCAGTATTCAGGCTGGTATTTTAAGGATTCGAGCGGCCAAATGCACACCTTTGCTGGAACCAGCGGCTCGATCGGCGGAAAATTCTGCGTCCATTTCCCGCTGCCGGCCCAAGTTTGGGGCTTCACTGCAACCTCTTCGGATGGCCTTTATAGCATTACGACGAGCGGGGCGACAGGTGTCGTAGTGGCTGTTGGCCCACAAGGCTATATCACCCCCAAGTACGTCGTTGTGGGCGTTACCTACGCGCCGCCAGGCAATGGCTCAGCCACAACGCCAGGCAGCACCGTGCAGTACACAAATACAACCTCAGTCGGTAACACAACCACGATCAGCAACTCCTTTAGTAATGATGTCGGTTTTAGTGTCTCGGATACGATGAAAGGGGGTATCTCGGCGGGATTTTGGAAGGGAAGCTTCACAATTACTGCGTCCGAATCCACAGATTATACGCAGGGATCAAGCAGTTCCAAAACAACTACGATCAGCAAAGCCTCCACCGTCGCCTATACAACACCTGGAACTCCCACTGAAGCCCCAGTGAACAGCGACTACGACTATATCTGGCTATGGCTGAACCCGGAGCTGTTCATTACCTACACACCTCCAGCCGGAAGCAATCCGGCAAGCATCGTGCTCGCTGGCTATGGCATGGATCCGAATGATCCGGCAACTGGGCTGCCTCAAACCGGTGTGCCATATGCAGCAGGCCCCGACGTTATCGAAGTCCAGGTGGGGTGCCTCAACGGACACTTTAGCTGCGGGAGCGATCTGGGATGGAATAACGGGGAAGCGCCAGGCTCCTTTATTACATCGGGCCTGCTCGCTCGCAGTTGGCAGTCGGCCGCGAATGGATATCATTGGCCTTCCGGAGAGCAGTCCGGCCTCTCATTCAATGATGTTTGCCAAATTCTGACATTCGATCCTTTGGCAACCACGCCGAGTCAATGCCCCACGCAAAACGACTACACTCTGCTCAATTCCTTGCAGTCCACAACCTCCGACGGGCGGTTCTCGAAGATCCCCTACCCACCCAACCCTATCCAGTACCCCGTGGGCGGAGCAACCGAGTCTTACAACATGGTGCAAACAAACACACAGAGCGAATCGACAGGCAACTCGACCCAAATCAAGCAGGCATTCAGCGTCTCAGAGCAGTTTAGTACTTCTGCATTTTGGGGGCTGGTTTCTAACTCAATAACCTTCCAGGAATCCGATACTCTGATCTGGAACTACTCAACGCTCAACACACTTACCACAACAACGACTCTGACCAACGCATTGTCGATCACAGGTCCGCCCGATACACCGGTGTATCCTGGCAATGAACCCGTTGAATTCATCGGCTATCAGGACAATACCTTCGGCACGTTTGTATTTGTTCCTGTTGACTACTGCCCGCCGGCAAGCATTCTCTGCACCCAATAGGGGTTCTCCCAACTTCACAACCATTAACCTGATGCGGAAAGGCGCAACCTATCTCTCTTCAAGAGGTAGGCTGCGCCATTCTATTTTCTAATTCTGCTTCCAGCCTCACAACCGTTACTAGAGCAAGTGGGACTCCCAGATTCCCGGCTGCTTCGAGAGTCTGCTCCAACATCTCAAGTCGAGCCGTTGATCCTCGGTCTTTGCGCCTACTCGATCACCCTCAACTCCGTCTCCGCCGTGGCCAGCGAGCTGCCCCCGACCCAAATCTTGTATGTCGTCGGCTCGACCGTCCGCTTGATCTCAACGTTGTAGAAGTTAAGCTCATCGAAGCCCAGCGGGAACTCGACGTGCTTTGCCTCGCCGGGGGCCAGGGTGACGCGGGCAAAGCCCTTCAATTCGCGGACCGGCTGCTCCACGCTGGCCCACGTGTTGCGAATGTAAAGCTGGACAACTTCGGTTCCGGCGACGCTGCCAGTGTTCTTCACGTCCACGCCGACAGTCACTACCGGCTTGTGCCCCGAGGCCAGCACTTCCTGGACGGGAACCTCGGCGCGGCTGACGGTGGGCTGCGAGTAGCTGAAGCGCGTATAGCTCAAACCCCAGCCGAAGGGGAAGAGCGCCGAATTCTCCTCGTCCATGTAGCGGGAGATGAACTTCTCTTCCCCGAAGCGGGGCAGGCGGCTCAGGTCGCCACGGGCCGGGCGGCCGGTGGGCAGTTGCGCGTAATAGAGCGGCTCCTGGCCAACGGCTCTGGGGAAGCTCGCGGGCAGCTTGCCGGAGGGGTTCACGTCGCCAAAGAGCACATCGGCGACAGCATGACCGGCCTCGATGCCGGGACTCCAGGCCTCCAGGATCGCGGGCACATGCTCGGCGGCCCACTTCAGCTCCAGCGGACGGCCGGCCAGCACTACAAGAATCACCGGCTTGCCGGTGGCGGCGACAGCTTCAAGAAGCTGCTCCTGAGAGCCCGTAAATCCCAGGTGGACGCGGCTGGACGCCTCGCCCTCCATCCAGTTGGTTGGCTCGCCCAGGGCTAGAATCGCCACGTCGGCCTTGTGCGCCGTCTCGACCGCTTCGGCAATGGTCCTGGCGTCGTCAGGGACAGGCAGGTGCACCTCGGTGGCCGCCGGAGGACCAAAGCTGGCGTTCCGGATGATGTCCGCGTCTTCGCCGGAGACCAGGCCGCAGCCCTGCGCGTAGAGCAGACGGTCTCCCAGCCGTTCGGCCAGAGCGGTCCGTAGCGTCACCACGAATTTCGGGTCGCCCGTGACCGCCCATGCGCCCAGCATCTCGCGCTGGTCGTCGGCCAGGGGGCCAATCAAAGCGACCTTCTTTGCCTTGGCGGTGAGCGGCAGCAGCGCTCCCACGCCTTCGACCGGATCGTTCTTGAGCAGCACCATGGTCTCGTCGGCTATCTTGCGTGCCGCAGCCCGGCGCTCCGGCGTGGCGTCATAAACGGGTCCCTGCGCGGTGTAAGGATGGTCGAAGAGGCCGACCGCGAATTTGATCCGCAGAACCCGCCGCACAGCCTCGTCCACCACGCTCTCGGGAATCTTGCCAGCACGCACCTGCGCGACCAAGACGTTCCCAAAGAGGTTGCCTTCCATGTCCATGTCCACGCCGGCCTCCAGAGCCTTGCGGGCCACCGTCGGGCCGTCGCCGATCGAGTGGTTCATCAGCTCGGCCACCGCGCCCCAGTCGGAGACCACCATGCCGTCGAAACCCCACTCCTTGCGCAGAATCCGGGTCAGCGTAAAGGGGTTGGCGGTGGCGGGAATGCCGTTGATCGAGTTGAAAGAACTCATCACCGTGGCCGCCCCGGCTTCGACTGCGGCGCGATACGGCTCCAGGTAAACCTGCCGCAGCATGATCTCGCTCATATCCACGGCGTTGTAATCGCGGCCGGCGATAGGCGCGCCGTAGGCGGCAAAGTGCTTCACGCTGACGGCCACCGAGTCGGGTTTGGAGAGATCGTCCTGCTGATAGCCCTTCACCCAGGCGCGGGCCATCGCCGAACTCAGGTAGGGGTCCTCGCCGTTGGACTCGACGATGCGCCCCCAACGCGGGTCGCGCGCGATGTCCACCATCGGCGAAAAGACCCAGGGAATGCCGTCGGCGCGGGCCTCGACCGCGCCAAAGCGCGCCACCGTCTCGGCCGCCGCCGGGTCCCAGCTTGCCGCTATCGCCAGCGGCACGGGAAAGGTCGTCCGATGACCGTGAATCACATCCTGGCCGAAGAGAAGCGGAATGTGCAGCCGCGTCTTCTCCACGGCCAAGTGCTGATAGTGATTGGTGGCCTCGGCGCCCACCGTGTTCAAAAAGGAGCCGGCTTGGCCCTTGGCCGCCAGCTCGTCGTAGCGGAGATTGGACGACTTGGGCCCGGTGGCGAATCCAGCCGAATACTGCGCCAACTGCCCGATCTTCTCGTCCAGCGTCATCTGCTTCAGCAAGGATTCGACGCGCGCATTCAATTCAGGCGAAGCCAGTTGGGGGTTGGGAATCGGCCTGCTCTGGGCCGCGGCGGGGAGCACGGCGAAATCGGCAAGCAACAGAAGTGGGAGCAGAATCCGAAGAGGGTGAGCTAAGGAAGTCTTCATCACTTGGTCATGATAAACCGCCAGACGGGAGAGCGTAGGAATCGGATCGGCGTGCAAGGGTTTTGAGAGCCGGATGCTGCCGGTTCGGAGCGCCCTATGCCACTCGCATCTCCAAGGTCTTGCCCAATTGCGTACAAAATCAAGCAGAACGCAGCCGGAATCAACCTCGTTTTCACCTTCCGGAGACAAGCCCACTCGCCGAGAACCCCTTCCATGCTCTACTCTTGCCTGTAGCGCCTATGCCATCTCCCATTCAACCCATTCGCAAAGCGCTCTGGCTGGCTCTCGAGCACGACCTGCTCAACACCGCCAAGGCCGCCGCCTACTCGGGAATGTTGATGCTCTTCCCGGCGCTGGTCGTCCTCACCGCATTGCTGGCCCAGGTGCCGGAGGGAACCTCGCTGGTCGGCGAGGTTCGCTACTCCTTCGAGCAGTTTCTGCCCCCCGATTCGATGTCCCTGCTGCAATCCGCGCTGGAGACCCGCCGCTTCCACTCCGCGCAATTGATCTTCTCCGCCACAGCCCTCTCGGTCTTTGCCGGCCTGGGCCTGATGCTCTCGCTGATGGAGGGCTTTCGCCGCGCTTACCGGCAGCCACGCGATAGTTGGGGCTTCTGGCAGAAGCGGCTGCGCGCCCTGCTGCTGGTGCCCATCGTGCTGGTTCCGCTCTCGCTTGCGACCCTGGTGCTGGTCTTCGGCCGTCAGATCGAAGTCTGGATGATCGATAACTCCGTCCATGAGTTGCGCCACGTCGTGCTCTTCTTCTGGCGCATGCTCCGCTGGGCCATCGCGCTCACCACCAGCGTCGCCGTCCTCGGCGCGCTCTATCACTTCGGAACCCGTCGCAGGGAGCATTGGGCCTGGGTCGGCCCCGGCGCCCTGGCCGCCACGCTGCTCTGGTTCCCAGCCACGCTGGCCTTCGGCTGGTACGTCACGCGCATCGCCGACTACTCCATGTTCTACGGCTCCTTCGGCGCCGGCATCGCCACGCTGGTCTGGCTCTACATCACCTCATTCAGCGCGCTGCTGGGCGCGGAACTGAATGGCGTCCTCTTCCGCGAGCGCCAGGAACGGGCTTCTGCGTCCGCGCAGTCCTGATCCGGGCCGCGCCGGCGAGTGATGGTTTCTATCGGGCCTTGCACCCGGAGATGCGGACTGTCAGCTATTTCGCTGCCAACTGCCGCAGCACGTATTGCAGGATGCCGCCGTGTTCGAAGTACTCGATCTCCTGCGGCGTGTCGATGCGAATAGTTGCGGTAAACTCTTTCACGTCTCCGCCGGCGGCCTTGGCCTTCACCGTAAGCGTCTTGCCCGAGGCAAATTTGTTGGCCAAGAGCGCCGTCAGTCCGGCGAAGTCGTAGACCTCCTCGCCGGTCAGACCGAGCGACTCGACGCTTTGCCCCTCCTCGAATTGCAACGGAAGAATCCCCATGCCAACTAAGTTCGACCTATGAATCCGCTCGAAGCTCTCCGCGATCACCGCGCGCACACCGAGCAGCTTCGGCCCCTTGGCCGCCCAGTCGCGCGAGCTGCCCGAGCCGTACTCCTTGCCCGCCAGAATGATCAGCGGCACGCCGCGCTCGGCATACTTCACGCTGGCGTCGAAGATGGATATCTGCTCGCCTTCAGGAAGCAGCCGCGTGACGCCGCCCTCGGTGCCCGGAGCCAGCTTGTTGCGCAGCCGCACATTGGCGAAGGTTCCGCGCACCATGACTTCATGGTTGCCGCGCCGCGAGCCGTATGAGTTGAAGTCGGCCGGCTTCACGCCATGCCCGGCAAGATACTTGCCCGCCGGTCCGCTTGCTTTGATCGAACCCGCCGGCGAAATGTGATCGGTAGTCACCGAGTCGCCCAATACAGCCAGCACGCGCGCGCCTAAAATGTCAGTAACTGGCGCGGGAGTCGAAGTTATGCCATCGAAATACGGAGCCTTGCGGATGTAAGTCGAATCCGGCTCCCACTGATACACCTCGCCGGTGGGAAACTTCAGCCCCTGCCAATTCGCATCGCCCAATGTAACCGTCGCGTACTCCTTGCGGAAGCCCTCGCTGGACAATCCCTTTTCAATCGCCTCGGCCACCTCTGCTTGCGTGGGCCAAATGTCTTTGAGATAAACCGGCTGCCCCGACTCATCTGTCCCCAGCGAATCCCTTTCGAAGTCATGCCCGATTCGTCCGGCCAGAGCATAGGCCACCACCAGCGGCGGACTCATCAGATAATTGGCGCGCACATCCACGTTGACGCGCCCCTCGAAGTTGCGGTTGCCCGAGAGCACGCTGACCGCAACCAGTCCATGCTCGTCGATACTCTTCGACACATCGGCGGGCAGCGGTCCCGAGTTGCCGATGCAGGTGGTGCAGCCGTAACCCACCACGTTGAAGCGCAGCTTTTCGAGATACGGCAGCAAGCCCGCCTTTTCGTAATAGTCGGTAACTACGCGCGACCCCGGCGCCAGCGAAGTCTTCACCCAGGGCGGCACGGTCAGCCCCTTTCCGACTGCTTTCTTCGCCAGCAACCCCGCGGCCATCATCACCGAGGGGTTCGACGTGTTGGTGCAACTGGTAATGGCGGCAATCACCACCGAGCCATGATCGAGATACCGGTCCGGATCGACTCCGAAGCGGCCTTGCACCGTCGATAGCCTCGCCTCGTGTCCGAATGATCTGTCATCCTGAGCGGAGCTTGGCGCGTTCTTAGCGACAAGCGGAGTCGAAGGACCTGCGGTTGCTTTTTCCGCGACTGAGGCGTCCGCCACCGGCTCGCGCTTCCACTCAGCCGCCGCGCGCTCGCCCAGCGGCTTGGCGGTAGGCGCGAGCAACGCGGGCAGTTGTTGCGCGAAGTCAGCCGCCGCATCCTTCAGCAGTACGCGGTCCTGCGGGCGCTTCGGCCCCGCGACACTAGGTTCAACTGTTGCCAGATCCAGTTCCAGCGATTCGGTGTACTCGGCCTCCGGCGAGTTACTCGTATGAAATAACCCCTGCTCCTTGTAATAAGCCTCGACTAGCGCGATCTGCTTCTCGCCGCGTCCCGTCAATCGCAGATAGCGCAGTGTCTCGGCGTCCACCGGGAAGATGCCGCAGGTGGCGCCATACTCCGGCGCCATGTTGCTGATCGTCGCCCGGTCGGCCAGCGCCAACTCCGCCACGCCCGGCCCGTAGAACTCGACGAACTTACCCACTACGCCTAACTTGCGCAGCGCCTGAGTTATCGTCAGCACTAGGTCAGTCGCTGTCGCTCCCTCGCGCAGCTTGCCGGTGAGTTTATAGCCCACCACCTGCGGCACTAACATCGAGACAGCCTGTCCCAGCATCGCCGCCTCGGCCTCGATGCCGCCCACGCCCCAGCCCAGCACGCCCAGGCCGTTGATCATCGTGGTGTGCGAGTCGGTGCCGACCAGCGTGTCGGGATAAGCAACTAACTCCCCATCTAACTCAGATGTAAATACCACCCGCGCCAGATACTCCAGATTCACCTGGTGGCAGATGCCCATCCCCGGCGGCACGGCGGAGAAGTTGCGAAAGGCCGTCTGGCCCCACTTCAAAAATGCATAGCGTTCGCGGTTACGCTGGAATTCCAGCAGCGTATTGGCGTCGAAGGCCGCAGACGTGCCGAACTCGTCCACTTGCACCGAGTGGTCGATCACCAATTCGGCAGGAACCAGCGGATTCACCCGCTCCGGGTCGCCGCCTAGGGTCTTGATCGCGTCGCGCATCGCGGCCAGATCGACCACCGCGGGCACGCCGGTGAAGTCCTGCATCAGCACCCGCGCCGGCATGTAGGCGATCTCCCGGGTAGGCTCGGCCTTGGCGTCCCAACTGGCCAGAAACTCAATGTCGGCTGCCGTGACGTTCACGCCATCCTCGCGGCGCAGCAGGTTTTCGAGCAGTATCTTCAGGCTGAAGGGCAGCCGGCTCAGGTTGAAGCCGCGCGCGGCAAGCGCGGGCAAGCGATAGATTGTGTAACTCCGATTGCCGGAAGTGAGCGTCGCCTTGCTATCAAAGCTATTCATCGTGGGAAGCCTTTCTCTCCGCGCACTGGCGGAGGCGCTGTGAAACTCTGTTCGAGGTTCTCCCAACCCTGTCTCGAACGAAACCGAACGGAGATTGCTCATGGGGGTTGGGAGAAAAGGGCGCCAGGCTTAGCTCGGAGACCTGGAGCGCCACACATCCAAGGGTTTCGAACTCAGCAGGAGGGGCGTCGCCCACGGTCGGGCCGTCTGCGGCGAAAGCGCTTGAGGAGGGGCATTCCCTTGACCGGAATTTGAAGGCGATTGCGCATACCTTCTAACGGAATTCTACCCCGGAAGCGGTCGAGAGGGAAGGGGGTTTCAACAGAAAACCTGGGCCAAACGCTTCCCGGCAGATCCCCCTTCTCTCTATTTCCCTGCCTGAACCGCAGCCTCGACCGCCGCCTTCATCACGCCACAGTCGGAGAAAAAGCGGATGAAGTTTCCGGTCAGCGGCTGCCAGTTCTCAGAATCGGGAGTTGGGGCGCCCGCGCCGACGCAGGATGGATCAGCCGCAGGTCCTTCGACTCGCTGTGCTCGCTCAGGATGACAGCTCAGTGGGGCAGGGGGCTGTGTGGCCTGCGCCGTCCGCATCTCCCCGGTTCCCTGCGCGTCGAGGATGAGTGTGGTGAGCTTGCGGGCCAGATCGAGCGGAAAGCTCTCGGCGACGAAGACCAGCTTGCCGCGCGTGGTGATTACCACCGGGCCTTCGGAGGTCGAGTAGACCTGCTCTTCGCCGGTAGAAGAGATGGGGTCCACAGATTCCCCGGGCGGGGTGGGCGGAGGCGGAAAGACTGAGAATGTCTTGGGGCGGTCGAGCTTGACGCCGGAGTATTTGCGGCCTAGCTCCTCGGCATAGAGCCGGGCAAAGTCGTGCGCGGAAGCGGCGCTCTTCCAGGCCGACAGATAGAACATGGCGATGGCGTTTGTGCCGGCTTGCTCAACCGGGGTCCCCACGGACGGGTTTTTGTCCGTGGGGTGGTGGTCCGCCGGCGTCTTGGCGCTGAGCCGCTGGCCGGCCCAATAGAGCCCGCCGTCCCAGGCCGAGGTCAGGTCGCGGGACTCCTGGTCGCCGCCGAAAAGCTCCGTCAGAATGCGCACGTCGAGTTGGCCCACCTGGCCGATGTCATACGGCTTGTAGAGCGGGTCCACCAGCGGGTGAATATCGGGCAGCAGGGGCACGGAAGGCGCGTGCTTCTTCTCGTACTCGCGCGGGTTGATGATCTCCCAACTCGAGGTGGGCGGGCGGTCGAGGGTCCCGGTAAATGCCGCCGTTTGGCCCTGGTCCATCCATACATCCTGTTCGAAATTGAGCCCGTCGCGATACGGGAACAGAAGCGACTCGGAGAGCAGCAGCGGCGCGCGCGCCAGCACGGGAGAGTCTTCCGAGCCGGACATCATCTGCTCGACGGATTCCATGATCTCCGGGTCCTTCACCAGGCTCAGGCCTTTGGGCTTGAGCATGTAGTCGATCATGACGGCCGTGGCCTGGCCCTCGACGACGGCCTCGCGCGCCGTGTCCATCTCGTCCTTCGCCAGATGGTCCGCATCGTCGCGGGCGTTGAGCGAGACATCGTCGGGGGTCTGGTCGTCCCACTTTTCGAGGTCGGAGTGCTGGTCCTGCAGGGCGTGGGTCAACTCGTGGGCCAGCACCGGCTTCTGCTCCTCGATATCTACCCAGTCCAGCATGTAGACCGTTTTGGTCTTGGCGTCGTAATAAGCCTCGATCTGCTCCTTGAGCAGCGCCAGCAGAAATGGCTTGAGCGCAAAGTCGCGGTCCAGCAGGCCGAACTTCTTCAGCACGATCTCGTCGCGCTGCATGCGCCGGGCGCTCTGGTCCTCCTCGAATTTCTCTTTCAGGTAGCTCTCGACGCTGGCGCGGGAGATGATCTCGCGCTTCACCTGGCTCTTGACTGGCAGGCCGGTCTCATTGGAGGAGAACTTGATCAGCTCATCCACCAGGGCGAAGAGCTGGCGCGCCTGCTCTGGGGTGATCTTGCCGGCTACCTGCGGGGATGCTGATTGCGCCTGTGGCGCGGTTGCGACAGGAGGAGCGCCCGCGGCGGGCGGAGCCGGTTGCTGCGCCGCTGCCACTGCCGCAAGACACAAGGCCGCCGCCAGAACCCATCCCCGCCAATCTCCCCTCAACCTCCCGCGTTGCTCGCTCATCGGCTCTCCCTCTCTCTCAAGGCTATAATCAGGATGCGGTCTGGCGCGCGGCTTCCCTGGAAATCCATGCGCATACCAGCGAAAAAGTTCCCTATGACTGAAACGGCCATCCCTCAAGCCGCCCCGGCGAACCACCCCACGGACGAGGACCTGTCCGCGGGCGAGCGACCCGCTTCGCTGGCCGCGCTGCTGGATCAAGCCGCCGCTGGGCCGGAGTTGGCTGCCTATCGTGGCGTGCTGACCCCTTGGCAGTTGGACGCGCCGAAGAGGGAAATAGCGGCGCTGGCCTTGGGAGCCGCCGTTCACGACCTGGGCTGGCTGCGACGTGTGGCCGTGCGCGGCGAGGACCGCTTCCGCTGGCTCAGCGGCATGGTCACCAATACGGTGAACGATCTGGCCGCGAACGCCGGCGCCTGGAACCTGGTGCTCAACGCGCAGGGGCGCATCCAGGGCGACCTCCACGTCTGGCGCGAAGCTGACAACCTGGAACTGGAGATTGCCGCCGACCAGTATGACCGTCTGCTGGCCCACCTGGAGCGCTTCATCATCATGGACGATGTGGAACTGGCGCCCTTGAGCCCAAATCGGAGCCTGAACGCCGAGGCAGAGCTGACCGGCGAGACGGCGCTGGGGCTTATCGGCCCGTTGGCTGCCGGTGTGCTGGCGCGGCTGGAGCTGCCCGCGCCCGGTGAGCCGCTAACCAGCACCGGCGCTGAGTGGAATGGCTCCGGAATCCGCGTCGTTCGCGCCTATGGCGCACTCGCGCCGCACTACGAGTTATGGACGCGGGCGGCGCAGATTCCCGCGCTCTGGCAGGCGCTGATCGAGGCCGGCGCGACCCCGGTGGGAGCGGCCTCGCTGGAGGCATTTCGCATCGCCGAGGGGATTCCCGCCTACGGCATCGACATCGCCGAGCGCGACCTGCCCCAGGAGACCTCGCAGATGCGCGCGCTCCACTTCAGCAAGGGCTGCTACCTGGGCCAGGAGATCGTCGAGCGCATCCGCTCCCGCGGCAGCGTTCACCGGCATCTACGCCCGCTGGAGCTTTTTGGGCCTCTGCCAGCCGCCGGGACCGGGCTGACATTGGACGGCGGCGCAGTCGCCGGAGAGATCACCAGCGCGGCTCAATTGCCCCTCCCCGAGGGCAGCCGCTGCTTTGCCCTGGCCATGATTCGCGCCGAGGCCGAGGCGCGCAGTCAGCCCTTCACCTACACTGCCGGAACGGCCATCGGAGAAGCCCGCATCCTGGCCGCGCCGCCTCGCCTGGAAGCGGGTTAGCGGAGTTAGCAAGCCAGTTGGTTGGCAGCTTTATCATCTCAGCGAATTAGAATGGAAGCAGAAAACTATGAGCGATAAACCGAAATTCGAAGTCATTGACCGCCGCAAGATCAAGGCGGACGAAGAGCAGGATCTCCAGCAACCCTCCGCGCCCGTGGACGAAGCCGCATCCGAGCCTCAGGCGGAGGGCGCATCGGCGCCGCCCCAGCCGGGAGCCGGTCCGCGGCTGGTCGTCAACCAACCGGAGCCCGAGGAAGCCGCGCAGGAGGACGCCGAATTGCCTGCCGCGCCCACCGCCCGCGAAAGCCTCGAACAGAAGGCCGCTTACGACGCATCGGCGCAGCGCCTGGAAGACATCGTGCGGGCGCAGAACCCCGCCGCCGGCGAGCAGCCCCCTGTCACCTTCGAGAATTTGGTGCAGCAGTTCTATCTCTCCGCCATGATCCAGATGGGCGCGGGCACGCCGCAGGGCCAGCAGCCGCGCGTCGACATCCTGGGCGCGCGCACCACCATCGACCTGCTCGCCGTGCTGGCCGACAAGACCCGCGGCAACCTCTCCGAAGCCGAGGACAACATCCTGCAATCGGTGCTCTTTGAGACGCGCATGACCTTCCTCGAGATCTCCAAGATGATCTCCTTGCAAGCCATGAAGCCCCCGCCGCCGCCGCAGGCCAAGCGCTAGCGAACCCCTGACCTACCCGGCACTGCATCGGGTCAACCGGCACGGTATCGCATCAAACGGCACTGTATCAGGGCACGACTTCAGTCGTGCCACGAGTGCCGCAAAGTCAACGCGGGCTTTAGCCCCTGCGGAAATTTCGGATGCCCCACCCTCGCCTCGCCTTTGTTCTTGCGGCTAGGGTGGGATCCCACGGAACCACGGCCAGTTACGTGCGAAAGGAGCCTGCGGATGTTCGTATGCAAACAGCTTGGAGTTATCTGCGTAACGCTAGGTGCTTTGCTTCTTGAGCCATGTGCCTCGGCAAAAAGCCACAAGGATCACCCATATAGATATTCCACCGTGGATATACCCGTATCGCTCGCGGCTGGAACTGTCCAGACACCTGAGTTTTCTACTATCTCGTAATGGTACTGGATCATGATTCGGGTAGAGAAGCCTCTTCCATTCATGCAAATGGTGTGCATGATGGGGGTCACTACGAGCCCGCTCGATTTGAAGGACTGCAGTGGGAATGATCCTCTGCTTCGAGCGGACTGGACTGTCTGGAATGAGGGCCATCTCGTCTCGAGCGGATCGAGTACAACTCAGGCCGACGACATGTACACAGAACAGTACATCTTCAAATTCCTCGGAAAGTTCCCGGGAGAAGCTGGCAAGAAGTATATCGTGAAAGTGAAATTTACCAAGGATGGCACGCCGCTGAATGTCGCCAATCCGCACTTGATCGTTACCAGGGTAGGATACGAATAACGGCCATGGACGGACTGCTCACATTTCTCGGCACGGGAACCTCGATGGGGGTTCCCACGCTCGGTTGCCAGTGCGCGGTCTGCACCTCGAACGATCCGCGCGACCGGCGGCTGCGCCCCTCGGTGCTCTTGCGCTGGCATGAGCAGGGGCGCGAGCGCGTCGCCGTCATCGACACCGGCCCGGACTTCCGCGAACAGGCCCTGCGCACCGGCCTCACCCGCCTGGATGCCGTCTTTTACACTCACTCCCACGCCGACCACATTCTGGGCCTCGACGATCTGCGGCCGCTGAGCTTCAACGTCATTCGCGAGGGCGCGCCCATCCAGCTTTACGCCACGACGGAGACCACGGCCGCGCTGGAGCGCATCTTCGAGTACACCTTGTCGCCGCGCGCCACTTACCCAACCCGCGCCCGCGTCCAACTGGAGCCTCTGGCTGAACGCACCCTGCTGCACGGAGTCGAGTTCCTGCGCGTACCCTTGCAGCATGGCGAGATGGAAATTGCCGGCTTTCGCTTTGGCCGCGCCGCCTACCTCACCGACGTGAGCGCCATCCCCGAGTCCAGCTTCGCGCTACTCCAGGGGCTGGACCACCTGATCGTCTCGTCGCTGCGCCACCAGCCCCATCCCAGCCACGCCACCGTTGAGCAAGCCGTGGGCTGGGCACGGCGCATCGGCGCGCGACAGACCTGGCTCACCCACATCGCCCACGAACTCGGCCACGAGGAGACCAACCGCGCCCTGCCCGAGAACATTCGCCTGGCCTACGACGGCCTCAGCCTGCCCGTCAATCTGGAGCCCGCGAGCCGATGAGCCAAAACTGTGCGATGCCCGCTCACCGCGACCCTCTCGTGTTTCACTCGGCCGCGGAGATTCCCCCCCGCTTTGGCCCAGCCGTGGCCGCCATCGGCAACTTCGACGGCGTGCACCTGGGCCACCAGGAGATTCTCTCCGCCGTCGTAGCCGAGGCGCGGACGCAGGGCGCGCGGGCCGTGGCCGTCACCTTCGACCCGCATCCGGAGCAGTTTCTGCGCCCGGCCCAGGCGCCGCGGCTGCTCACGCCCCTCGCCGAACGCCTGCGCCTGCTCTCCCTCACCGGCATCGACGCAGTGGTGGTGCTGCCCTTCGATGCGGCGCTGGCCGCCCAGCCTGCGCGGGAGTTTGCGCGCGCCATCCTGGTGAACGCTCTCGGCGTCTTGAGCGTGCATGAGGGCGGCAACTTCCGCTTCGGCCATAACGCCGAGGCCGGCGTGGCCGAACTCAAGGCATTCGGCGCGGAGTTTGGTTTTGCGGTTCATGTCCACTCCCCAGTGCGCGCGCACGGACTCGAGGTCTCCAGCTCCGCCATCCGCGAGCGTGTCGCCTCCGGCGACGTAACCCGCGCCCGCTGGATGCTGGGCCGGCCGTTCGAGGTTCGCTCCACGCAGGCTCGTGGCCGAGGCATTGGAACGCGGCTGCTGGTGCCCACGGTCAACCTTGCGCCCTACGACGGCCTGCTCCCCGCCTTCGGCGTCTACGTCACGCGGCTCACGGCAGCCGGGCGCAGCTTCCAGGCAGTGACTAACGTAGGCAACCGCCCCACCTTCAGCGAGGCCTCCTTCGCCGTCGAGTCGCACATCCTCAACTTCGAGCCAATCGAGCTAAGCGAAGAGACGCCCATCACGCTGGAGTTTCTGCTTCGGCTGCGCGGCGAGCAAGAGTGGCCCTCGCCCGAGGCGCTCAAGGCGCAGATCTTCAAGGATGTGGCCAAAGCCAAGCGCTACTTCCGGCTGGCGCGGTAGACGCGCTGACGTTGCTACGTAGAGAGCCAATGCAGCGTGGAAAGTGCATTCACCAGTTTCAGCGCATCAGTGACGGTCCATTCCGTAGCCGACCGTCCATGGAGTATCCAATGGCGGTTTATGAAAGCTGGACAGGTGGACTCAAAATCAGAGTGTGCAAACAAGTGATTCAAGAAGGTGACGACGCACATCCACAGAAGCTCGCTGAAGGGTTCGTCGTCGTGCATTATCCTCTTCTTGAGCGATGCCGGGATGTTTGTGTCGCGTCGGGAGGCGTTGAATTTTTTAGCTAAAGACTCCGCGACAAAACCTTCAAGCACCGTCAACAATGACGGTACGCAAACCCTGTACTTGCCGATCTGAATGCAGTCGAAAACATCCTGTAGAAGGCTCCGCCACTGGCGCAATTCGTCACTTGCCAGAAGCTTTTCTGATGTATCTTTGAGTTCGCCCGCGTTTTCGTGCTCTCCCAGGTAGCTCCTTAGAAAAAACGCATCTATTTCTTCATCAGTAGATTTCCCAAGTGTCTGAATAGCGCGCATTGAAATCCACGCCGGAATTGTCCAGCCCTGGTCCGCGAGAACTATAGCCCCCTTCTCATGCGATTTTCTTGGCATTATCCATGGGGTTTGATCAAATTCGGGGATCATCCAATTGGGGAGCACAGGGAATTCAAATTGCGGAAATCTGAACCGCTCGACTTCGCGGATATGCTCGGTCATTGCGGTGTGCGCGCGGGCGAATTCGGATGCCTGCCCTAATTCGTACCGAGTCTGCCTGAACGCATCACCAAAGCCGGGGATGTCTTTGAAGTAGTCAGTTTGGTGTCGTGAGAACAGAGATTCCTGAGCTTCAAACCTCGCAATCAAACCAGTTCGTCCCTCCAACGACTCTCGTCCACCCGCGCCAAGAGTCCTAGCGTCCTCTCGAGCCCACCTCACTCCGGGTTCCTGTGCGAGCAGCGAGCGCCTCTGCTCCAGCAGTTTTTCCCGCTCTTGGATATCGAAGTCAGTCTGATATCGCGATGACAGAGATTCCTGAGCTTCGATTCGGGCAATCCGACCAGCCTGACCCTCCAGCAACTCTCGTGGTGCCGAACCAATAGCCCCAGCTTCCTCCCTAGCCCGCCTCAGTCCGAATTCCGGGGAGAGCAGTGAGCGCCTCTGTTCCAGCAGCATTTCCCGTTCTTGGGGATTGATCGGATCAAACATTTCATTCACCATTTGTTCGCCTATGATCGTACCATACTTGGTGCCGGGTGCGGGTGCCGCAGATTCGGATTCTCGGACCCGGGAAGGATCGCAGTTTCTAAATCCCTAGTGCAGAAAATAGCCCTCAGTCGGAGGCGGGTGACCCTGGTCTCATACCGCGCATCACAAAGTTGAGGGTGCCCCCGGCCCCTCGCATTCGGGGACCGGGGAAGGGCAATCGAGCTGTCTCTTGCGCATCACCTGCCACCTTCTAATCAATCAGGCCAGTTGAAACCCGCGCAGCCGTTTTGCGGCATCTTCATCGAACGTCAAGGTTGCCGAACAGCCTCTCCAGTCGCCGAGGGCGCCGATCAAGGCGTCTTCGAATGATCCGATTCCATTGCGGAGCGATACAACGGCGTAATAGACCTCTTGCTCATTTTGAACCTCGAGTGTATCCGCCGCCAACAACATTTCGATATCGTTCGCAATCTCCTGCCGGGTACGCTTGAAGAGGCTTTTGAGAACCCATGCAACTTCAAGGATACTCACCAGGCTGACGAAGCCCGGTTCTTCTTCGGTCAAGCGCCGTTCGACGATCTCGGTTGCGCGAGGGGAGTGCGTTGGATCGTCTTGCGCGAGGTAGCGCAGTAGGACGTTCGTATCGAGACCGATCATTTTCTTCGCCGAAATCTTTCTGTTGCGCCTTCCGCAATCGCCCGATCGATCTGTTCAAAAGTTACCGGTTGGGCCGGCTTGGGTATCATGCCCTTGAGTCTGGCAGTTGAAATCTTGGGCAGAATGATCACGCCGTCAGGGTGGAAGAAGAACTTGAACCGGTCGCCCGGCTTGATTTTGAGGCGTTCGCGAACCGCTTTCGGGATCGTTGCCTGGCCTTTACTGCTGAGCGTAGCTTCCATGAGACGACACTTTCCTCTCTTTACATTCTAGCAGAAGTAAAGAATTGAGAAGAAGAATTATCTTGCGCGACTTGTCGAATTCCAGTCCGCCGCTCGTCTATGGAACATCTGATAAAGTTTCTCTACACATTTAGCATTCCCTGAGGGGCTAAAGCCCGCATTGATTTGCGGCACTTGCGGCACGACTAAAGTCGTGCCTTGACGCTTATGGCGGCTTCGACAGGGGATTTTCCGCAGGCTGTAGAGCCACGGACGCGTAGATATGTGGTCTCCCAGGTCTCAAAGGCGAGACCTGGGGCACCCAGCATAAAGTGTCACTAAATGCAACCACACCTGTTTTTGGTATGGACGTTCAATCCCGCCCTCGGCCGCGCGGCCTCCACCCTCTCTTCTAGCGGGCTTGTCTATCGCTGGACCTGTTGCTTCGCCGGATCAGGCCTGGAACTCAAAGCAGGTTTGACTGCCGAAGCGGACTTGGCCGGGGCAGGCTGCGAAGAGAGCGCCGGTTTCACCAGCGGCCTGGCTCCGGCGGCTGGCGGCGCTGAAGGGTTGGCGGCGGGTTGAGCTGGCGGTCTGGCCGCTGGAACCGGAGACGCAGGCGTTGTGAGCAGCTTGGCGGGCGAATTCACATTCGCAGCCAGGACGGGAGACGCGGCTGCTCCCGGCTTGGCGGGCGCTTCCGCGGCGGCCTTCAGTGTGGAATCGTCCGCCACGTCGCCGAGAAACTTCTCGTCGTCCTTGCCGAGGATGGCGGCGCGCATCCAGGTCATCCAGATGGGCAGCGCGGCTTTGGCTCCGGTCTCCTTTTCGCCCAGAGACTCGCGGCTGTCGAAGCCCACCCAGACGCCGCAAGTGACCGAGGGCGAGAAGCCCAGGAACCAGGCGTCGGTGTAGTCGCTGGTGGTGCCCGTCTTGCCGCCCAGCGGGTGCTTCAGTTGCGCCGCCGCCGCGCCGGTGCCGTAGTGAGTGACGGCCTGGAGCAGCGTCATCATGGTGCGCGCCGTCTGCTGGCTGATGACATCGTCCACCGCGGGCGGTTCTTCCCATAGCGTGATGCCGTCGGCGTTGGAGACTTTTTTGATGAGCCTCGGCTTGACGCGCAACCCGTCGTTGGGAAAGACGGAATAGCTGGCCACCTGCTCCTCCAGCGTGATTTCGACCGCGCCGATGGCGATGGGCAGATAGGCGGGAATGTTGGAGGTGACGCCGAAGCGGTGGGCCACGTCGATGACCTTGTGGATGCCCACGCGGTCGGCCAGCTTGAGGGCGGGAATGTTACGCGACTCGGCGAAGGCGCTGAGGAGGGTCATCGCGCCTTTGTAATCGCCTTCGTAGTTGCGCGGGGTGTAACCGCCGAAGCTGACCGGCTCATCGACGATGATGTCGCTGGGCCTGGCGCCCTCCTCGATGGCCGCGGTGTAGACGTAGGGCTTGAAACTGGAACCGGTCTGGCGCTCGGCCTGCGTCGCGCGGTTGAATTGCGAGGTCGCGTAGTCGCGCCCGCCCACCATGGCCAGCACGTCGCCGCTGGTGTTGTCGATGGCCAGCAGCGCCCCTTGTGCGCCGGAGTCCTGCTCCAGTGTCGCCCGCAACAGCGTCTTGCCCGAGGTGACATCCGTCGCGTCGGAAAGGTGTACATAGATTACGTCGCCGGGCTTGACTAGAGCGTCGGCGAAGTGCTGGCCGGTCCACGTCCAGTCGCCGGAGAGGAGCACGATCTCGTCTTTGCCCACGCGGGCGTGAATCTCCAAGGGCAGCACGCGCGTGACCACGGCGTGAACGTAGTCGCCGGGTCCGGTCTTGAGCGCCCAATCGGGGTGGTCATACTCCTCGATGGTGTTGCCGCCGGTGAGCACGTTTTCGAGCTTGCCGGACTGATCTTGGCCACGCCAGCCGCGGCGATGTTCGTAGGCAGCCAGGCCGTCCAGAACAGCGCGGTTGGCCGTCTTCTGCAGATCCAGATCGAGGGTGGTTTCGACCTTCAGGCCGGCCTCGTGGACCTGCTCGCTGCCGAAGCGCTTTTCGAGCTCCCGCCGGACCTCCTCCTGAAACCAGGGAGCGGCGGACATCTCCGGCTGAACAATATGGAGTCCGAGCGGGGCGTTGCGGGCCTGCTCGGCCTGCACATGGGTGATGACGCCATCGGACTCCATTTCGCTCAGCACCAGGTTGCGCCGGTGCAGCGCCTTCTCCGGGTTGAGCACTGGCGAGTAGGCCACCGGACCCTTGGGCAATCCGGCCAGCAGAGCCGCTTCGGTCAGCGTCAGATCGCGGGCATGCTTGGAAAAGTAATACTCCGAGGCGGCCTCAAAGCCGTACATGCCGCTGCCCAGGTAAATCTGGTTGCCATAGAGCGTGAAGATCTGCTGCTTGGTGAAGGCGCGCTCGATCTGGATGGCCAGAAAGGCTTCCTGGACCTTGCGGAAGACGGTGCGCTCGGAGGAGAGAAACAAGTTGCGCGCCAGCTGCATGGTCAGCGTCGATGCGCCCTGGGCGCGTCCGTGGCTGCGCAGGTCGTGCCACAGCGCGCCGGCGATGCGCAGCACATTGATGCCCCAGTGCGACTGGAAGCTCTTGTCTTCAATGGAGATGACGGCCTGGCGCAGCACCGGCGCAAAGTCGTCGTAGTTGACCACCTCGCGCCGCTCCAGCGCAAAGGAACCGATGATGCGGCCCTTCTGGTCATAAAGCTCGGTGGTTGTGGAGGGCCGGTAGCGCTCCAGGTCGTGAATCTGAGGCAGATCGACGGAATAGACCAGGGTCAACCCGGCCAGCGAGCCGGTAATCACAGCCAGAATGAGCAGCGCGGCGAGCGTGAGCTTGCCGGCCAGCTTGCGCCGCCCATGCGCGGGAGCCTGCCCATGATGAAGCCGGCGGGGCCGGACAAGGCTGCGGGGTTCGGTCGGCTGGATGGGCGTGATAGCCAAACGATTCAGGCCTCTTGAGCAATTCCCTTGCGTGCCGGAGGACTGCTACGAGTTAAGGCTAGCATCTTTGCATTGCGAGAGGATGCACAGGAGCAGTGGAGCGTACCACGCGGTGCAAGGGTCAGCAGGCGGGCTTGCTTCTGCACTGGCGGGTACTTGCCAGTCATCCTGTTTTCGCGCGCACTGGATAGTACGGATCACTACTAGCCATCTAGTAGAATGGACGGGACGCTGGTATCTATCCGTCCAGCCTTACAGATCAACCGCGCCTGACAGGTCGTCCAATCGCAATGCTCATCCAAGACGTAGTCAAACTGGCCAATTCGATCTCCAATAGTTGGGTGCGAGTGGAGCAACTTCGCAGGATTCCCGGTGGCCTCGATGTGCTCTTCAGTGTTCAGAAAGGGAAGCGAGGGAAGAAGGTTGAGAGTTGGAATGTCACCTGCCGGGGAGTTCACGAGGCGCGGATTACGGACTTCGACGGCGGTGGATTGGCTTTGTATCCGAGCACTCACCCAGCCGCGCGTCAATATGGAGCACGGAGAGCCGAGCTACGCTGGCCCCGTACCTGCGACGAGACTAGGGTTCTGGCAGCACTTTTCCGGGCACACGTGGAAACAGTAGATGATTGGATTCCATTTGATGACTATTTATTCGTGAACACTCCCTGGAACGGTACTTCCTTCTGCCCGGATTTTGCACCTGTTTCCGGCAGCAACTTCATTTGCAGAGGCCCGGATTTCCTGCTTCGCGCCTATGGCAAGGCGCTTGAAGCAATTGGCGAACCAGTACGTCTGACCCTCTGCGGTGCTCCCAGGTCGAAATCAATTCGGCCCAAGGTACTTCACTTCGGCACATCGTATGTCGTGGCAGACGAATTTGTCGCTCAACGTGAGTTGATGCCCTGATTCAGCCGTTTTTCGCCTTCAGCAGTTCCAGCGCCTTGGTGAGCGGCTCGTCGCCCTTGGAGGGCGGAGCGGCTTCCTCTTCTTCCTCTTCGGCCGCCGCATTTCCCACCTGCACGGTGGGCGTCACCGCCTCATCCTGAATCTTCTTGCCGTCCGGGCCCTCGTACTTGGCCACGGTCAGCAGTAGCGCGGCGCCGCCGGGCAGCTCGATGGTCTTCTGCAGCGAACCTTCTCCGAAGGTGCGCTCGCCCACCACATCGCCGCGCTTCAGGTCGCCGATGGCGGCCGCGGTCAGCTCCGCCGGGCCATAGGTGCCGCGGTTGATGAGCACGGCCAATGGCGCATCCGTGATGAACCGGGCCGGGTCGGCGGAGAAGATCTGGCGGGGAAAGCGCTGGCCTTCCAGCGTGGCCAACGTGCCCTGCTTGAGAAAGAAGTTGGCCAGCCGCAGCCCCTGCTCCTCGTCGCCGCCGGAGGAGTCGCGCAGATCCAGCAGAATCTTGCGGCCCTTGCCTTCCGCCTTGAGCCGCGCCTCAATCTCATCCACGCGGGAGGCGGTCAGCGCGCCGGGCTTCAGATAGAGAATTGTCGCGCCTTCATACTGCTGTTCGGCGAGCGGCGGCGCATCGGCGACGGAGCGGATCAGCGTCACCTTGTCGGGATCGGTCTTGCGAGGACGCACCACCGAGAGGGTCACCGTCGTCCCCGGCTTGCCCTCCAGCAGCAACCGGATGACCGGCAACGACATTTCGCGCGTGGACTGCTCGGCGATCGACTCGATGATGTCGCCGTCGGCAAGGTGCTCCTTGTCGGCAGCAGAACCGGGCAGCACGCTGACCACAACGGCGTAGCCATAGCGCTTGGAGACGGTGATGCCGATCTGCGCCACGCCCGCCGCCGGCCGCTCCCGGTAGACCTTGTACTCGGTCGCGGTCAGGTAGCTGGAGTCGGCGTCCAAAGACTCCAGCAGGCCGTGCAGCGCGCCGGTGGTCACGTCGTCTATGTTGGGCTCGGTGACATAGTCGGTCTGGACCTTCTTGAGCACCTCGGCGTAGACGCCCATCTGGCGGTAAGCGCCATCCTGCCGCCCGCCGGCATGGACGCCGAAGAGCCCAAACTCACCCAGGACAAAGCCGAGGCCAAGGGCGGCGAAGATCGCCACGGAGAGAACGAAGACAAACCGCTGAAAGAATCGAGACACGCGCACCGCCGGAGCAACCCTATGGGGAAACAGGCCGCTCACCCTTTAGACGCAATGATACCGCAAGCGGCGCCTTGGGCGCGAAATGCCTCTCCTGCGCCCGCCTCCACATCATCTTCGCCGCCCGGTTACGAAGGATTCTTTCTTTCGTAAAGCAACACCCGGTCCATTGCGCTAGACTGACGGTGGAAGCATTTTCGGCGCAATTCGTCGCCAAACCGCGAAAGGACCGCACCCATGGGCAAAGCCGTTGGGGCAATTATGAGGCCTGCCTCCGTATTTCGACGTTCTTCATGCTGCTTTTCTCGGCTTTTTTCCTCATAATGCCTGAGACCGGCAATGCCCAGGTCTGGGTCTCCTCGGGATTCAAACCCGGTGCCGACGCCCAGCATGAGACAGCCTATTGCAGCACTTCTGCAATTGACCCGAAGACAGGCCAAGTCTCGCTTGCTGCGTCCGATTATCGGATGTTGACTGTGAATTGCACAGTAACCGCTTCTACAGGAGCCACGTTCACAGTTCAAACCTGTATTCCCACTGGATATGAAATTTACGTTGATCCAGACGCATATGAAGGGTTTGGTGCAAACCCAACGGTGTTTTGTACTATTAATTTTCAGCCGTCGCCAGGAGTTGAATACATCATCAACTCGTTTCATTCGCTGCTAATGTTTGATACATGTGATATTGATCCATATTGCTGGCCCGATCCCGAAGGTTTCGGCATTTACCCGTCACCCGTCCCCCTTCCTGCTTATACAACTGATGCAATAAGTGTTACAAAAGAATTAACGGGAACGGGAATCTTTCAAGGTTGGTCGGAATATAATTTGAATGGGGGAATCGATTTGGCGACCTCTTCTGCGCAGTATCCCGGCTGCCCCACGCCCACCATCACCTCCATCTCGCCCAGTACCTGGCTCGCTGGCGAGACCTACAAGAACGTCATCATTACAGGAACTAATTTCACCACCAAGGACGATGCGGCCAAGACCGGCTGCCCCGTGACCCCGGTCGCCATAACCGCGGCGACCGGAAGCGTGACGGTATCAGATGTCGGGGTAGATAGCGAGACGAAGATCGCTGCCACCGTGAAGCCCGATGACGACGACCCGACAGAGCCGGCTACCGTCACGGCGGGTACCGCCCCCAACACGGGAACGGCCACGGCGCAGATCAACGGCCTCCCGCCCGCGAAGATCGAGTGGAAAGGCACGACCATAAGCGGAACAACTCAACCTGCCGTGGTGGGCCAGAAAATCGAACTCCACGCGGAACCGAAGACTACTCCGCCCTCAGGGTACACCGTTACAACAAGCACGTGGCAGGTGGACCCAACCAATATTGGTAGTCTCACACTACCCAGTGGTCAAAACGGGTTCGACACCAGTCCCCCCGCCCTCGACAAGCCCAACACGACGTTTTATTGGCTGGTCCCGAACAATGGCCTCAACGCAAGCTACACTTACTGTGCAAAAGTCCCCAGTGGAAAGGAGATATGCCCCTCCACCACAAAGGCGACTACGACGTTCAACGTGACGGGCCCTGTCTCGCCGAATCTGTACGCATGCGGCGGTGGGAGAACGAGGTCCGGTTGCTCGGCAAATGATCCGTTGCCCAGCGTGGCGACCGAGAGAGACTCAATACTTCATCTGGTCGACGCGACGAAGAAGGATGGGATCACCTTCACCGCATCCGACGATTCATCGTCCGCTCCTGGCAAGTTTTCCTTCGTGCAACTGCTCGATAGCTTCGCCATGAACTACATCTATCAGTATGAAAAGCCATGTCAATCTAATATTGCGAATTCTGGACCTGGATTGGACAGTTATTATCCATATCCAGCGATCACTGCATACTCCGCATGGGATAGTCCAGCAGTTCCTCTCAATGGTGACGATGCCGAAGTGATAGCATCGTTTCAGGCAACGATATACCTCATGTGGCAGTCAGGTAGCACATCCGATTCGATTCCCATTTCCCTAGGCTCTTTGAGCTGGGGATGGTTTGGCGATGCCGTGCAGAATGAACGTACTCATGATTTTTCGGTCAAGCAAGGTAGCGGAAGTCAGGTAAATGCAGGACCCTTAGTGGAGAATTCGGAGTATCCGCACTGGGCCATTGTTTACCACTTCGAGCAGGGCGCTGATCCGAGTCAGCCGAATTATAACCCCTGTGTCCACTGAGCATTTGTCTAAGAATTATGGCCACCGGCCAGAAGGAGATTGAACGATGCGATTGAGAAGAAGTATCACTCTTGCGTTGGCGGCGATCACGGTTCTCCCTGGACCCATCTCGGCGCAAGGCAGCAGCGGTCAGCCGTTTACAGTTACCATCAGCGCACCGCAGGGGACAGTTAAAGCGGGCGAGGAGGTACGAGTTCATGTAGTGCTGACAAATGTTTCCGATCAGGCGCTATTTGTCAAGAGATCGTTAGACCCGGCTCAGGCGGAAATGCATTACACCGTTCAGGCCCGCGATAAGAGCGGCAAAGACGCTAAAGAGACTAAATACGGGCGGGCCGCGAGAAGGCACGAACTTCTTGTTATTAGCGACGCGGCAATTCTCTTGGAACCGGGCGAGAAACTGGAGGAAGACACGATCCTGAGTAAGCTGGTCGACCTCACTTCTCCGGGAGAATACGAGGTTCAGTTGTCTCGACCGGTCTCAGAGGATCCAAAGTCCGACATCGTGACATCGAACAAGATAACCATCACCGTGACAGAATAGGCCCACATTCTACACAAGCCCGGACGCGCCATCCGCCTCCGGGGCGCGTGGCCCGGATTTCGGCCGCCCCTAAATGAGCGGGTGCCCCCGGTCTCGAATCCAGACCTGGGGCATCCTGATTTCTAATTGTGAGAGCTGCACCGCCCGGCTGACCCCTGTTCCCTGAACTCAAAACCCCATGATGTTATAGCCGCAGTCCACGTAGAGGATTTCGCCGGTGATGGCGCTGGATAAGTCGCTGGCCAGAAACAGCGCCGCGCCGCCGACTTCCAATTGGTCCACGTTGCGGTGAAGCGGAGCGCGGTCGGCATGGGACTTGAGCATGTCTGTCAGGTCGCCGACGCCGCGGGCGGCCAGCGTTCTGATCGGGCCGGCGGAGATGGCGTTGACGCGAATGTTTCTTGCCCCGAGTGTAAAGGCCAGATAGCGGACCGAGGATTCCAGGCCGGCCTTGGCCACGGCCATCACGTTGTAGTTGGGAACAACTTTCTCGGCGGCGTAGAAGCTGAGGGTAATGATGCTGCCGCCCTCGGTCATCAGCGGCGCGGCGGCGCGGCTGACGGCGATCAGCGAGTAGACGCTCACGTCGAGGGCGATGCGGAAGCCCTCGCGGCTGGTCGAGAGGAAGTCTCCGCGCAGTTCCGCGGCGGGCGCGAAGGCCACGGCGTGAACCAGGATGTCGAGCTTGCCGTACCTCTCTTTGAGCGCGGCGAAGAGGTTCTCGATCTCCTGGTCGCTGGAGACGTCGCACTGGAAGCCGCTGGCTCCGGGCAGCTCGCCGATGAGGCTCTGGGCCTCAAGCTTCATGCGCTCGTTTTGATAGCAGATGGCCAGCGTTGCGCCAGCCTCGTGAAGTTTTTGGGCGATGCCCCAGGCGATGGAACGCTTGTTGGCCAGCCCGAAGACGACGGCTGTCTTACCCGCCAGATTGATCATGCTTGCTTTCTTCCTCCAGGGTCCAGACCGAGGGGAAACCGGACCTGCCAGTTTATAGAATACCAGCGAGGATCAGCGGCTCAGCCATTAACCGCCCAAATCGACCAATTCGACCTTTCCGGTGGGCCGGCGGAGGAAGCGGGAGCCGAGGCGCTCGAATTTTTCCACCGAGTCGGTGGCAAAGCAGCGCAGCAGCAGTTCAGCGGGCGCGGCCTCGCCGGCAACGGGAGCCGCGTGGCCGTTGAAGAGGCGCACGGCAGCCTCGGCGGCGGCCTCGGCGGAGTCGATGACCCGCATCCCTTCGGGCACCGCAGCTTCAATCAGGGGCCGCAGCAGCGGATAATGGGTGCAGCCCAGCACCAGCGTGTCGGGGTTCATGCCTTGAGCGGCGGCCTCGGCGGTCAGTTCCGCAAGATAGATGCGGATGACCTCGGCGGTGACTGGGTGATCGGTCCAGCCCTCCTCGACCAGCGGAACCAGCAGCGGGCAGGCCTTTTCCAGCGCGCGCAATCCACGGGCGCGGCAGGCGGCCGCATAGGCGTGGCTCTCGACGGTGGCGGCGGTGGCGATGACCAGCACATCGCCAGTACGCGAGGCGGCGCGGGCTGCTTCGGCGCCCGGCTCGATGACGCCCAGCACAGGGACCGGCACCGCGTCCTGAATGGCGTCCAGAGCCAGCGCGCTGGCGGTGTTACAGGCGATCACCAGGTACTCCGCGCCCTGCTCGCGAACCAGGAACTGTGCGCTCTGGACGGCGTAGCGGGCGATGGTGCGCCGGGACTTGGAGCCATAGGGCAGCCGGGCGGTGTCTCCCAGGAAGGCGAAGCGTGCGCGCGGCAGCCGCGCCGCCAGGGCGCGTAGCACAGTAAGCCCGCCAAAGCCGGAATCGAAGACGCCGATGGTGGAAATCATAGTTCCAGACGCAACTCGCTTTGGCCGCCCTCAACAAGAAGACGAAACGAAGCTACTTTCACGCAGTCCTTTACAGGCTCGTCTAAAGGATGATAAACCAGGAGTCCTTCAATTCTCTTGATTGAACGGCAGATCGGTGTTTTCCTGAAAGACAGCAACGCGGACGCCTTACCGCCTGGTATAGATCTGAAATGGGGCCCAATAAAACGGCACGCGAAACCTGCTCTGTGAATGTAGCAAGCTGAGTTTGGCGTTACGGAGCGCCACCGACGGGACTTGGCCATTCTCAAGGCCCTGATAGAGGGTGTCCATCAGGCGCGGCGTGGACTCGTCGCTCACCTCCCACAATGCGCTGATGACGCTATGCGCTCCGGCGCGGAGAAATGCCCAGGAAAGCCCCACCAATCCTTCTCCAGCATAGGAGCGCGTGCCGCTGCCGTAACAGGCGGAGATGGTGACCAGACGGGCATCGATGGGATGCTGCATGATCTCGCGAGCATAGAGCTTGAAGGAGCCGTCGCCGGCGTTGCCGGAGAGCGTGGAACCCGAAAGCGCGGAGCCCGAGAGTATGATGGCCGAATCCAAAGGGTCGGTGCGGCTGGCAACCGCATGAGAGACAAAATGAATGTATGCGTACTGTGCCGGATTGCCGGTGAGATAGGCTGCAGGAGTGGCTTGCTGCCGCGCGAATACCGCTGCGCGGCGCCCCGCGAAGTGGCTCTCAATCCGGGTCATCTCAAAGCCGAAAAGGGGAAGGGTGGGATAGTCCGGGTTGGGCGAGACCGGGTCGCCGACCAGGAGCAGGTTTCGATCTGCCTTCCGGGCGGGCTTTGCCCCTGCGAGCATCGCCAGCGATGGCGCCGAAAGCAGGGTTGCGTCCTCTAGCAGGTAATGCAACGCGGGAGCGGGGCCGGAACCTTGGCCAGGTTGCGGAGTTGGGCCGGGAACCAGCAGCGTTTCAAAGTTCAATTGGTTCAGCGCTCCGTCGGCCAGAATAATGACCGGAGCGTCTTGCCGTATAAGCTTGGCGGCCGGAGCCACGAGCAAGTTATAGAGCGCCTGCCCGTCCTCGTTGCGCGCTTGCAAGGGGTCTTCCACGTCCAGCAATGCCTTGCGGTAGCGCTCGACGCGGGCCACAATCTCTTTCTGCGCGGGAAGCGGAATGAGCGTGATCTTTGCCGGCGTGATGGCCCAGAGGTAGGACTGCTTGTCGCCCAGCCAGTAGAAGAGCAGCGTTGCGCCGGCCTTTTGGGCGATCTGGCGCGGGTTCAGCGCCGCGGGATGGAAAGAGGCGTTGCTCTGGTCCACGCCCAGACCCTGCGCCAGCGTTCGTGCGCGGCTCTGATCGGCTGCAGCCAAAGCTTCATCGCTCCTGCCTTGTCCTACGAGCAGATGGATGTAGTTGTCGTAAATGCTAATGGCGTTGGCGGCGAAGGGCAGCCGCGAGTCTTCGTGCTTGAGCTGATCCCGAGCTGACTCGAAGGCCGCCAGCGTGGCTTTGTACACCCGCTCCGCTTCCCGCATCTTGCCTTGCCGCTCGTAGAGGCGGGCCAACTCATCCCCAGCGCTCAGCCGCGAGGAGACAGGGGTTGCGGGATTTTTTTCGATTTCGTGAAAGAGTTGCTCCGCCTGCTGGTCCTGGCGCCGCGCGGCGGCCAACATTCCCCGCGTCAGTAGCACATATGCATTCAGGCGAATGCTGCCGGAACTCTTCATGGAAGTTAACTGGTCGAGATAGGCGCCCGCTTGGTCAAGCTTTCCGCTCTCTGCCGAAACCTGAGCCAAGTCTTCCAGCGCGTTCTCGATGTCTTCCTTGCTGTCGATCTGTCGTGCCAGATCGAGCGCCTGGCGATAGGACTGCGCAGCACGGTTTAAGTCGCCGGTATCGTGATAGACATACCCGGCATCACTGATCCATTTGAGTTCGCTGCGGGTATCTCCGAGCCTTGCGGCGCTCTGCCGAGCTTCGAGAAACTGCTCCAGCGCCCTTTCACCATCTCCCAATTGGAAATAGGCCCATCCGAGGTTGCCTGACGCGATCAGCTTCGTGTTTTCCGCGCCCATCTCCGCGGCAGCCCGATATGCTGTCAACGACCAGTCCACTGCTTCGTCAAAATGGTCGATCTGAAGTGCGGCCCACCCTAGATTCAGGGCTGCGCTAGCATCCAGAAAACGGTCGTGATGGGTATCCGCAAAAGCAAGCGTATCGAGATAGTACCTTCGTGCCTGGGCGAATTGTCCACGCTTGATTGCCAGGGTTCCGCGCGCCCTGAGAATATCGCCGCAGGCCGGGTATTCTGTGCGCTCGCACAGGCCCTCGGCCCGCAAAAGCCGCTGATCCGCAGCCGGAAGTTGTTGCTGGTGGGTGAAGATCACGCTTTCAATAGCCAACTCACGGATGGTTTCCTCTGGATTGCTGGGATCGGGTTGGTGTGCGGCAAGGAGACGCAGTGCATCGTCATACATGCCGCGCCACACCATGGACTCGGCTTCCAGGAGCTGAAATTTCGCTGCCCATTCTGGGTTGGAAGCCTGGAAATGTTCGTATCCCTGTTCGGCTTCCTGCTGGCTTGTTGCTAGATCACCATGCTGAAAGAGTTTCCACGCATGGTCATAGTCACCTTGAGCGCTGCCTGGGCGGGTGTCTTGCAGAGGAATCAGCAGTAACAGCACGAGCGCCCACAGGTAACGGAAAGCCCGGCATCGAAAGCCCCGCCAATCGCTGCCAAACCATCCCCGAATGCCCGCCAGATTCAATGTACTCTTCGTTGTCCAGCGGGCACTGAGGAGAATCGCTTGCTCTATGGCTGGGATTCGCCGTTGGACGTGCCGCCGCCGATCGGTATATCCCCATCGATCACGCAGCCCAGCTTGAGATCGATCATGGTCAGGTGGATGGTTGTCTTCTTCGGGACTCCTGTCTTCTGGTGGAAGTCCTCCTGCTTCAGGACCAGTTTGCCCAGGGTGATGACGCCAATGTCGGGGATCTTGATCACGTGGCCGTAGCAACGCCCAGGGTAGCGCCCAGCCGCCTGGTTGACCAATGAACATTCGACCGCCTCCCTGCCCCCAAGAGTAGAGGATAGCCGATTGTAGTGCTCGGCCAGATTTTCGGGAAGGTCCTGGTGGCCGCGGATGCGGTCGTATTGGCGGGAGACGCGGCTTAGAAAGCCCGCATCGCTGGTGTAGGGCGCGTCATCTGCCGGCTTGGAGCCGAAGATTTCATAATCGAGCTCCAACTCGACCGGGTGTCCCGCGATGCGCAGATTCTCGAAGCGCGTGCCCAGGAAGGAGATCGTCGGCACGTAGCCGGCCAAGGGGTGATGGGTGATGGTCTGGCCCACGACGCGGTCTGCTGTGATCACATCCAGCACATTGAGCCCTTCGATGACGGAACTGGTCAGGGTATACCAGCCCTCGCCCGGCTTGTGGCTGCGGTTGCCCGCGACATGGGTGTACGCGGAGCGGAAGGAGATGACTGCTTCCAGCCGGTAATTCTCCGCGCGCTGCGAGATGTACCCGCCTTCGCGGGCGAGTTTGACGTGGGCCTGGGGTTTGATCTGCTGACAGAGCGGAAGCCGGAGATGGCCCCCGAGGACCGAAGCTTCCGCATGGTAATGGTGCGTTCTTTCGGCTGTTTCAGACATGGCGCTTTCACTCTCCTTCTTTACGATTGGGGGAGAACTCCAGGGCGTTTTCACGGACGCATCAATCGGACAAACTAAGCTCGAAGACGTATTTGTCGACTTCGCTGCGTTCCCCGTGAGCCGCTATGCCAGAGACTGCTACAGTATAAGCGCCGTCCCGCAACATTGCGCCGGGAATCACCAGGGAGAGCCGCTCGGAGTCGCCGGAGTCGCCTGCGGGGGCGGCGGCAACGCCCGTCCAGGCGAGTTTCCCTTGCGGATCGTAAAGTTCAAAGGAGTAAGAGGCGTAGGCGCCGAGGCTGGGTTGCGGAGGAAGATCCAGAGGAAGCGCAACTCCGTGGCGGCGATCGGCGGCGATGGTCAGAGGCGCGCCGCGCGTGGCTCCATGCAGCGGAGCCCAGGGAAGCAGTTGCGGTTGGCTGGCCGAAGCCCGCAGCGCCGGATAGGTGACCAGATTCTGGTAGCCGATGACCAGCAGCAAGGTGGCGAAGACCGGAGCGGCAAAGGCCGGTTGAAACCAGTTAAGCCACCACTCCCGCTTGATTCTGGGCTCGCGAGAGCGGGACGGCGTGGGGGCTGGCGCGGCGGCCAGACGGGGCAACTGGGCCTTGGCCTCGGCTACAAATGCGGCTCCGGCGCGAAGATCGAGGGCACACTCGGTGCAATCGAAGAAGTGCGCCTCGAAGGCCTCCCGCGCATCCTGCGCGAGCTCATCCAGGAGATAACGTTCCGCTGCCATCTGTTGTACTGCTTCGCTATGATCCATCTGCTTCGCCCTCTGTACTGCCCAACCTTGATAGTGGCTGCGAACGCCAAATCGTTTCAAGATTCTCGAACCTGCCCGGCTCTCAGGCATTCGCGCCCAAGGTTATCCGGTTTCCGGCGCGCTTCACGTACTCGGTTTTGAACTCCTGTTTGGCGCGATGGAGCAGCACCCGCAGATAGTCCCGGTCCACGCCAAACTCCTGGCAGACCTCGTCGCGGTCGCGCTCGTCCAGAAACACGGCCTTCAGCAGGGAGCGGTCGCGCGGCGCCAAGTCGAGCAGAATCTCCCGGACCTTCTCCTTGATCTGCCGGGAGACAGCGATATCCAGAGCATTGGCGCCCTTGTCGGGCAGCTCGGGCCGGCCCTCCACATCGAGAGACTCGCTGCCGCTGCTCGAGCGGTAATGCTCAAAAAGCACATGATTACAAACCGTATTCACGAATGCGCCGAGGCGCTCCGGCTGGCGCAAACCGTCCTTGCGCAGAACCGAGAAGACCCGGGCGAAGGTCTCCTGGCGCACGTCCTCAATTGCATGAGGGGACTGTAGCCGGGTGCGTAGCTTGAGCTGTAGCAACTCGGAAAAATAGCCGACGAAATGCTCCTGCGTCCGGCGGTCACCGGCGCAGAGGTTATCAACGTAACCTGCATCGAATGAATGAAATTGCAACGCTGACTCCGCCAAACCCGGAGGACCAAAGTATAGCACTGCGGGCGTTGCCGGCGGATAATACTTGTGCGTCCTGGCGGAAAGCCGGTTCAGCCGCCGCGCGTCAGGGCCGCGCTTCGTGGTCACGGGAGGGGGCGCAAGACTCATCGTGGAAGCCTGACTGGCGGAGTAGTCTGGAGAACCCTCGCGTCTGTGGAATCGACGGGCGCCCCCGGCTGCGCGGGGAAAGCCTGGTGACGCTCCTTCTGACCGGACCACAATTGTTCCTCTGCCGCCGGGGGTGTCGACGAAGCCGCGCGCCGCTTCGCGCGGGTCCAGTGATTTTCAATCCGCAACGTCGTTGGCCAAAGCACGGGACAATTCTCCTTCGAGGTAAGAATCCACCGGCAGAGCCGGGGGCTTTACGGCTGCCAGACCATCCAAGCGGTCCGAAGACAATCGATTCAGAGCAGGAGCAGCCACACCAGCAAAAGAATTGACAGGTACGGCCAAGGGGTTCTCCAGGGAAGATCAAGCTCTCTCCGGTCCCGTGGCAGAACCGGGGAAGAGTCCGGTCCCGGCAAGTCGCTCTCTTCCGTCCGATGGCGGGAACGGCTCGCGGACATCGGATGCGAAGCGGCGCCCTGCTCAAAATTTGCCGGCGCGAACCGGCGCGGCGCGGGCGATGCATGAAACGCATCTTCGACGCCGGAATCGTATCGACTGAACCGCCGGCGCAAGAAGAAAGCGCACAGGATGGCGCGAAGCCATACCAGCCCCGGTCCGTCACCTGGCTTTGGGTGGCAAGGCTCACCCGGAGCCGATGGCTCCGTCCGGAGCCGCGCTTGCTCCCTCTGGCCGGGGAACTGTCCCTCTCCGCCCTCCCGGCCACGCTTCATAAGGCTCGCCCGTGATGTCAGTAAGTTCCGCCGCATCGCTCTCAAACTCCATCGATGACCTTATTGAAATAGGCCCTTGAAACAGGAACTACGCGGAGGAACCGTTGCTGCCCCTGCGTCGTCTTTTCCACCAGACACGCCGTCGCCGAAAGCGCCATCCACTGGATGAGAAATCCGATCAGGCTGGTGCTCAGCCAGATAGCCGGGGGCAGCGAAACCAGGAAGCTCAGACAGTAAAAGCAATCCATCAGCCGGCCCAAGAGCCCGGAACCGAGACCGCTGCGCAGCCGCACGATCAGATCCCAGGGACCATTCTCCCTGGCCAGCAGATGAGCGACCCGCCAGATAGCGAGCGCGCAAAGAACAAAACACCAGACAAATTTGCCGTCTATCATTTCCAAATATCTCCTCTCTGTTAAGGCCGCAGACGGAGCCCGATTCGTGCGGCAGACTCCGTCTACTTCTGGGGGAAGCCGCTCGATTCGTCCGATTCGTCGCTTCTCAGCAACAACTCAGCCGATGCGTGGCTCAGGTTGGGGGGCGCGTCATGGTTCATGTTGGCGCGCTCCCGGAGATGCAGGGCGAACGAGTAGCCGCGGCCGGCCATCTCCGCGACCCCGGCCTGGACGATCTCTCTGGCGCTGGCCGCGCCCTGGCAACGAACTGGGTTTCCCGCGCGATCCGCCGGGCTGGGCAGAATCGAAATCCGGCTCTCCAGAATGTTGCCCCATACCACCGGAGCATTCGGGTCCGTGGTCGAAGGCGGCGTATTCCAGGAGAGCACCGCCCGCACCTTGATCGTTTCCGCAGCCTCCTTGCAACGCTGCGCTCGCGTGAGAAGATCGCACGGCAGGGAGACGCGGTACTCCAGGCCGGCAGGCGGAAGCTGGCGGAAATCGTGCACCGCCGCTGAGGCTGTTCCCTCGTACTCGAACCCCGAACCCCAATCCACCCAAAAGGCAACGTATTCCCTGCTGCCCGCCGTGCCTGGCCCGCCGGAGTAGCCGTTGCCCTGTTTCACCTTGAGCGAGCCAGTCAACTGGCCGGTCTCCGGGTCCAGCCCGATGCCGTACAACTGCTCGTACTCGGTGCTATGGTTGGTCTTCAACCAAGCATCCACCAACTTGAAAAGATCCATTCCCGAGATGCCGGCGAGCCATCTTGCCGGATGCGGGGCGATCTCCGGAGAGGTGAGCGCCTCGGCCAGCGAGGGGGCCAGATAGCGGTGCCGCGGTACCGAGGTCCCCGCGTAGAGTTGATCGAGTTCATCGGGAGTCAGCGTCTTTGGCTCGTTTGCCTGGATGGATTGACCCGGATCGATCGCCAGGTTGATTTTGTCGATGAGCTTGAGTTTGGCTCTCTCCCGCAAAGGGGGGCCTTCCACGGAACCCGCCGGCCGCGTCTTCCACGGGAAAACGAAGTGGGACGGCGGAAGTTTCTCTTTCAAGCAGGACTCTTCGTTGGCCGCGCTGTTATAGTCTGGGGAAGACATCGGAATACCTCTTGATTTGTGAAGCCGGATCAACTCGAACGCCCGGACAATGCGCCTCTGCGCCTTGGCTGACGCAGCAACCCTCTGTTAATGCTGGATTGCATGACCTCTTGTGCCGCTGTGCGCCGAGACTCTGAACCGCTACACAGGGTATAGTGCGGAGACCCTCAGAAGCGTTTCAGCTTTTTTGCGGAAAACCTCTCATTGCCAGATCGGAATGGGATCGAACCGCCGGGTTCACCCCCAGCCAGGCTCCAGGCCGTTACGGCCGGCAATTGCGCCGGAGATCTGGTTGCGGAGTCGCGATTGGCCTCCCATCGGGGAAAAAATCGAGGCGGATGCGGTGTACCCGCGATCCGCCTCAAGGCAGTTGACAGGAGATTGGGACTCGCGATCTATTCCACGATCAGTACTTCCAGGACTGTCTTGGAGCTTCCGGAGACAATCACGGCCAGACTCAGCCGCTCCCGGAACGCCCTGGCGATCAACTCGCCGAGGCCGCGCTCCCGGCTGGCAAGCTCATGCAGTTCGCAGCAATCGCCTAGTACAAAGCCGCAGAAATCGCCAAAGCAGTCGTAGGTGATTTCAATGACTTTGCCGACGAACTTGACGGTCTCATGGCAAGGTTCCGGCTCCCCGTGCCCCGGCTCCCCGTGCCCCGGCTCCCCGTGCCCCGGCTCCCCGTGCCCCGGCTCGGGCTTCCTGACAATGCCCACCGGCGCGCCGTTGAGCGAAGGCGGAATCTTGCTCGCATTGCCGCCCAGGCCATCCACGCGACCCGCGATGTAGCCGATATACCGTTCCAGCACCGGATACCAGCGGTTGGTTTTGGCCATGTGCTCCAGTCTCCACTTCAGGATGGCGAGCGTATTCTCCTCGGGGACCAGGATGGTTTTGGCGGTCGCGACCGGAATCTTCACCTGGAAGGCTCCAGTGACGAAGCGCCACACCTTCTCCGCTGCGGCGTTGTAGCTCGGGGCCGCCGGGGCCGCGCCAGATTTGCTCTTGACCTTCTTGGCTGGCGGCGCTCCCGGTCCAAAGTGGCGCGCGGCGATCTGCGGCACCGGGGGTGGCGGCGCAACCGCCTCGCTCGTGGTCGTAACCCGTCGCACCACCACGTTGAACTCCTGCCCGGCCTTCACTTTGTGGGGAGGCAGATCGATGGTCAGCAGGCTGGCGTAGTTCTCTCCCGTGCCGGATGGGATGGGAACATAGGTGACCCCCTTGGTGACCGTGCATTGGATGGTATGGGCGTCGGCGACCTCCAGCGCATGGTAGCTGTACAGCTCGTCCGCCAGGTTGATCACGTCGGTGGATTTCACCTGCGGCCAGTAGATGGATGCAACGCTGCCCACCGGCACATTGCCCCAGTCGATCATCAGTTCGTCGGGCAGCGCGGTGAGCCAATTCCCGGCGTTGACAATCGGCTTGGAGGGCCGGATGTCGAAGGTCTGCGGAATGCGGTGCGCCTCTGCCGGTCCGGGGTTGTCCGAGTGGGTGACCTGCATATTCCGTTGCGCCAGCTTGTCGGAGTTTTCCGGGCTGGGCGTCACCGAAGCCGTAGTGGGAATCGGCGCAGAATCGCAGGCGATCTGCGCCACTAGGCAGTGGTGCGTGCCCGGCAGGTACTGCTGAATCTGCTGGTTGTTGATCGTGTAATTCGGATCGTAGACGTTGATGAAGCAGCCGAAGTAGTACCAGGCCGTGTCGCCCGATGTGATCTCGACGCTCTTGTTGTTGATGCCCGTCGCCGTGTAATCCGTGTTGTTGTTCAGATTGCCGGTGGCGAAGAAGGGGATGGTGGTGTTGCCCGCGCCGATCTTCGGCGAGCCCGGCAGGCCGACTGTGTCGGGATTGCTCAGGTACGTCGTGTTTGGCTGATAGTCGGTGTCCGGGCTGTTGGAGGCGAAGATGCGGAAGAAAACCTTCACCGGCTGCGGCGTGGCCGATCCGCCGGATGTGCCCTTCAGGCGTACGCGGGCGACGGCGAAGTTGTAGTTGTTCAGGCCGTTCACCTTGGGAACCACCGACGCATCCTGCTGATAGACATTTGTCTGCGCGGGAAGAACCGTCGAGAAGGGATCCGCCGCCCCGGTGGTAAATTGCGTGTTGCCATTCAGGTAGTTGAGCAGAGCCTGGATGTAAGTGAACGCGCCCGTGACGCTGTCGGTCGGGAACGCCGGTCCTCCGGCAACCGGGACGGTGTGCGGGCCGGCCGTCGACGAGAAGACGCGCAGGTCCTGGCTGAGATAGAAGACGTTGTTCTGCGTGGGATCGACGTTGGTGAAGTAGGGGTCCGCGCCGGCAATGAATTCAAAGGACGCGTAGGAGTCCGATGCATTCACCTTCTGTCCGCCGGTCTCGAGATAGGCGTGCAGATCGAGTTCGTTTTCCGAGCCGCCGGCCGCCGGGAAGACCGTGTTGCCGGGGGCTGTGGTCGAAGCCGCGAAGGTGATGTCATACGGGACGCGGATGCGCTGCGGAGCATTGGGCAGCGCCGGATTCTCGTAGTCGATCGCGTAAGTCGCGCTCGGCGCCACTGTGATTCCGCTGGTCGTTGTCAGCGATCCATCCAGTGCGACGCTCAGCCCGAGAGCGTTGAACGAGTTCTTGCTGAAGCCCTCCACCACCACCCAGAAGGCGGCGCTGAAGGTGCCGTGGCTGCTCTGAGCCTGCACGTCCTCGACTTCGTTGAGGCCAAAGGTGCTCTTTTCCACCCAGATCGACGTCAGGCCCACGGGAAACGGATTGTCGAGATTCGTGCCCGTGGTAAGCCCGCCCGGTCCCGGATAGGCGTTGACCAGCGCCTGGAAGAACGGGAAGGGGTTTCCCGGATCTCCAGTCAGATTGTTGTAGACGCCCGCCGGCGTTGAAGCGGCGGCGGCGATGATCTGATTGATGGTGAATTGGAGGTTCACAAAAAGGTAGTAGAGAAAAAGGATATTGCAACCGATCTCGAGTTTGTTGGTGTCGCCGTCCGGGTCCACGTTGTTGATCCAGTCCGGTTGCGTGGGCGATGTGGAGGAAAGCCAGGTGCTGGCCGTCCAGCCCCAGCTCGGGAAAAGGCTCAACCCGGCGCCGCTCTCAATCAGGAACTGCTCGGCGAGGAAGCGCGAGAGGCCTTCGCCGCAACTGCCTTCGTTGCCGGGGAACCAGCCCGCTGCCTGGCTCTTCATGAACATCTCGGTAACTTCGGCGATGAGCAGCATCCGCAGGTAGTTGGCGCTATCCACCGAGTCGTTCAGTTGGACCGGCGGGCCCCAGCTTGCGGTTCCGCCTGGGTCGTTGTTTATGTCCACTTCCATGGGCGTCGAGAAGGGGAAGCTCACGCCGGGAAACCAGCTCTGCATCAGCGCGAAGTCGGCGTCGCAGTTTTGCATTAACAGGGTTGTGCGCGCGGGCTCAATGCCTCCGGGCCCGGCGAGTGCGGAATCGTAAAGAAACTTGTAGTTTGTGGTAACTCCACCGTTGGGGAGACCAGTGTTTTGCAAACCCATGTGATTTTCTCCTTTGAAGCGATTCGTTAGGGGATTGAACAAGCCGGCCGAATGGCTACTGCGGTTCTCCTAGCGGTATCTTGAAACCGGGAATTTTGCGCGCCTCTTGCTTTTGGGAATGGCCGCCTCGACCAAGTCCGGCGGGGCCAGCAGCGCAACCCGCCGCGCTGTAACCCCGAACCTCTCCGGCTCGTTCGATAGATAGTGACTTCAATCGCCCGCTCGTTTCATGAAATGTAAAATGACTCCGAAAGTATTTACCCTTACGAAAATACCGGGTAAGTCTGAAAAAGGAGCTTCTTGCCGTCGGAGCCCCATGAACAGCCGTGCGTATCGATGCGAGATCGTTTCAATCTGGCGAGGGATTCGGCTTCATTCGACTCGGAGGAAGCAATAAGGCAGGCGCGCCCGAGCCCAGGCTGTGCCTGAAGGGCGGCTCGAACGCGCAGCAGGCAACGAATTAAGGATTAAGGAACCTCTGATTAAGTCGGTTTTGTATCAGGGCACGACTTTAGTCGTGCCGAAAAGGTGGGAGAGAAGGGGTTGGGCCTTACGGGCTGCGGAAAAACGCAATCGGGCGGTAGGCCGGGGATTTATCCCGACATAAGACCAATGTAATCAATGCGGGCTTTATAGGCTGCGGAAAAACTCCTCCGGGTGGTAGGCCGGGGATTTATCCCCGGCATAAAGTCAATGGAACCAGCGAGGGCTTTAGCCCCTGAGGTATGCCTTTCGGGCATTTCGTTTGCAAACCGACCTTTTTCCGCAGCCTCCTTGGCCCTGCTGCATTTGTTTTCAACCATGTGCGCTTTACGAGTTGGTGGTAAAGGCCAGAGTGCGGCTCCGGAATCCGACTTCATGCACTGGGAAGCCGCGCGCCTCAATCCGCCTCATCGCATCAACCGCCGCATCGGCTCGTTATCGGCATACACCCGCCACTCCGCCACCAGACCATCCTCCACCACCGCCCGGAAGGCCGCCGGCGTCTCCCACCGGTTCTCCGCCCGCAACTCCCCGCCCGGCGCATTGCCCGGGGTCCCCATCGACACGGGGTCCCCGGCGAGCGATTTTTGCTCGTTGGGGTGAATGGACAGGTCTTGGTCGATGGGGTGGACATACGTCCCCCGCGCCGCCCCCAGCATCACCACCACCCCCTGAGCGGGGCTTATCAATGCACTGTCATCCTGAGCGGAACTTATAAACGCACTGTCATCCTGAGCGGAGCGCAGCGTAGTCGAAGGACCTGCTTCTCCGGGCCTTTCCCCGCAAAACACCTCTTCAATAGCAATCGAATAATCCGGAACCATCCGGAAATATCCAACCCACGCCGCCCGCATCTTCTCCCGCCCCTCGACCACATTCCCCATCGAATCGATAAACCGGTGCTCCGGCGTCATCAACGCCGCCAGCCCCTCCACATCCCGCCGGTTGATCGCCTCAACAAATGCACGCGCCACAGATTCCGCCGAATCGCTCATGCAGACATTGTACCCACGCCGCGCAGCCTCAATCGAAAGGCGCATTAGGCTGGCTGCTATTCCTTACCGTGTTTGCGTACCACATCGACACCTGAGAGATAGCTACGCAGAAGGGTGAAAGCATCCCGGCGGAATCGGGAGTCGCTATCGATACGGCAAGTTCTTCAGCATCCGCAGTAGATAGCGGGGCTTCAAATATGCGTTCGTCGATAGCTGCTCTCCTCAATTCTCTCAATTTGTCGTGATTCAAGTTAAGAATCTCAATCGACCTCATAGCAGGAGTATCTCCCGCATCGAAAGATACGCGACCATCCGCCGTGTAGTGAAACCTGCTCTCGACATCGTCGCGGAGCGGCGAAACAAAGTTGGATTCATCGATAGAAGTTCCGCCCTTGTGCTGCGCACCATATGGTTCCCTGGGGTTCCAATCGGGCGGCGGATTAATTCCCGGAGAACACGCCAAACTGCCAGGGAAACAGGCGAGCATATTTGTGTAATCGATGTCTCTGTCATGGGATTCAGGCAGCTGACTCCGCGGTACAATATGCTCAATGTGGCAATCGTCCACGCTCTGGACGCGCTGCATCGTATATGCGCAGAGGTTACCCTGCTCCGCCAGCATTTGTTGGCGAATTGCGCGCGTCTGCTCCCCTCCCAAATTGGCATACCTTAAGAGTTGAGGGGACGTTGCGTTCTGATCCTTCCATCTGCGAAGCTCCTCCGGCTCGGCCCCTTTCACGATTCGCCTCATTTTGTCGCTCCAGAGAGCCGGTCAATCCGAGCGGAAAGCCTAACTAAATCCGGATGATCGCCGTGAATGCTGCTGCGAAGTTCATTAAGCAACTCTCGCGCGGCTTCGAACTTGAGATCACAAATTAGCCTGTCCGCCTCCTCGAACTTACGCTTAAAGCTCTCATCCCGGTCGCCCGCATCCATAACATGCTTCAGAATCCAATTTGAATCCATGCCAAAGGACTGCCTTGACGGCTGCTGAGCGTCCAGGAGAATAACCTCCCAAGGCTCCGCCTCGCCGATGAGCTGGGGTGAATGCGTCGTCGCAACAAACTGGATCTTCGGGAAGGTCCTCTTCAAGTCCTTAATCACGCGCCGTTGCCACTTCGGATGCAGATGAAGATCAAGTTCATCGATTCCAACAATGCCTTGAGTCTGGTCCAGTACATTCTCATCCAATTGAGGATTGAGGAGGGTAGCCTTCCTAGCGAGATCCCCTACTAGACTGAGCATTGCGGCTTGGCCGTCACTGAGATCGCGATAAGGATGAGGTCCATGTTCTTTCAGGACCACTACAATTTCTCCGCGGTCCAAGTCGTAATAGAGGTCCTCTGCATCGTCGATGCAACCTACCATCGCCTTTTTTAGGGCAGCGAATGCTGGCGAGTCCGCTCCCTTTTGCAGTTTGGCATAGGTTTCCTTTTCAATCCAGTCGAAGAGCCTCTTTTCGGAGATCGTGAATCGTATATTGCGATATCCGTCCAGACGCGTTGGTGGTTTCTTGCCCCGGGGATTGGCGCCTCTGTTCTCCTTTGGTGCGTCCGGCTCAATCCAAAGCCGTTCGGTGCCGTAGGAGGAGATGAGTGGAAGGATAACGTCATTGCCCCCGCGCATGGACGATACGGTCCGGCCCCCGATCTCAAGAATTGCTTTGGCGGCACCGTACCTTGTCGTACTGCGGTCAGAAACCCTTTCTCTGGTCCAATCGATAAACTCACCCATCACCACCCCCCGGGTCTGGATGCGCACCGGAAACTGCTTTTCAAAGGAATATTTTCCATTTTCATAGCCAATTGGGGCCAGCCTGACATAACCGTCCGAAATGGTGGGTGGCCTTTCAGGGCCATCGACGCCGAGAAGCCAGCTGCCGAAGGCAATGTGAAGCGCATCAAGAACGGAGGTCTTGCCCGTTGCATTATCGCCCACAAAGAGATTGAATCGTGGATTCAGGCTAAACTCGCGCGACTCAAATCCACAGAAGTTCTGAACCGCAAGATGGTCAATTCGCATTGTTGATCCCCAATCGGTATCGATTCAATAGTTTATTGTACGGCCATCCTCAACTGTCTGCGGAGAAATGCGTCATCCCCACCCCGCGCCTCCCCGTTTCCCAACCTGACAACTTGCAACGAAGACGGCAACTTCCACCGTCGAGGAAAACCATGCCGCCCCCGGAGAAGCTATCCGCCTCGGCGGCCAGCAATCTTAACCCATCGTGAGCCGGAGAATCCCCTTTTGCCCTGTCTAAGCCGAATTCACCGTATACCAAGCAGCCGATTTGGTCTAAGATATTCGTATGGGCCGCTCCGTATACATCACGACTCCGATTCCTACCCTCGAAGAGGTGGGCAAGAGACTGAAGATGAGCAAGGCGCGCCAGCAACGCCTCATTGAAATCATCGCAAGCAGCGCGCTCGGCCATTCCTCCACGCGGCATCGGAGCGCGCAGGCTCCGGCGAATGGACGCCAAGGCAACCGCAACGGCACCGCGAAAGGTTCCGCGCCTGGCAAGACGAGCAAGCATGCCGCCGCCAGTTAAGCCAGATGCTGTATTCGTGAATATTCCTTACGACGAAGGCTTTCGCCGCCTTTATCTTGCGTATATCGTCGGCTTGACCCAGCTTGGCCTTGAGCCGCGCGCTACCCTCGGAATCCCCGGAGGAGAGCGGAGACTGGATCGCATCCTGGCGCTGATCCAGAGCTGCCGTTATTCGATCCACGATCTCTCCAGGGTTCAGTTGGATCGAAATCCGCCTCGCACCCCGCGCTTCAATATGCCGTTTGAGCTTGGCCTCACCGTGACCTGGGCCAAGCTCAACCCTGACCGGCACAGCTGGTTTGTCTTTGAAAGCAGGGCGCGGAGAGTGCAGAAGTCCTTGAGCGATTTCGACGGCAGCGACCCGAACATCCATGACGGCACCGTGGAAGGCGTCATGCGGGAAATCTGCAATGCATTCGTTCGCAGCCGGTCCGCACGGCCCTCCGTTCCAGAGATGATGCGGACCTATCGCGAACTCTCGCGCAAGTTAAATGCGATTACCGCCGGGGCCGGCGCAAGGAGCGTCTTCGAAGCGCGCATCTTCGACGACCTCTGCTTCGCCGCCAAAGCCGCCTTAAGCCGTCCGTGAACTGAGCGGCCTTGGTCAGTTTGAACAAATCGATTTGCATAGAATTACCCTCCAAGCGAGTAAGCTGTGCATTGGTCAAGGCGGAAGCAGATGCCCAACAGCGGTCGAACCTCCTCAAAACTCGCGCGCCGGCAGGACAACTCTCCCCGGAATTTGCCCGCTCCGTGCCACCGTCCAATCTCTAACCCGCGCAATTCTATTCCCTATTCCCTAGTCCCTTTTCTCTCTTTCTTCTCCCCAAAAAGCCCCCGACCCCCACCCCCCACCCTGTGGAAAACTTTCTTTGACCCTCAAACCCCTCGCAACTAGTACGAAATCAACAGCTTGCATTTTAGTAATGTTAACGAATCAGTAACTGAAAACCCCAGAAAAACCCCGGTTTTTGCCTCAAAAACCCGCGTATTGGGCCGATTCGAGCCCAAAATAGCCCTTTTTGAACGCCCCTTTTGAACCGGGACTTCTACGTGCAGCTTGAACGATCCCTACGGAACCGAAGCCCCTTGTTCAACACGCCGAAGGCCGCCCGTCCGGACGGCAAGTCCCGGTAGTTTAAGCTGAATGCAGGATGAAAGACTCCGCTGTTCTGCTGATCGACTGCCCGGACCAGAAAGGGCTGGTGGCGCGCGTCTCCTCGCTGCTCTACCGGCATGGCGCCAACATCCTGCACGCAGACCAGCACCAGGATCACGGACTGGGCCTCTTCTTCATGCGCGTGGAGTGGACGCTGAGGGGAGCAGGCGGCGAAGCGGTCTTCGATCTGGAGGCCTTCAGGGCGGCCTTTGCGCCGCTCGCCGCCGAACTGGAGATGCGCTGGAAGCTGACCGCCGGCGAGCCGCGGCCGAGGTTGGCCCTCTTCTGCTCTAAGTACCTGCACTGCATGGCCGACCTGCTCTACCGCTGGCGGGCGGGGGAGCTGGAGTGCGAGCTTCCCCTCATCATCTCCAACCACCGCGAGGTCGAAACCCTTGCCGCCTTTTACGGCGTTCCCTTCGAGCACGTTCCGGTGACGGAGGCCACGCGCGCCGAGGCCGAGGCGCGGCAGCTTGACCTGCTCTCACGCCACCGTGTCGAACTGGTGGCGCTGGCGCGCTACATGCAGATTCTTTCTCCGGCCTTTGTCGCCCGCTACCCGGCAGCGATCATCAACGTGCACCACTCATTTCTGCCCGCCTTTACCGGGGCCCGGCCCTACCACGCCGCCCACGCCCGCGGCGTCAAACTGATCGGCGCTAGCAGCCACTACGTCACCGAGATCCTCGACGACGGGCCGATCATCGAGCAGGACGTGGCCCGCATCTCGCACCGCGACCAGGTGGAGGACCTGGTGGCGCGGGGCCGCGACCTGGAACGCATCGTCCTCTCCCGCGCCGTCCGCTGGCACCTGGACCGCCGGATTCTCTGCTACGGCAACAAGACGGTCGTCTTCGATTAGAAACAGGGACTAGGGACGTAGGGACATAGGGAGGGCCGGCCTCTTGGGAATCGGACAATCTGCGCAGGGCCGGGAGTCCTTGGTCCCTAGTCCCTGCGTTCCTGATCTCCGACCCCTGATTTAGAATCGCGAGTGTATGAAGTGTCCTTATTGCGGCTTCGGGCAGGACCGGGTGGTGGATTCGCGGGAGAGCAAGGAGGCCGACTCGATCCGGCGGCGCCGGGCCTGCGAGCGGTGCAATCGCCGCTTCACCACCTATGAGCGGATCGACGAGATTCCCTACATGGTGGTCAAGAAGGATGGCCGGCGGGAGCGCTTCGACCGCCAGAAGATCTTGAGCGGCCTGCTGCGCGCCTGCGAGAAGCGGCCCGTGCCCAGCGTCCAACTGGAGGCCATCGTGGACGCGGCGGAGACCTTTCTGATGGACGCCCCGGAGCGAGAGCGGACTACGGCCGAACTCGGCGAGTTAATAATGAAGCAACTGAAGGGGCTGGACACGGTGGCCTACATCCGCTTCGCCTCGGTCTACCGCGACTTCAAGGATGTGCGCGAGTTCAAGGAAGAACTGGAAGGGCTGCTGGGCAACCGGGGGAGCACCAAGACGAAGAAATAAAGTTTTCCAGATGCAGTTGTGGCCGGCGAGGTGCATGGAAACGGGATGAAGGATCAGAAGATATTTCTGACCGCTGAATGGAAAGACATCTTGATGCTCAATTACGCGATTGACCCCAGACTGCTTGAACCATTTGTCCCAAGGGGAACGGAGTTGGATGATTTCGACGGCGTGACTTACCTCAGCCTGGTTGGTTTTAAGTTTAAGCGCACATGCTTGCTTGGACTCCCTGTGCCGTTGCACCAGTGCTTTGAGGAAGTGAATGTCCGTTTCTATGTGAGGCGGGCCTCGAAACGAGGCGTGGTCTTCATCCGGGAACTCGTTCCGAAACATGCGGTCGCGGCCGTTGCGCGAATTGTATTCAATGAAAAGTATTCGTACGCTCCGATGTCGCATCGAGTCGAAGCCCGCGCGAAAGAAAATGTGGTGGAAGCGGAGTATTCCTGGGGCTCGGGAAGAGATCGGTCCATGATGCGGATTGAGACTGAAGGGAAGAGCTACATTGCGCCTGAAGGCTCAGCCACCCAATTCATCACTGAGCATTATTGGGGCTACGCGGCACAGAGGGACGGCGGCTGTCTGGAGTATGAGGTTCGACACCCGCAATGGAATGTCACGAACGCGAAGGAGGCAGGTTGTTCCGGAAACGCGGCTGCATTCTATGGATCCGATATAGCGGAATGCCTGATGCGAAATCCGGACTCTGCCTTTCTCGCCGAGGGATCTCAAGTGACAGTCTTCCGAGGAACGAGGATCAGTTGATGCGGCCTCAAGCACTGAACGGATGGGTGCTGTACGACGGCGATTGCGCATTCTGTGTGCGATGGTTAGCCCTTTGGGCTCCAGTGCTGCGCCGCCGCGGCTTTGAGGTCGACGCGCTTCAAGCCGATTGGACTGCGGAAGCCCTGGGAATGACTCCGGAAGAGACGGTACGAGATATAAGGTTGCTGACATCCACAGGCACGGCCTATGCCGGCGCCGATGTCTATCTCTATCTGGCGCGGAGGATTTGGTGGCTTTGGCTCTTCGGAGTTTTATTCAGCCTTCCCGGGCTCAAGTCACTCATCTGGGCCGGGTACAAATGGTTCGCAGCGAATCGGCAGTGCGTTTCAGGCCACTGTGCTTTGAAGAAATGATGGAACTGTTGGCAGGCGAAGGAGACGAGAAAGGCACGCGGAAGCGGAGAGGGCGAGAACCTATGACCGAAATCAAGACGCACAAAGTAACCCTGATTCCCGGCGACGGCATTGGCCCGGAGGTGACGCAGGCTGTGGTCCGCATCCTCGAAGCCACCGGTGTGCGCTTCGAGTGGGAGCGCTTTGCCGCGGGCGCCGAGGCCTTCGAGATCTACGGCGAGTACATTCCCGCCGCGCTCTATGAGTCCATCGAGCGTAACGGCGTTGCCCTCAAAGGTCCGGTGACCACGCCTATCGGCGGCGGCTTCAAGAGCATCAATGTCACGCTGAGAAAGAAATTCGATCTCTTCGCCAACTTCCGTCCCGTCAAGAATCTTCCTGGTCTGGAGACAAAGTGGCCCGGCGTGGACCTGATCATCGTGCGCGAAAACACCGAGGGCGAGTACGTGGGCCTGGAGCATGAAGTCGTTCCCGGCGTCGTCGAGAGCATCAAAGTCATCACCGAAAAAGGCTCGACCCGCATTGCTAAATTCGCCTTCGAATACGCGCGCAAGCACGGGCGCAAGAAGATTCACTCGGTGCACAAGGCCAACATTATGAAGCTGTCGGATGGCTTGTTCTTACGCTGCGCGCGCAAGGTGGCCGAAGGCTTTCCCGACGTGGCTTACGCCGAGCACCTGATCGACAATACCTGCATGCAACTGGTGATGAATCCCTGGCAGTACGACACGCTGCTGCTGGAAAACCTCTACGGCGACATCGTCAGCGATCTCTGCGCGGGCCTTGTGGGCGGCCTCGGCCTGGTGCCGGGAGCGAATCTGGGCCTCAACTGCGCCATCTTCGAGGCGGTGCATGGCTCGGCCCCGGACATTGCGGGCAAAGACGTGGCCAACCCCACGGCGTTGTTGCAGTCGGCGGTGCTGATGCTGCGGCATCTGGATGAGCCGGAGGCGGCCGACAAGGTGCAGCAGGCGCTGGAGACGGTCTACGCCGAGCGAAAGACGCTCACTCGTGACGTGGGCGGCACGGGCGGAACCAGCCAGTTTGCCGACGCCGTGCTGGCGGCGATGGGCTAGGGCTTGCGAAGCCCGGCTCGCCGAAGGACATGCAGGGAGACGAACCGACGCAATTGGTTGCCGCGCCCCGAGTTGCGGGTCCGGCGTTCGTAGACAGAGCCGGTCTTCAGCGGATTCACTGCTGCGGAGCCTTCGGGGGCGCTTTAGGGAGCGGGCCCCACGGCAGAACGACGGCGGGGAGGCAGTTAGGGCCTTCCGCGCTCGCCCTGAGCACTCCCTGGGTCTTGCCCGGCACATAGGGAAAACCGGCCATCACAGCATGACCATCCTCGTTCGTATCCAGGATCTGGCTCTCCACCGCTCCTTCCGATTGCAGCACCAACGGAATCCGGGTTTTTGCGGGAAATCCGTCCGCGACAAACAGGACAGCCGTTGTATCCGGCTGCGCGATTCTGACTTCAAGCCTGCAACCCTGCTCCTCCAACATCACGGGATGGGGAACGATCGTGCCGAAGACCTTCAATTGGCCATCCATGCTGGAGAGAAGAGATCGCATCGGCTCCGCGCTGCCGACCGTAACCTGAAGAACGAACTCCTCATCCGGGGCTTTGAGGATCATCTCCTGCTCCGGTTTTGGCCTGTGAGTCATCAACAGGCCCTGGGCATTCACATAAATATTGCGGGGATCGGTCATGAGAGGCTTGTCTATCGGCCAGTATTCGAATGCGTAGATCTTGTTTTCCGGGGCGCCCTCGACAAAGATGCGATAGCGCTCCGTAAGAGGGCCTCCCGGCGTCCCCTGCTCGTCGATCAACTGGAATCGCAGGCGCAATCCCGCCGGATTCAGTTCCCCTGCTTCATCGTCCCATACCGCCTGACGAGCCAGCACGTTGATCAACTCCTTTGAAGGAGCGGGCTGCCCCTTGAATAAAGAGTACTTGATGGTATCCGACTGCCGGACGATGCGGTTGATGATATCGGATTTCTTTGAACTTTGCCCGCGGGATAGAATCGGTGAGCAGAACTGGAGACAAAGCGCAACTGCGGCAATGAGGCGAACCTTCGAAGACATACCTATAGTGTTCGTCATGTTCACTCCAAATGCAACCCGATTGTGAGTTGAGCGCTCCAAGCCTCGACTTTCCAAGATGATAGCACGTGAACTCCGAGTCTTACTTCGCACGAGGTTGATTGATTCAGGCAGGTAGAATTCCTACCGCGGCGCATATGCCCCCGTTCCGGATGCGGGGCTTGAGCCACGGGCTTTTCGGGATGCCGTTTGCCGTTCTTGAGCGCGTACATGGCGGCATCGGCGGCGCTCAGCAGGTCATCGCCCGTGCAGTCTCTTCATCGCAGGTGCATCGTTCCATAGGGTTCCGCGCCTTGCAACTCTTGAGAGACTCTATCGGCAGAACTTGCCGGATATTCTCTCCAGATGGCGGAAAGAGGCGCTTGCGACGCGCCCGGCTGTTCAAACAGAATTGTCTTGGTTCCGTTATTGGCAAGCTCAGGCAAAATCTGCGGTACCCATAAATCGGCATCAGACACTCTGCTTCCGGCCAGCCCACGCTACTCTGCGCTCGTTAGCCTTTCCTCCGGCTCGGCGAGCGGGTCGTTGTCGCGGTCGGCGACTTCGACCAGCGCGGCCAGCTTTGCGGCTAACTCCGGGGTCCAGGTTGACTCCGGGGCACGCCAGTTCCAGTTACCGGCGGCTACCGACGGCGTGTTCATGCGGGCTTCCGCGCCCAGCTCAAGAAGGTCCTGCACGGGAACCACGGCGATCTGAGCGACGCTGGTTTCCACAGCTCGAATCAGCGGCCAGACGGGACGGGCGATTCCGTTTCTGATTGGCACCGTACCCATGTATGCCTCGACGGCCTTGCGCTCTGCCTTGCCAGCCTCCTGCCACCAGCCCAGCGTGGTGTTGTTATCGTGCGTGCCAGTGTAGGCCACGGTGGCGGGCGCAAAGCGGTGAGGCAGGTGGATGTGCGCACCCTGGCTATTGAAGCCGAATTGCAGCACCTTCATTCCCGGCAAACCCAGCTCCTGACGTAGCGCGTCCACCTCGGGCGTGATGAGGCCCAGATCCTCGGCCACCAGAGGCAGCGGCCCCAGCGCGGCCTCCAGCGCGCGGAAGAGTGCGAGGCCCGGCGCCTTGACCCATACGCCATGGATGGCCGTCTCCTCGGCGGCGGGAATCGCCCAGTAGGCATCGAAGCCGCGGAAGTGATCCAGGCGGACGATGTCATATAACTTGCAAGCCCGGTGAATGCGGTCGATCCACCACGAGAAGCCGCGCTCGGCCAGCACGTCCCAGCGATAGAGCGGGTTGCCCCAGCGCTGGCCGGTAGGGGAGAAGTAATCGGGCGGCACGCCGGCAATGCGGATGGGCTTGAGATCTTCGTCCAGTTCGAAGAGTTCCGGGTGAATCCAGACGTCGGCCGAGTCCATATTGACGAAGATGGGCAGGTCGCCGAGGATGCGGATTTTATTGCATGCAGCAGCCTTTCGGAGATTCTCCCATTGAAGCGAGAATGCGAATTGGAGGACCTGCTCCTGGGCCAGGGCGCGGGAGTGCGCGGCGGCTGCCTGAGCCAGGGCCTGCCGCTGGCGGCGGCGCAGCGGCTCAGGCCACTCGACCCACGCGCCGGTATTGTATTGGCGGCGCAGCACAGAATAGAGAGTGTAGTCGGCCAGCCAGGCTGCCTCGGCCTGGCAAAACGCCTGATACTGCTCCCACTGCCCGGCCAGCCTGGGGTCCGGATTCGTGCTCAGCGGCCCGCGGTCGAGGAAATTGGCTGCTGCTTCAAAGAGCAGCGGGAGCTTCCGCTCTTCCACGTCGTTGAAGTCCACCGAGCCGCCGCGGCCGGCGAGCCCCGCGATGCGCTCTCCGTCGATCCAGCCCCAGTCAGAGAGGAATTCCAGGCTGATGAGGAAGGGATTGCCGGCAAAGGCCGAGGAACCGGCATAGGGCGAGTTGCCGTAGCCGGTGGGACCGAGCGGAAGCACCTGCCAGAGGTGCTGTTTGGCCTGAGCGAGAAAGGCCACGAACTCATGTGCGGCAGGACCCAGATCGCCGATGCCTCCGTACGAGGGCAGCGAGGTGACGTGCAGCAGAACTCCGGAGGAACGCCTGAACTCCATGGATTGATTATCGTCTGGATGGGGCTGGATGAGAGAGGAGGCAGCGCCCGGCAAATATAATCCATCTGTCAGGCGGAAAGAACCGTCCAATCTCACAGGAAATCCACGAGGAACAACTCCGTTGCAGATACGCTTCAATCGGTCCTGTCTTTCAGCCTTCGCATCGCTGCTCGCCGCCTTCGCGCCTGGTTTTGCAACAGCGGAATCGGCCCTGCCCCAGCCGGCCGCCGTCAGCGCGGGCTGGCAGTTGCAGGACGCAGCCAAGGCGCCGCAATCCGGCGCGGAGGTATCCACTGCCGGCTTCTCGACCGCCGGCTGGTACGCGGCCACCGTTCCCGGCACGGTGCTGACGACGCTGGTGAACGACCACGTCTATCCCGAGCCGCTCTACGGAGAGAACAACCGTCCGGAGATTATTCCCGAGAGCCTGGCGCGCACCTCCTACTGGTATCGGACAGTAGTGGATATTCCCAAGTCCTATGCCGGGGAGCGGATCTGGCTGAACTTCGAGGGAATCAACTACTCGGCAACGGTTTGGGTGAACGGCGCCGAGGCGGGCGCGATGCGCGGTGCATTCGTGCGCGGCATCTTCGATATCACAGACAAGGTGAAGCCCGGCAAGCAGGCGGTGGTGGCCCTGCTGGTTTCGCCGCAGCCGCACCCCGGAAACCCGCACGAACACACCCTGCGCAACGGCACGGGAAAGAACGGCGGCGAGACGGCCATCGACGGGCCGACGTTTCTCTCGACGATCGGCTGGGACTGGATTCCGGCGATTCGCGACCGCGACACCGGCATCTGGCAGAAGGTCTTCCTCTCCGCGACAGGCCCTGTACTGGTGAAAGACCCTCTTGTCACGACCGACCTTCCGCTGCCGAAGACCGACTCGGCGGACATCGCGGTCCAGGCGACGGTGGAGAACGTCAGCGACAAGCCTGTTACAGGCGTCCTCACGGGCAAGATAGAAGAGATCGGCTTTGAGCGGCAGGTTGAGCTGGCTCCGCACAGCAAGCAGATCGTCAGCTTCGACCCCAAAGAGACACCCGCGCTTCACGTCGAGCATCCGCGCCTTTGGTGGCCCAACGGCTACGGCGCGCAGAATCTCTACAAGCTGCACCTGAGCTTCAACCTGGAAGGCAAAGTCTCCGACGCCGAAGATGTGAGCTTCGGCGTTCGCAAAATCACCTACAGCGTGCCCGGCGCCGACACTCTGACCATCTCCGTCAACGGCGTTCCCATCTTCATTCGCGGGGGCAATTGGGGACTGGATGAGGCTCTGAAGAGGATTCCGCGCGAACGGCTGGAAGCCGAGATTCGCATGCACAAGCTGGCCAATCTGAACCTGATTCGCAACTGGGTGGGGCAGAGCACCGGCGAGGATTTCTACGAGCTGTGCGACAAGTACGGCATCCTGCTGTGGGATGAGTTCTTCCAACCCAATCCCGCCGACGGGCCCAATCCCACCGACATCGACACTTATGTCGCCAACGTGCGGGAGAAGATTCTGCGCTTCCGCAACCATCCCTCGGTCGCCGTCTGGTGCGCGCGCAACGAAGGCTTCCCGCCCAAGGAGATCGACGCGGAACTGCGCAAGCTGATGGCCGAGCTGGAACCTACGCGCCGCTATCAGCCCAGCTCGACCGACGGCGCGGGCGTTCGCTCCCACGGCCCCTACTTCTGGAGGACGCCGCGCGAGTTCTACAAGATCACCGACGATCTCTTCAAAACCGAAACCGGCAGCGTCTCCGTGCCTACGCTCGAATCCATTCACGGCATGATGCCCAAAAAGGATTGGGAGACGATTACCGACGACTGGGCGGAACACGATCTGGCCAAAGGCGCGCAGCGCGGAGACCAGTACCCCAGCATTCTGGCCAGCCGCTACGGCAAGATTGCCAATCTGGCCGACTTCGTCCGCAAGGCGCAGTTGATGAATTACGAAGCCCATCGCGCGATGTTCGAGGGGCGCAATGCGCAGCTCTTCCATCCCGCCACCGGCATCATCTACTGGATGAGCCATCCGGCGCAGCCCAGCTTCGTCTGGCAGCTCTACCATTACGACCTGGAGCCGAACGCGACGCTCTTTGCCGTCAAGAGCGCCTGCGAGATGGTGCACATCCAGTTCAACGAGACCAATGGCGAACTCGAGGTAATCAACAACCTTGCCACGCCGGTGGCCGATGCTCTGGCGCGCATCTCCATCTACCGGCTCGACGGCTCCCTGGCCTCGCAATACGCGACAAAGGTGACAGCCGAGCCTTCATCGGCCGCCAGCCTTGGCGAGGTAAAGTTTCCGCCGTCGCTCGATTCGACGCACTTCCTCAAGCTGGAATTGCTCGACAGCCAGGGAAAACGCGTCTCCTCGAATTTCTATTGGCGCGGAGAGCCGGGCTACCCGGATCTTCTCACCGATCTGAACAACCTGCCCATGGTCGCGCTGGATGCCAAAGTCGAGCGGAGCTTCGCCGGCGGGGAACAGTTCGTAACTGTGACGCTGCACAACCCAACCGCCAACATCGCGCTGATGGCTCATCTGCAACTGCGCCGCAAGCTCTCTGGCGAGCGCGTGCTGCCTGTGTATTACAGCGACAACTATATTTCGCTGGTTCCCAATGAGAGCAGAACCATCACCATTGAAGCCGATTCGAGCGCCTTCAACGGCGAGGATGCGCTGGTGGTGGTGGATGGATGGAATGTGACCGTCGCTCCGGCATCTTCGGCGGGAGTCTCGATCGCGCCCAACATCGACGCCCAGCCGGGGCACTGGCCGGCGACGGGGCTGCCATTCCAGACGGTTGATCTGCGGTAGGGCGTCTTTGCTTCCGGCGTACGGCAGGCTGAGGGTCTTGTCGCCCCGTGATCGGGCTGCGGGGTGGTCTGTTACCATGGCGGCACAATGAAAATGCGGTTTTTGGTGCTGTTTCTTGCGTGCTGGCAAGCCTGTGCAATGGCGCAAGCAATTGACTCATCCGCGGCCCGGCGGGCCCATTGGGATCAGGACATCGACGCCTTTGTCCAGGGTTTTTCCGCGCGCGGTTCAACCCCCGACGTGACCGGCGCGATTTCGTCGCATGGTCAGATCGATTTCGAGAAGCTCTATCCTCCGAAGAGATTCAAAGCGCAGATTGACGCACTCAAGCAGAGTATCGATACCAGGTCAGACGCGGAAATTGTGCTTGAGCTGGCGCGAATTGTGGCCAGCGCCCATGTCGCTCACACCGCCGTGGGCATACCGACCTCCATGGGTTTTGAGCGCGCCTTACCCGTCCAATTCCGCTGGTTTTCGGATGGCATGATCGTTTGGCTGGCGACTCCCGCATACCAGCAGCTTGTTGGGCTGCGAGTCGCAAGAGTCGGCTCCATGGCTCCTGAAGATCTGGAGAAAGCAGTCGCGCCTTTCGTCTCCTACGAGAACGAGTCATGGCTGAGATGGCGTGCGCCAACTCTGATGACGCTCCGCCCCGTCCTGGAGGCGCTCCATCTCATGGATGCGGACGGATACGTTACGCTGGCGCTGGACCGCCCTGGCGAGAAGCAACTCGAAGTCAAACTACCCTTTTCCGAAAACCCGCAGCCATGGATCGGCGTCTTCGCGGCTCTCCGGAGACCTTTTCCAATGAACTTCAGGCAGAGAGATCGCAACTATTGGTACCGCTATCTTGACGATTCGCAGACTGCCTACATCAATTACGGCGATTGCGCCGAAGACCCAAAACTCCCGTTCGCCGAGTTTGTGCGCTCGATGTTGGCCGATCTCGACGCGAAGCCCGTTCACCGCGTCGTCATCGATTTGACGCGGAACGGGGGCGGCGATTCCCGTGTCATCCATCCGCTGCTTCAGGCACTGAAGACGCATCCACAATGGAGCGGCAAGATCTATGTTCTTATTGGCCCTCCGACATTCTCTGCAGCCGTGATGAACGCCATCAAGTTGAAGCTCGAGTTGCACGCAACGCTGGTAGGTGAACCGACGGGCGGCAAGCCCGGCTCCTATGGCGAAGTCAAAGCTCTCACTCTGCCGAACTCGAAACTTGTCATCCAGTATTCCACGAGATACTTTGCAGCGGATAAAGGCATGGATGGCCCGACGCTGGTTCCTGATATCGCAGCCGGCATGAGCAGGGCCGATCTACTTGCGGGCCGCGATCCGGCGCTCAATGCGGCTATTCAGGCCGGCGCACAGAACTGACGGTCAGGCTGACGCCGTCAGGCGGCCACCCACACCTCGACCAATGAATAAAGATGGGAGCTTCAGGTCTGGATTCTCAGGTCCCAGACCTGGGGCGTCCGGTTTACTTAACCGGGCCTTCTTCACCCTTCGCCTCGTCCTTTGCCTTGGCTTTCACATGGACGCGGTCGTGTTTCTTGTATTCGCTGAAGAGGTTGTTGACGAAGACGCTGAATGCTTCTCCGCGGCGCTGGTCGAGGATCTGTTCCCTGGCCTGGCCGAGGTTCCGGGCCATCTCCTCGGCGCTGGGCTGCTGCTTGTCGAGAATCCTGGCCACCACGCCGGCACGTTGCGTGCTGATGGGTCCGCTGATCTCGCCCACGGAGAGGTCGAAGAGCTGCGGCGCTGCCTGGCCAACTGGGCCGAGATCGGGCACCTGGCCGGAGAATCCCACCAGATCGCTGGACTTGAGAGTCGCGCCCACTTCCTTGGCAGCTTTGGCCAGATCGTTTTCTCCCTTTGCCTTGGCGGCCAGCTCCTGGGTCTTCTGGTTGAGGAGAACGGGAAGCTGCTCGTTGCGATAGTCCTCGGCAATCTGGCTCTTCCAGTCGGCGAAGTTGGGCGCGTGCGGCGGGACGATGGCCGCGACCTGGAAGATGGCATAGCCTTCGCCGGTGGGCGCATATTGCGGCGGATCGCTCGGTTTGGATTGGAAGGCCTTGAGGAGAACCTGGGAGGAGTCGGCGAAGCCGGGGATGAAGCTCCGCGCACCGACGAGCGGAGTGGTTGCGACTTGCAGGTGATGGGCCGCGGCGGTCTTCTCCAGGCCGTTCTTTGCGGCCTCGGAAGCCAGCGCCTTCGCGTAGTCCTCTTCGGCCGCAGCCGTCTTCTGCCGAATGAGCACGGCCTGGATGCCGGGCTCGACCTCGCTGAGCGCCCGGGAACGCGCCGGTTGCCGTTCTTCCACCTGCACGATGTGATAGCCGAACTGGGTCTTCACGATCCGGGTCTCGCCGATCTTCTGGGTGAAGATGGCGTTGTCGAACTCCGGCACCATCATGCCGCGCCGGGCAAAGCCCAGTTCGCCGCCTTTGTCCTTGCTGCCGGGATCTTCTGAAAACTTCTTGGCCAGATCGGCAAAGTTGGCGCCGCCCTGAATCTGCCTGAGCAGCCCCTCGGCCTGGGCCCTGGCTTTGGCGTCGGCCGCGGGATCGGCGCCGCTACGCGCCAGGATGAGGATGTGGCGCGAACGGGCCTGCTCCGGGACCGCGTAATCGGACTGGTGCGCGTCGAAGTACTGCTGGATCTCCTGCTGGCTGGGCTGCGCCACGCCGCCGGGAAGTTGATCGCGCGTAAAGGCGAAGTAGGCGATCTTGCGCTGCTCGGGCACGGCCGTGGCATAGCGCGCGGCGTTCTTGCTGAAGAAAACCTCCAACTCGCTCTCGGAGGGATTGATGGTCGCGCGCAGATCTTTGGCGGAGATCACCGCGTAGTCGAATTTGATCCGGGTGGTCCGCTGGCGAAAGATCTCGCGGACCTCCGTATCGCTCACGGCAACGCTGGCGGTAATCAGCGCCTCAAGCCGCATGATGACGATGTTGCGCCTCAATTCCTCCTCGAATTCCTTGACCGAAAGATTGAAGTGATCCGAGATCAGCTCGGCGTACCTGTCGTCGCCGATGTACTGGCCGTTGGGGTAGAGAGCGTGGCCAATCTGGCCCTCGTGCTTGAGCTGGTCCACATCTTTGGCGGTGGCGCGGATGCCCAGCTTTTGGGCCTCGATCATCAAGATCTGCTGCTGCACCAGATGCTGTCCGACCTGCTGCTCGATCATGCCCTGGATTGCCGGGTTGTTGGCATACTGCGGGTACTGCCGTTGCAACTGCTGGCGGGCCATCAGGCTTACCCGCTCATGGCTTACGTAATCGCCCGTAAAGAGGTAGCGGCTGTACCAGTGGGGGTAAATCACGGCGTATGAGCCGGCAGACGCGACACCCCGGCCGCTCGCCTCGAAGACCAAAAAGCCCACCGCCGAGGGCAGCGAAAGCGCTAGAAAGACGCCAAGGCCGGCGATCCCGGCAACGAAGTAAGGGAATTTGGGCCTGGGATTCAACTCCGGTTCGACGCTGACTTCCCCCTTGCGGGGCTTGGCCAAATCCCTGGAGTACCCCTCGATCCTCATCCAATAGCTGATCCAGCAAATCAGGGCGGCCAGCGCCGAGGCCAGCCAAATGCCTTTCAGAGAAACAACCAGAACGCCAGTCGCCGAGTAATGAGCAACGGCAAGCCAGCCAGCCGCGAAGACGCCAACCGCAATGAGGGGCAGAAGACACATCGCCATCCCCACCCGCTTGCCCGGCGCAGGGCCGGCGTCTGGCAGATTCCTGTCTCTGAACTCGTTGCCCAATGACTTTGCCAGCCTGGAGACAACGAAGAAGTGCCAAACGGCGCTGAAAACCGGAACCAGCAGGAGCCAGACCGCCTCCGGAGAGGTTGCCCTGGAGAGCCCGGAGCACCGCTCTAGGGCGCGTTGCAGGCTGCGAATGTAGAGAATCCAGAAGGCAACAGCGGTGAAAACAAGCAGCAGCGGAAGAAGTCCCGCGCCGATTTGAGTCAAACGGGAGACCTCTGGGACCGGCGGGAGGCTGATCAAGCAGTTCAGGTAGGCCATCTCACGATTTTATATGCTCCCGAGGGGCCGTCGCGCCGGGCGCTTGCCGGGGCAATCGCAGGAACGGAATCCGCGCTGGCGCAGGCTATATTGCAAGGGCGCGGTTGAAGCCGCGCATTTTTGAAGAGACGGGCTTGATCCCAGGTTTCTTTAGAGCTTCGGCCCCTCTGGCGATTGCGCCCTGGCGTTGTACTGGATGAGCTTGTGCTTTTTGTAGTCGTCCATGAGGGCGCCGAGGAAGACGTTGAAGGCCTCGGCGCGGCGCTGATCGAGCATCTGCTCGCGGGTCCTGTCAAGGCTCTTGGCGATCTCCTCGGCGCTGGGCTCCTGCTTGTCGAGAATCTTTGCCACCACGCCGGTGCGCTGCGCGTTGATGGGCCCGCTGATGTTGCCCACCGCGAGGTCAAAGAGCTGCGGAGCCACCCTGCCAACCTGGCCTAAATCGGGCACCTGGCCGCTCTCATCCACCAGGTCGCTGGTCTTCAGGGTCGCGCCTACTTCCGCGGCTGCCTTGGCCAGGTCGTGCATGGAGCTGGCCTTGCTGGCCAGTTCCGCGGTCTTCTGGCCGAGCAGAGTGGGGGTTTGCTCACTGCGATAGTCGTCCAGGACGTGGCTCTTCCAGTCGGCAAAGCTGGGCGCGTGGGCTGGGGCGACGCTGGTGACTTGGAAGATGGCGTAGCCCTCGCCGGTGGAGGCATACTGCGGCGGATCGCCCTGCTGGGACTGGAAGGCCTTCTCGAGGATCTGGGAGGAATCGACGAACGCGCCGATGACGCCATGCGCGCCCACCAGCGGCGTAGTCTCGGCCTGCAGATGATGGGCCTCGGCGGTCTTTTCCAGGCCGTTCTTGATGGCCTCGGAGGTAAGCGCCTGCGCGTAGCTCTCCTCGGCGGCGGCCTGCTTCTCGTGGGCGAGCGTGGCCTGGATGATAGGCTCGACCTCGCTGAGCGGCTGGGGACGGGCGGTCTGCCTCTCCTCCACCTGGATGATGTGATAGCCGTACTGGGATTTCACGATCTTGGTGTCGCCGATCTTCTGCGTGAAGATGGCGTTGTCGAACTCCGGCACCATGGCTTTGCGCTTGGCGAAGCCCAGTTCGCCGCCCTTGTCCTTGCTGCCGGGATCGTCGGAGTTCTGCTTGGCCAACTCCGCGAAGTTCGCGCCGCCCTGAATCTGCTTGAGCAGATCCTCGGCCTTGGCCTTGGCCGCGGCATCGGTCTTGGCATCGGCGCCGGCAGCCACCTTGATGAGGATGTGGCGCGAGCGGGACTGCTCGGGAATTTGATAGTCGGACTGGTGCGCGGCGAAGTACTGCTGAATCTCCTGTTGGCTGGGCTGCGCAACGCTGCCGGGAAGTTGATCGTGGTTCACGGCAAAATAGGTGATCCTGCGCTGCTCGGGCGCCGCCGTGGCATACCGCGCGGCGTTCTTTCTGAAAAAGGCCTCCAGATCGGGGTCGGAGGGATTGATGGTCTCTCTCAACTTCTCCGATTCGACCACCGCGTAATCGAACTTGATCTTGATGTGTTCCTTGCGATAACTCTCGCGCGCTTCCTGGTCGCTTACCGTCACCCCGGCGGTAATCAGCGCCTGCAAGCGGCGGAGAAGGATTTCTTGCCTTATCTCTTCCTGGAAATCCGTAATGGACATATTGAACTGCTGGGCGACGATGTCGACGTAACGGTCTTCGCTGATGGGTTGGCCCTTGGGATAAAGAATCTCGCCAAACTGCCCCTGGTGCAGGAAATGCCTTACATCGTCGTCGGTGGCCTGGATGCCTAGCTTTTCGGCCTCCATCGCCAACACCCGCTGCTGGACCATCTGCTGGCCAGCCTGCTGCTCCATGTAGCGCACGATCATCGGGTTGTCGGCGTATTGCGGATTCTGCCGCTGGATCTGCTGGCGGGCCTTCTGGCTCACCTGCTCCTGGCTGATCGTCTCTCCGGAGGAGAAGACGCGGCTGTACCAGTGGGGGTAAATCACGGCGTAGGTGTTGGCGGTGGAGGCGCCCATGCCGGTAAGGCCGGGAATCAGGTACACCACCATGCCCACCGAGGCAGCGGCGATGATGAAAACGAAGAACGCTTTGGTCAGGCGATTCTCTCTTTGCAGGAAACGGATCATGGGTGGACTCGAACCTTCAACTCTCTGCGCACGTTCCGGTTGAACCCCTCCGGCCAGTTCGGCCGCGGCTGGCTTCGGCCGGAGCGCGCAATTGTCGCTGGACGCGATTCTTTGCCATTATAGACGACAGGGACCTGAGGAGGCTGGACGGGGAGTCTTCCGGCCCTGAACGAACCGGGAGAAAGAGCGTCTTCGAACGCTACACGGAAAAGGCGCGGCGCGCGATCTTCTTTGTGCGCTATGAGGCCAGCCAGTTCTCCCTCGCCCCATATCGAGACCGAAGACCTGCTGCCGGGGCTGCTGCGGGATGAGTCAGATTTGCGGCGCACGCCCTGCGAGAGCGCGAAGCGGATATCGGCCGCATCCGCGGGACGCTGACTGGCCCGCCCCACCCGCCTCCGCGCGAGTCGGAATAGGGACCGCTGGAATTGCGGAATCCAAGGCCGGCCCCGAGCAAGGGACAAGGAAATGGATGCGTCCCGATGGACGCCGGAGCGGATAAGATGCTCTCATACTCCGGATTGGACGACATTATAATCCGGATTAGACTGACATACAATCCGGATTGGACTAAATTATAATCCGGATTGGACGTTGATATAATCCGGATTAAACGATATGATAATCCGAGATGGACGCGCCCGATTCCAAGCTAATCAAGAGATTTGCCGCCGCACCTATCGACACGGCGCTTGCCGATACCCCAGTAGTCATGCTGATCGGCCCCCGCCAGTGCGGCAAGACGACGCTCGTCCAGCAATTCACCGGCAAGGGGTATGCCTACGTCACTCTGGACGACGACACCGTGCTGGGGGCGGCTCGCGGCGACCCGGCCGGTTTTGTGCGCGGATTCGACCGGGCCGCCATCGACGAGGTGCAGAGAGCTCCGGAGCTGCTGCGGGCCATCAAGCTGTCGGTCGACAGCGACCGGAGAGCGGGCCGTTTCATTCTGACCGGCTCGGCCAACATCCTGACTTTGCCGCAGGTCTCGGAGAGTCTGGCGGGACGCATGCAAATTGTGACTCTCATGCCGATCTCCAGGGCCGAGATAGCAGGCAAAAGGCCGGCTTTTCTGACGGCGGCCTTCGCCGGCAAGCTGGCCAAGCCGGGATACTCGATCCTTGGCGGCGATTTGGTTCATGCGGTGCTGGTGGGCGGCTATCCGGAGATGCTGCACCGGGAGAACGCCCGGCGGCGTCAGGCCTGGGCGCGCGACTACGTCAAGGCCATCGTTCAGCGGGATGTGCGGGATATTGCCGAGGTGGAGAGGCTCGACCAACTGCCTCGCCTCCTCCAGGCGCTGGCTCACCACTCCGGGCAGCTTGCCAATTTCACGCAAATCGGCGGCCAGCTCGGAATCGACGACAAGACCACGCGAAGGTACACCGGCATTCTGGAACAGCTCTTCCTGGTGCATCGGCTCTCTCCCTGGTCTCACAATCAGCTCAAGCGGCTGGTCAAGACGCCCAAGCTGCACTTGCTGGACTCCGGATTGCTTGCCGCCCTGCTGGGGCTGACCGCCGAGCAGGTAGCCAAAGACCGCTCCACACTCGGCGCGCCGCTGGAAACATTCGTCTTCGCCGAGGTCATGAAACAGATCTCGTGGAGCGATGAAAGCTACTCGCTTTCCCACTATCGGGACAAGGATCAGGACGAGGTGGACATCTTGGTCGAGGATCAGCGCGGCGCGCTGGTGGCGATAGAAGCCAAGGCCAGCGCGACCGTCTATCCCGGCGACTTCAAGGGAATCCGCAAGGTGGCGAAGACCTGCGGGGAGAACTTGAAGCTGGGTGTCGTGCTTTACGACGGAACCCAGGTTGTTCCCTTCGGAGACCGGCTCTTCGCCGCTCCAATCTCCTGTCTGTGGAGTTGAAAGACCGCTTGGAAATCAGCTCTGCCGCAGCGCAATTCTCTGCCATGATAGACGACAGGTAATCCGAAGAGCCTGGTCGGACTTCCCCGGTCCAAACCGAACTGGGGGAACAAGCATCTTTGAACGCTACACGGAAAGGGCGCGTCGTTCGATCTTCTTCGCGCGCTATAAGGCCAGCCAGTTCGGCTCGCCGTACATCGAGTCCGAGTACCTGCTGCTGGGCATCTTGCGCGAGGAAAGGGCGATGATTAACCGCCTCTTGCATATGGACGCCGCGGCCGAGTTCCTCCGCGGGCAGATCGAAGCGCAGACTCCCATCCGAGCAAAGGTCTCGGCCACTGTGGACCTCCCGCTCTCGGACCAATGCAAGCGGGTTCTGGCCTATGCGGCGGAAGAAGCAGCGCGGCTGGACCACAAGCACATCGGAACCGAGCATCAGCTGCTGGGTCTGTTGCGCGAAGAGGATTGCTTCGCCGCACAACTGCCGCTCTACGCGATTCAATGTCATTATGGACGAGCGGGGAGGGAGCGATGCAGCAGCTGTGCAGGCCAAGACCCGGATTTCCTGCTAGAGGCTCACGGCACCGGTAGGCAAATCAGGTCCGTCTTGACTTCAAGGGGATCCAACCAAAGAATTTTTAGCCTTGCTCCGAAGATCGAGCAAACCCACTTATGGTTCTCCTTAAATCTCCACCCTACTGTTATGGACCCGGCGATTCCCGGAACCTCGACCGGCATGGAGTGCTCGAGACGGTCCTGGTCGAACTTGATCTCTTCTCCAAGAACCGGAAAACCGAGGAGCATGAAAGTATATTTCACTAGGATTTTGAAGTCCTTGATCGAGCGGATCTGCGCAGAGACGGCAAGCTTGATCGAGCAAAGGTCACCAAGTCCAATCACAATCTCTCTAGGCTCGTCCTCGGCAGCCGATACCTCTTCGCTGCCGTGCCGGGTGACTGTAACTTGGGGCGGCCCAGAAGGTTCCGGGCAGTTCTTCAAAGCCTCTTTCATCTTTCCTTGCAACTCAACAGGGTCAATCCCTGAACAAGATGCCATCGTTTTCCATTCAGCCTCAGATAGCCGGTCCAAATAGTCTGTGTTCACTCTGCAACCTCCTTGTGGGTGGGCTTTTGGGAAAGAACAACGCGCGTGCTTGACTCCGGTAATCGCAGTGCGGGCCGCTACAGACTGCGCCTGTGATCTGACGGCCTTTTCTCCATCGCATGGCGGCAACGCGACGGCTATCGGGACTGGCAGAACACACAAAAACTATAGTCCGTTGGATGGGAAAGGGCGCATCCTGAGCGACGCACTTAGCACACTATTGGGCATCGCCCATCCATTTGTCAAGCGAATATTCTTGCGCTTGAGGTCACGGCGATTCTTTGGTCCGAATGGGGTTCCCGACAAACTATGAATGAGGCGGCTCGAATCCGGACCGGACGAGAGCGGGGCCCAGAAACAATGCGGGCATCCCGAAGCCGGGCTGCCCGCTGTCTTCCATGTGGATGAACGGCCTCTTACCGCCAGTAGTAGAAGCCGCCAACGACGTAGTACGGACGGTAGTAGACCGGCGGATAGCCGTAGGGATAGCTGGCGTAGTAGGGATATCCATAGGGGCCATAGCCGCGCCGGTAGAGGTTTGGGCCGCCGGGATAGAGCCCCTGCGCCAGCCGGGCCGCCTCTTGCGCGCTCACCGGCGTTACCGTCAACGGCTTGTTCAGGTGGAAGTCCACGCGCGCCTCGGAGGGAATCCAGACTCCCGGTCCGGGAGTAGCCGCCGAAGCCGCCGTGCCCGCAGCTGCGCCAGCCCCAGCCCCGATGGCCGCTCCGGCGCCCCGGCCCGCAATGGCGCCGATCATGGCGCCCAAAGCCGCGCCGCCAACAACATTACTGGCAGTCTGGCCGCCCTTGCCCGGCCCCTTGACCTTGAACTGATCGGAGTCGAGAGGGTAGTTTTGGCCTCCCAGATCCAGCGAGGTGAGCTTGAGCGCCAGCTCGGGGCTTCCTTTCAGGTCGCCGGCCTGCTTGACCTCGGTAACCACGCCATGCGCGGTCGCGCCGCGCGGGATCGCCAGCACGCCGCCGAAGACAACGTCGTGAATCACGGTGAACTCGACCGGAGTGCCGTCCTTGGCTCTCTTGCTGCTCACCGGTTCATTGGTCCGCAACTGGATCAGAGTTCCCTGGGGGATGGTCACAGGGCCTTTGGGAGGTTCATAGGCCTGCGCCGGAGGCCGCGGGGGCTGATACTGAGGCCGCGCGGGCGGAGCCGGCGCCACGGGCTGAGAAGCGGAAGGAGCCTGGGGCTGGTTCGGAACCGCCATCGGTCCGTCGCCCGGAGCGGGAGCCGGTTCCGCCGCCGCATTGTCAGGGTTATCGGGCTGGCTTTCGGCCGGCGGCTGTGCGTCGGCCGCGGCCTGCGGATTGCCGACCTTCAGGTTGTTGTTCACCTTGGTGACGCCCGCGACATGGCTGGCAATCGCTTCGGCCAGTTCGCTGGAGGCCTCGGTCGAGACTGTTCCTGAAAGCGTTACCTCGCCTTGAATGGTGGCCGCGGTGATCAGGTCGTCCTTCAGCGCCTTCGAGGCGTCCAGGGCGTGTACCACATCGGTCTCGATCTGGCCGTCGGTGCGGGTCGCGGCTGCTGCGGAAGGGGCCGCGGCAGTGGTTGGGGAAGGGGCTGTGGCGTTGGCCGTGGCCGCGTCTTGCCCGAGCGCCATCGCGCCGCACAGCCCAACCGCCGCCGTCCAGGCCAGAGCCTGAGGGAAAACTCTCTTCAACAATGGCCGATTCATCGCTAAATTTCTCCTGCGCTTGAAGTCTTGCTCCCGCTGCACCCTGATTAGACGGGGAATTGCGGAAGCCGTCACTCGATTGGACCCGGCTGGCGGGGAAAAGTTGCGCGGCGCCGAAAGGCGCTTCGAGGAAAACACTCACCTTCCCGCCATGGAAACTCTAAGAAGCGGGAATCGCGGCGCTGTGGAAGATCTTCGCGGCTGGCGGTCCAGATCTCGATTCTGAGACCTGGGAAACCTCATTACTCAGAGTTCCCAAGAGTGAAAACCGGCAGTTTTGGGGTTCGTCGTCTCCCAAATCTCAAAAGCAAGACCTGGGGCACCCAGCTTTCTGAGCCCTCAGACCTGGACCGCCCGCCTCTTCATGTCCATCACAGGCGCTCTCCTCAGAAAATCAACTCAGTCATAGCGCATTTCGGCAATGATCGAGGGTTGTCATTACACACCGCACGAGCCCCTGCCAACCTAAAGCGAGGCCATCCGAACCATTGTTATTCTCGGTTTCGGTTCGCAGTGTGCGCAACCGAAATCGCGGCGGATTCGCCGATCAGGAGCATGAACGAAAGGCCCGTGGCTGAAGCCATCATGATTGCGGGCATCCGTTAGGGGTCTGAAGGTCTCTGCTCCCTCCCCTGAAAAGCGGCCGACTTTTCTTCTCTCCATTCAAGCTCCAAGGCGGGCGAGGTTACCTCGGCGGCGCGTCCTTGACGTATTTGTCAAACCAGCGAAGCATCTCGTAGACAAGCTGCTCGTTCGACTCCATTGCGGAATACCAATGCGGCTCATGCGGTAGCATCACCAGGCGGGCCGTTCCGCCGTTGCCGCGAATCGCTTCGTAGAGCTTGCTGGCTTGGAGCGGCGTGGTTCCGGGATTCGCGTCTTCGGCGCCATGCACGATCAGCAGCGGCGTCTTCAACTTGTCGGCGAAGAAAAACGGGGAGACTTTCAGATAGACATCCTGCGCCTCCCAAACCGATCGCTGCTCGTTCTGGAAACCGAAGGGCGTGAGCGTCTTGTTATAGGAGCCGCTGGTGGCGACGCCGGCGCGGAACAAGTTGGAATGGGCCACCAGATTCGCGGTCATCAAAGCACCGTGGCTGTGCCCGGTGACGCCGATGCGATCGGGGTCGGCGACGCCCAGCCGCACCGCCTCGTCTACGGCGGCCTTGGCATCGGCGACCAACTGCTCCAGATACGTGTCGTAGGCCTTCTTCGGATCGCCGATGATGGGGAACGATGCGTTGTCGATGATCGCGTAGCCGGCCAGGAGCAAGAGCCTGTATTGCCGCAGCCGCGTGAAGGTCTCCTGCGAGCCGGCAACCTGGCCGGCCTTCGAGGCATCGGCATAGTCGAGAGGATACGCATAAAGAATGGTGGGGACGCGCGTGCCCTCTTTGTAGCCGGGCGGCGTATAGAGCGTGAACGAGAAATCGAGCCCGTCGGCGCGCTTGTAGGTGACCAGCCGCTTCTGGATCGCGCGCACCTCCGGCGTGGGATCGGGAATGTGAGTGATTGCGACGCTGGTCGAGGCAAAGAGGGCTTCTCCGGCGGGCGCGGCGGACGCATTGAGGGGTTTGCCCAGCGTTCGCGCAAAGGCATTGGGCGGGTCGGTGGGCGATTGGCGCCAGGTGAGAAACGTCCGCGCGTCCGGCCCGGTGAAGGAAAGAAATCGCTCGTAGGAAGTCGTGTCGCAGCGGAAGAGGCGTTCAGGCTTCAGGGTGTTGAGATCGAGCCGGTCGAGGAAGGGCCGATCCCCGGCGGGAGAAGAGCCAGCTCCTGAAAGATAGATCGAATCCCCATCCTGGCGAATCACCCAGAAGCCGTTGGCGAGCTGGCGCATCACCGGATTTCCGGGGTCCGCGTACCTCTCGTCGGTGGAGAGATCCCAAAGCAGGCGCGGCTTTTGTTGTGGATGATCGACGTCGATAATGACGGTCCTTCTCCAGTGCCGGTTGTGATCCCACTCGGTCAGCAGAGCCACGCCCGGCTGGTCGCTCCAGATGAAGCCGGCATAACGCTGTTCGGTGCGCGTGATTTCGACGGCGGGTGAGTCGAAAGGCATCTTTTGCAGCAGGATCTTATCGCGAGCCGGAACATTCACATTCCAGTCACCGCCGTCCAGCGCCTCTGCCCAGACCAGCGTGGCCGGCTCTGTGGCGCGCCAGGAAAAATCGCGCGGGCCTAACGGAACGCCGCTAATGGGAACGCGATCGGCCAGTGGAAGCGACGCGATGGTATGCCTGAGAACGCGTGAGAAGTCCGATACGTCCCAGACCTCGATTTCCTTGGGAAAGCGTTCATAGGTTGTGACGTAGGAGTAGGGCTTGTGAATCGCGGAGACGAGGATGTGCAGCCCATCGGGCGCGGGATCCAGCGATTCGTAATTCCCAGGCTTTCCTAGCAGCGAGATCGCCGCGCTGGCCGCATCGACGAGAGCCAGTTGCGAGCTGGCATAGTAATCGAAGAGATCCTCGTCGTGCTTGCTGCCTAGCGTGTCGCGGTTTTCATAGGTGCTGCTCTGGCCTTTTTTGCCTTCCGTCTCCTGAATGCTCGGACCGCTCGGCATGATCGGCTCGGGCGGCGGCGCGCCCATCCCATCGGGCACGAGCTTGACCAGGAGCGTCTTCTGGTCGGGCATCCATTGCAACTCGTCGTTGAGCATGGGGTTCAGGCGCGCTCCCGGCACCGGATGCGTTTCGCCGGTCTTTGCATCGCCAATCCAGAGTTCGACCGATTCAGGAGCAAGATTCACGAACGCGAAGCGGCTTCCGTCAGCGGCCCAAAGCGGCTGGCCCGGACACGCGCCCTCGGGAAGCGCGACCGGAGTACGCGCACCATCGGCGATGCGCACCAGCTCGAATGTCGTCGCGCAGGGCGTGATGCCGTAGCCGCCCGGCGTGTCGTGCTTGCTGTGATTCTGTGGCTCCACGCGCGCGCCCGCCAAGCGCAGGAAGGGCGTCGCCACGCGGGAGATCGACGGGTAGTCCTGCCAGGAGACGAGGAGAATCGTGTCCTTTACCGGGCTCACCACGGGCACGGGCGGCGAGGGCGCGTGCATCACGTCCAGAATGTACTTTGGCGGCTGGTCGTATCCGGATTCGGACTTGACGGGAGCCGCCGGCGCTGGGGCTGTGCTCAACGCGGGTGAACTCGATTGCGCCGCAAGGTGCGCGGAGCCCGCGCAAACGAGCAGCGCAACGGCCAAAAGAGACTTAAATGCCTTCTGAACTGACATAACTCTCCTCCGCTTCAATTCATTCGCGAGAATCTCTTAACAAGCCGGGGATCCGTGGCTTCGAGGGGCCTCTCAAGTCATGAAGGCGAAGTCTCGATCATGACCGCCATGAAAGATTGATTCATCCGGAATTTCACCCCGGATTCACGATTACCGTCAAGTATATCCGCAACTGCCCACGCCGCCGGAAAGCGGCCGGTTAGCCGTCTTTACATCCCGCCCTCACCCCTGCCACACTGGTACGTGGCCACCCAAACCATTGTCATCCTCGATTTCGGTTCGCAGTATACGCAACTGATTGCGCGGCGGATTCGCGAGCTGAATGTCTTCTCCGTGGTGCTGCCCTGCACGGTGCCTGTCGCTGAGATTCAGGCGCTGAAGCCGCTGGGGCTCGTCCTCTCCGGCGGGCCGTCATCGGTCTACGATGCGGACGCGCCCGCCGCCGACCACAAGCTACTGGAACTGGGCGTGCCGGTGCTGGGCATCTGTTATGGGCTGCACTTCATCGTGCATCACCTGGGCGGGAAGGTGCTGGGCGCACCCCGGCGCGAGTACGGCCACGCGGAAGTCACCATTGAAGACGGCGCGACGCCGCTGTTCGCCGGTCTGCCCGCGACGCTCAACGTCTGGATGAGCCACGGCGACGAAGCTGCCGCGCTGCCCGCCGGCTTCCATCGCACCGCCGTCACTTCGAACGCGCTGGCCGGCATCGCCAATGAGGAGCGGCGCATCTGGGCCGTGCAGTTTCATCCCGAGGTGCATCACACGCCGCTGGGGCCGCAGATCCTCCGGAACTTTGTCTTCCACATTTGCGGCGCGGCGGGCGACTGGACCCCGGCCCACTTCATCGAGACGACGGTGGCGGGGATTCGTGAGAAGGTCGGCGAGAACCACGTGATCTGCGGCCTCTCCGGCGGCGTGGATTCGTCGGTCGCGGCGGTGCTGGTGCACCGGGCCATCGGCAGCCAGCTCACTTGCATCTTCGTCAACAACGGCGTCCTGCGCAAGAATGAGTTCCAAAATGTGCAGAAAAACCTGCGCGAGAAACTCGGCTTGAATATCGTTGCCGTCGATGCAAGCGAGCGGTTCCTGGCCAAGCTGGCCGGAGTCATCGACCCGGAGACAAAGCGGAAGCGAATTGGCGCGGAGTTTATCGCCGTCTTCGACGACGAGGCCGCGCGCATCGCCAAGGAGACGGGCGGGGTGGAATGGCTGGTGCAGGGCACGCTCTACCCCGACGTCATCGAATCCTCCAGCGTGAAGGGGCCGAGCCAGACCATCAAGAGCCATCACAACGTAGGCGGCCTGCCGCTGGGGATGAAGCTGAAACTCATCGAGCCGCTGCGGGATCTGTTCAAGGATGAGGTGCGGCGCATCGGGCGCGACCTTCAAATGCCCGAAGAAATTCTTGGCCGCCAGCCGTTTCCCGGTCCCGGCCTCGCCGTGCGCATCCTGGGCGAAGTGACGCCGGAGCGCGTGGCGCTGTTGCAAGAGGCAGACGAGATCGTCGTCGCCGAGATCAAGGCCGCCGGGCTTTATAACTCGATCTGGCAGAGTTTTGCCGTGCTGCTGCCGGTGATGAGCGTGGGAGTAATGGGCGACCAGCGAACCTATGCGTACACCGCGGCGGTGCGGGCCGTGCATTCCGAAGACGGCATGACCGCCGACTGGACCCCTCTGCCCTACGATGTGCTCAAGCGCATCAGCAGCCGCATCGTCAACGAAGTCCGCGGCATCAACCGCGTGGTCTACGACATTACCTCCAAGCCGCCCGGCACGATCGAGTGGGAGTAGTGCTGGTCGCACGGGCAGCCGCGCCTTCGCCGCAGGAACGAGAGACTGAGCCCGATTGATTGTTTTGCGAGCCCACCCTTTGATAAAAATCGAAGGATCATTCGCTCAATCATTTGTAGTTATTCAAGGGTGCTCCACCCGCCTCCCGGCACAGATCCGCCGTCTTCGCCCCTGCTTAGTGCTCAGGACTCCTTGAAATAAACAACCCTTTATGGCTTCATTGGAGGCTTCAACCGCACTCGCCTGTCCCCGTTTGCATCTCTAAACTCTTCCACGTTTGCATTCACGTAATCCCACCCATTGACGAACATGAGGCCCAGTTTAGACAGATCAGCCATCGGATACTTCCCATGCACAGTCGTGTTTGGCGGTGGAGCGTGCTTAATGGGAACGCCAAGCATCGGCCATAGCACAGCCCCAAATACAACCGGCGCTCCATCGAACCCCGTAGAAATCAATCCGCAGAGATGTCCTGCTTTATTAAAGATTGGGCCACCACTCATACCGCCTATAAGCGCCGTCTTCTCCACAGAAAAGCATGGAAATGGAAGAAAAGACCTGTCCCTGGACTCGGGCCAAACATCTGTCACTTTGCCAATGGTGCTAAGCGGTTTTGGCTGAAACTTTACCGTATCTCCATCCTCCGAAAGAACGCTCGTGTCGGCATATCCAAAGGCAGCTACCTCCTCTCCAACAGCCGGAGGCAAAATATCCATATGCGGCATCGGTGGGAATGGGTAGGACTTCGCCAGATCATTAACAGGCACAACGCTAATGACAGCGAGATCTGAATATGGACATGATGCAACATTCTTGGTTGCCCATAAGGCGGGGGCAGTTCCGTTCCCAGGGAATTGCACAGCGTACACGCTGAAATCATCTTTTTTTGTACCTTCGGAACGCAACTTAGCCTTGACCTTTGGATCGCCGTAGTAGTCCCAAAAACCCTCAACCACATGCCGGGCCGTCATAATCAAGCCGGTGGATACGAAGACACCACTCCCTATCGCCTTGGTGGGCGATTTTCCGTCACGTCCTATAAGCAGAACCGACACTGCGGTTACAAGGCTGTCTAATCCAGTCGGTTTTAAGTATTCATTAGTGATCATATGAATGGGCCACCAGGACGATAGGCCAACCTGCCCCATGGTTCTCGATTGAGGGTAACATGCCAAAGCGCAAATCCAGCCATGATCCAGGAAAAGTAGCCAATTTTACCCACCGCGCACCTCTCGTCAAGTGGCCAGGATCAGAACCTGTTGGGCGTGTTCTCCGGCAAGATGGCCTATGCGCTTGTCAAAGGTGGCGAGGATCAGATCGTCTGCAATCGCCATGCCGAGCAGGTACGCATCTGTGACTTGCTTGTGACCGTGTAGACGCCGGAAAAAGGGCTTGGTCAATATGCGCCAGTTGGCTGCGCTCGTGTGGTAGTGGTAGCCCGGATGGAGCGCCATCTCGTCCAACAGCCCCGTGGCTTCGCTCATGCTGAGCCTGTCAGGCCTTGTGGCAAAACGCAGGAATCCAGCCTCCGCCCAAGGGCAGAGCGCCCATTCGAGGCCGGGAGTTTGGAACCACTCCGTGGCAAGATCGTGATGCTCGTGGCCCTCAAAGAGACGGGCGATCAGCACATTGACATCGACCAGGTAAAGGGCTTTAGTCAAGATCGTCCTCAGACTCTTCCCTCACCATTTCAGAGGTGATGACCGGGCCAGCCGCTTTCACGATAAGAAAGCCATGCTGATCCCGCTTGAGTTTAGGCGAAGCGCTGAGGGGCAACTCCGGAGCTTGCTCGGCGCGGCGAATGAGTTCACTGATTGCCGCGCCCAGAGCGATGCCCCTTGCGGCAGCAAACGCGGTTGCCACGCTGTATGCGTCGTTGTCGAGGTTGATGTTTGCCCTGGTTCTCATGTCTATATTATGCACCGCGATCAATATCTGTGCAAGAAGTTCTAATCAGTGCATAAGATGGAAGGCGTAAATTGCCGCAAAGATGAGAATATGCCATACTTTTTATTAGGTGGCAGGAAATGACAGAAACGGTAGTTCTTGGCGAAAGCGGCAGAATCGTGCTTCCCGCGGCAATCCGAAATGAGTTTGGCCTGAAAACAGGAGACCGCCTGACTGTTGCGGTCAATGGCAACCGGATTGAAATTCTGAGCATGGAAATGGCGCTCAACGAAATCAGAGCATCGATCATTGAAAAGCGCGGGAGCCTGGCGGGACTTCTGGATGAGTTTCTAGAGGAGCGTCGCGAAGAGGCCCGACGCGAGCAGGCAGAATATGACTAGTATCGTGCTCGATTCGTCAGCGGTCCTTGCCATGGTCTACAGGGAACCTGGAGGCGACAAGGTTCACGCAGCAATTGTCTCGACGCTGTATGTCGTTTCAATCAGCGCAGTCAACTGGAGCGAGGTATTGGCAAAGCTTGGCCAGAAGAGTTCGAATATGACTGCGGAGCAACTGACGGCCATTCTCCCAGGCGTTGAGGTTGAACCATTCGGCCAGGCTGAAGCGGAACAGACTGCAACTCTGGCGAAACGCTGCCCCGCGCTCTCTCTGGGGGACCGCGCCTGCCTTGCCTTGGCGATTCTTCTCGATGCGACGGCATGGACGACAGACAAGATTTGGGCGCAGATGCCTGCAGGAGCAAAGATCGAGATGCTTCGCTAGCTGCTCTCTACGCCGTCTTCGGCCGCGTATACCAGCCGAATGCGGCGGTTCCAACCAGAATCACCCCCAACATTCCGATCCAGGTGACGCCGGCCATCTGCCGGACCTGCTCTTCGCGGACCTCGACCTCGCGCAGGGAGCGGCCCGCCAGGACGAAGCCGGGGTGTGCCCCGCCAACCCGCTGGACGACAGCGGCAATTCGGACGCCGCGGCGAGGCTGCCAACTCAGGCGCTCTTCGCCGTGTTGGCGAACGAAGTCGAAGACGCCGCTGGGCAGAGCGGGAGCCTTGCCATCGAGTTGCGCCTGCGAGGCCAGGGGACGGCCCTGGTCGTCGTAGACGATGACGAAAGGCGAGAGGCTGCGGGCCATATCCACTCCACCGGAGCCGGCGGTGAGGCCAGGCAGGGTGCCCTGTTGGAGCAGGTCAGCGATGTCTCCCTGTTCGAAGACAGAAACCAGGTCGGTGGCCATGGCGATCTGTGGATCGTTGGCGCCCTGGCGAAGAACCTGCTGAGGAATGGCGTAGAGCGCCAAGGCGAGGCCGGTGGAAAGGCCGGTGAGGACCAGGGCGTTATAGAGCAGGACGGGGCGGGCAAATGTATCGCGCAGCATGGCGAGGTGCTCCTTGGCAAGAGATGCGGCCAGGTCCCGGAGGATCAGCGGGATGAGAACCCGGCGGGGTAGCGTGCTGTCGTTGAGGGCGTCGCGGAAGACCTGGCGCATGGCCGGGGCGTGGGCTTCGCGAAAGCGTTCGGGATAGAGGCGCAGAGCCAGCGCGTAAAGGCGTTCCAACCGGCCGCTGTTGGCGGGGATTAGCGTCATGGGCGGCCTCCGTGCGGGATCAGGCCGAGGGAGCGGGCAGAGGAGACGGTGGCGTCCAGCCGTTCCAGTTCATTTCCCAGCGCCACGCGGCCCAGGCCAGTCAGCCGGTAGTAGCGGCGGCGCTCGTTGTCGGATGCGCCGGATTCCTCAACCAGGCCGTCGCGCATCATCCGGTCGAGCGAGCCGTAGAGGGTTCCGGGGCCCATGTGGAGGCCGCCGCCCTCCGGAGCGCGGGCGTCTTTCATGATGAGGTAGCCGTGTTTTTCGCCTTCCGAGAGGGAGAGCAGAATGGCGAAGACGGCCGGAGTCAGGGGCGCGGCAGGTGCGGTTCCAATAGCCATGAAGGAATTATATATCCATTACGGATATATCCGCAACAGAAATATTTTCTTTTCCTGAGCCATTCCGGCCGTCCGTTCGGCTATTGACGCGCCGGATTGAATGGCCGCGGACGTAGCGCCTCCACCTCGAGGCTGAGCGCGTCAAGGCGGGCCAGCAGTTCGGCGTGGCGCTTGTCGTCGGCCGAGGGGTCGAATGCCTCAACATAAAAGGAGCCGTTGGGCTCCAGTTCGCAGCGGCGCACCTGGTGAACGTCCTCGAAGCCCTGGCGATGGATGACGGCGAGCAACTCCTCGTGGCTGAGCGACTCGTGTTCCAGAGCCCGCGAATCGATCTGGCCGTTGCGGATCAGCACCGTGGCCCGGCCTTCGAAGGCGCGTGTGAGCCGGCGGGAGCGGAAGAGCACCCGCACCACCAGCCAGTTGATGGCTAGCAGGCTGAAGGCGCCGAGGATGCCGCCGGTAACAGAATTGTCGTCGCCGATGATGGCGTTCTGCACGGTGTTGGAGAGCGAGAGCAGTACCACCAGGTCGAACGGGTTGAGCTGCGCCAATTCGCGCTTGCCGAAGAGGCGCAGCAGCAGCACCAGAACCAGGTAGACAATCACCGGGCGAAGCAGCTTCTCCAGAATCGGAAGCGGCAACTGAAACATATGGTTAAAAATGAGCGAATGAGGCATGGAACGAGGATAGAACAGTGGTCCGTGGTCGGTGAACACTGATCCGTTGACGGCAATCGAGGTGTGGGGTGCGGGCCCTATTGCTTCCTTTCCAGGCGCAAGGTTACATCGACGATGTGAGTTTCGTGATTGGTGTAGAGCTTGTATCTGCAGATCGCGGAGGCAAAGGTGCGTCCGAGCGCGGTATTGCCCTGCGTGTAAAAATAGGTTTTGATCGCGCCTTCGTTGAAGAGCGCGCCCGTGGGCATCTTCCAGGCAGCCAGCATAGCGTCCCGCAGGTCGTCGGTGCCGTTCTCAATGGTCAGCCTGCCCATCGTATACACCGGGCCGGGCTGCACATCAAAGGTATAGCTGACGATGCCGTTCGCGTCATCGTACTGGGGATGCGGCGTGACGACGCACTCCACGTGGCCCTTGGACTTGCACTCTCCCGTGACGAATTGCAAGGCGGTTCGAAGCGTGAGTCCTCCCTTGACGGACAAATTCTCGACGTTATTTGAAACGACCCCGGCGCTGCTGTTGATCTTCTCCAGAGTCAGCAGTTCACCGGAGGGCAGATGGACGGAGCCAAGTTTATAATGCCGTCCCAGCTCGACGGTTACCTTGAAGGGAACATCGATCTCGTCGCTGCTTGCTTCCACATTGCCCAACTGCTCGACGTGAACCTTCGCGGCGGCATACCCCTCCTCAGAGAAGAATGAAGCGAACGCGAGCTCGATGTTGGCGACGGAATTCACCGTGTCGTAGCCGGCCATCCTGGCGTGATCGGCGACGAGTTTGGCTTTTTCGAGCAGATCGGGCGCGACGCCTTCCAGATGAATCTCGCCCACCTGTACCGTCGGAACAGTGACGGAGAAGCTCATGGCAGTGACTTCCACCCGCTTCAGATCGGTGTAGGGCGCGGCTGTCACGGTGGCCTGGATGCCTTTGGCCGCAAGCAGTTCTTGCAGAGCCTGACGCACCTGCTCCGTCAGCCCGGCATCGTAGGGCACTTTCCCGTGGTAGAGCGGGAGGCGGTCGTGGAGCGCGGCATCCAGAGCCTTGCCAGGGGTGAGCGGCAGGTTCTCCAGCCGGACCGGATAAAGGACCCTGGAGGGAACCAGGTTAAAGATCAGGTCCGACCCTTTGTACGTGAAGCTGGCGCTTTCAAAGAGTCCGGTGTCCAACAGCCTTTGTGAACTGGCCTGCATCTCGGCATAGGAGATATACGTGTCCATCTTCAGACCCGCGCCGGCCAGTAATTCCCAACTGGAGTACTCCGCCGTACCCTTGAACTGGATACTCTTGGGAAGGTACTTCTCTGCGCCGGCGGCAAGGCTGGTCCAAGCAAGCGATTGGATCGTCAAAATGAGGAGGAGTGTGCGTTTCATAATAAGCAAAGAGTAGCAAAACAGCGGCTTGCCCGGAAGGGCAGACAAGAGAAATGCAGAATGAAAGCCTATCGGAAGTCATTCAGTTTGTCTCTTTCGTAAGAGCATCGGTAACTCACCTTACCGAAATAGAAGTCCGTAACTGTCCTCAGGGTTACTGTAATCACCGGGAAAAATCACCTAAGAAGCTTCTTTGCTTCGTCTCCAGGGGCCGGCATCTCTTGCAATGACAGCAAAACAAAGATAAAAGCCCATGAATCCAGGCAGAGCAAAAAAGAAGAATAAACGAAAGAAAAGCACCCCCAATCGATGACATTGACGGGAGTCAGTTCGATGTAACCACTATCTGCGATTACCTATGATCCTTTCTTGAGTTACCTCAGAGATGCGTGAAGTAATAGGGTCATTCTTCAGCAGCAGCTCTTGATTTCCGCTTCTCTGCGCCTCCGCCGAGTGTGCGGCAATCGGATAGGCGAGCCGTGCAGCGTCCTGCGCGCTGTCGGGAGTCAGATCGCGAGCCAATTTATTCCAGTCGAGTTGCAGAAGCTGCGTCTGCGGAATCTCTGATCGTCTGGCAATCGATCCGGCGCTGCCCGGGTGAGGCTTACCAGTCCGCCGCCAGATGACTCTTGAAAAACTCCAGCGATCTTTCCAGGCCTTCTCTAAGCTTGACCTTGGGCTCCCAGCCGAGCAGGGCGCGGGCCTTGGCGATGTCGGGGCAGCGGCGCGCGGGGTCATCCTCCGGCAGGTCTTCAAAGCGCAGTTCACTCTTTGAGCCGGTCACTTCCAGTACGGCCTGGGCGCACTCCAGAATGGTGAACTCATCGGGGTTGCCGAGGTTCACCGGCAGATGCTCGGCGGAGCGCGAGAGGCGCAGCATGCCTTCGATCATGTCGTCCACGTAGCAAAAACTGCGCGTCTGGCTGCCGTCCCCATAGATCGAGATGGGCTGGCCGCGCAACGCCTGCATCATGAAGTTGGAGATGACTCGGCCGTCGCTGGGATGGAGGCGGGGACCGTAGGTGTTGAAGATGCGCGCCAGGTGCGTGTTCACTCCGTGCGCGCGGTGGTAAGCCATCGCAATCGCCTCGGCGAAGCGCTTGGCCTCATCGTAGACCGAGCGAGGGCCGACTGGATTCACGTTGCCCCAATAGCTTTCCGGTTGCGGGTGCTCGAGCGGGTCGCCGTAACACTCGGAGGTGGAGGCGTGCAGGTAGCCGGCGCCATAGCGGGCGGCAATCTCCAGTGTGTTTTCGGTGCCAATGGAACCGGCTCGCAAGGTCTCCAGTCCCAGGCGAAGATACTCCTGCGGACTGGCCGGAGAAGCGAGATTGAAGACGTACTCCACGGGCCCCCAATCGGAGTCCAGTCCGAAGGGCGCGCAGATATCCCGCTCCTCAAAGCGAAAGCGCGGCTCGCTGGCCAGGTGGGCGAGGTTTTCCGGATCGCCGGTGGAGAGGTTATCGACGCCGACTACGCTGTGGCCCTCGCCCAGCAGGCGGTCGGTCAGGTGAGAGCCGAGAAACCCGGCGGCGCCGGTGACAAGCACGCGCATAGTTAATAGTCTATGCTCCAAGAAATCTTCAACAATCGGTTAGCGCGGCCAACCCCGCAAATTCGCCAGCCCCACTTCCTATACCACGACTTTGCGGGGTTTGCCATCTTGCGGCTGGTGGCATGCCGGACGGCCCACGCTTACATACGTGAAGCCATGATCGAGCATCTCCCTGGGCTGGTACAGGTTACGACCGTCAATCACGATGGGAAAGCGGATCACCCGGCTGAGGCGCGTCAGGTCGATCTCGGCAAACTCCTGCCAGTCGGTGAGGATCAACAGCGCGTCGGCGTCCGTTGCCGCCGCATAAAGATCCGTTGCATAGCTCAGATTACCGGCCGGCTGCAGCACCTCCCGGGCGCGCTCCATGGCCGCCGGATCAAAAGCCGTGACCGTGGCCCCGGCCTCCAGCAGCATCCGGATGACGGCGATTGCCGGTGATTCGCGAATGTCGTCCGTTCCGCCCTTGAAGGCCAGGCCCAGTGCCCCGAGCCGCTTTCCGCGCAGGGTCCACAGCGCCGCGCGCACCTTGTTGAAGAAGACCTCCTTCTGGGTTTCGTTGATCTTGCGCACCTCGTCGAGGAGTTGGAAGTTCAACCCATGCTGCTGCGCCACCCAATGAAAGGCGGCCACATCTTTCGGAAAACAAGACCCGCCATAGCCCAGTCCGGCACACAAGAACTCGGGACCGATGCGCCGGTCCATGCCCATACCGGCGGCAATGTCCTGGATCTCCGCGTCCACGCTTTCGGCCAGGTTGGCCACGGCGTTGATGAAGGAGATTTTCAAGGCCAGGAAGGCGTTGGAGGCGTGCTTGATGATCTCCGCGCTCTGCGGCGAGGTGACCAGAAGCCGGGCCGGGGATTGCATGGAGCAGGCCCCTGGCAATGAATCCGGCTGTGCGTAATAGCTGCCCCCGGTGAGCGGTTCGTAGATTCGCCGCAAGACCTCGGCGGAGCGCTCGTTGCCGGCTCCCACCACGATGCGGTCGGGATGCAGAAAGTCCTCGATGGCCGTGCCTTCGCGCAGGAACTCGGGGTTGGAGAGCACATCGAAGTCCCGCGGGTCTACCCCGTGGCGATGCAGCACGCGCCGTATCCACTCGTTGGTGTAGACCGGAACGGTGCTCTTCTCCACGATCACCTTGTAGCTGTGGATGGAGCGGGCGATCTGGGAGACGACCGCCTCGACGTAAGAGAGGTCGGCGGCGCCGGCATCGCCCTGCGGCGTGCCCACGGCGATGAAGACAGCCTCGCTCCATTCGACGGCTGCGCCCAGATCGGCGGTGAAATCAACGCCGCGCCCCCGATGCCTGGCCAGCAGCTCGGGCAAATGGCGCTCGAAGATGGGCACTCCGCCTTTGCGGAGAAGCTCCACCCTGGCCTCGTCATTATCGACGCAGACGACCGGATGCCCCATCTCCGCAAAGCAAACGGCAGCAACGAGCCCCACGTATCCGGAGCCGATGACGCAGATGGAAACTGGCTTGGACATGGGCCAAGGTTATTCGCTGGAGGGATAACGGGGCAAGGCGCGGACCGCTGTATGGCGCTCAAATTCTCACAAGATTCACCTTGGGAGGGGTGAAACCGCGAGTTCTACCGGGTTGGCTCTCTGGTAGAGTGAAATTGCAGTCAAGCGGGCCGGAAGCGAGCCTGTTTTCCTGGAATTGACGGGGCAATTATTCATGGAAAATCTATCGCAATCCGCCTCCTCGGCGTGGGCTCCCTTTCGCATAGAGCCGCGGTTTGACGAGCGGGTGTGGGGTTCAAGGGATCTTCGTCCCTGGTATAACGTGACGGCCGGGAGCGGTGAACCGATCGGCGAGACCTGGCTGACCGGGGATGCGTGCGTGGCGGCGACCGGCCCGCACGCCGGCCAGACGCTCGGAGAGCTCTTCGCCGAGGCGCCGGAAAGCCTGCTGGGCAGCTCAGCGCCACACAACAGCCAGGCTCCCGCGAGCAGTCCGTCGCCGCTACTCATCAAGGTGATCTTTGCCAGGGAAAAGCTGAGCGTGCAGGTGCATCCGGACGACGCGATGGCGCAAAAGTACGGCGATCCGCGCGGCAAGACGGAGTGCTGGTACGCGCTGGAGGCCGAGCCGGGAGCGCAAGTGGCCTGCGGGCTCAAGCCGGGGGTCACCTTGGACGATATAAGGAAGGGGATTGAGACGGGCACGCTGGAAGCAAGCCTCAACCTGCTTGATGTGACCAAGGGAGACGTGATTTTTGTGGATGCGGGGACGGTGCACGCAATCTGGCCGGGGTCGATTCTGCTTGAGACGCAGCAGAACTGCGACCTGACCTACCGGATGTACGACTACGGGCGAGGGCGCGAACTGCACATCGAAAAGTCCTTGGAGGCCACGCGGCTGGCGACGCGCGCCGGCAAAGTCCGGCCCAAATCCCTCTCTGGCCGGACCATTCTGATCGACGGAGATTACTTTCGTGTAGAGCGCATCCCGGTGGCTGGCGGGAGGGCCAGCGCCAGCCTGTCGGGTGAAGACGAGCCGGTCCCGGGGCTCCAGTACCTGTTTGCCGCTGCCGGGGCGGCCAGAATTGCCGGGCTGGGCTTTGAGCCGGTCGAACTGCCCAAGGGAGGCATTGCGGCCGTCCCCGCGGCTTCCCCGGGGTTTGCCGTCGAGGATTCGAGCGACCTTGACCTGATTCGCATTACGCCCCGCTGGCCCGGAGCGAAGCGATGACCGGGAGGCGCAAGGGAGGGCAGGCCGTGGCCCATCTCCGTGCCGGGGCGGTGCGGATATACGGCATCGGAGAAGAACTCGGCTCTATTCCCTGGTTCCATGCTGGGCGGAAAGCACAAAACCGGAATGGGATGCCTACATTCCTGTACCTTCGTGCAATCCTGGCCTTGCATTTTCACAGTGCGGATGTACACTTTAGCGAAAGGGAATGCTCGGGGGCGGGTGTCCTGCAGATTTTGAAAGGAGACGCAGAATGCATTTGAAGCCGTACTTTGGGCTGATCCTCGCCCTGTTTTTCTTTTGCGCGGCAGATCGCGCACTAGCGCAAGCCGCGCCGGCGGCTACGGAGGCGAGTTTGCCTTTGGCCATCGGTGTTGGGATTTCCGGCTACAACCCGGATTATGGGAAGGGCCACCTGCTAGGCGGTACGCTGTGGTTCGATTACACTCCGAGCCGGGTGCCGCAGATTCTGCGCGGAATCGGCCTGGAAGCTTTTGGCCGCGATCTCAACTACGGCCGTTCGAAGACTCAACCGCCGAATCTGCGGCAGGACGTTGGCGGGGGCGGGGTCTTCTACTCATGGCCCGTCTTCCGCAATCTCCGCCCATACGCGAAGTTCGAAATGGGATTCGGTAACCAGGACTACGCTGTGGCCCTCGGTACGCCGTATGCGCACCGTATCAATCAGACCCGCACCGTCACCAGCCTGGGCGGCGGCGTGGAACTCCGAACCTTTCGGAATGTCTGGGTGCGGGCCGATTACGAATACCAATCCTGGCCCGATTTCTATTTCAATAAACAAGGCAAGCCCGTCGCTAAGCTCGACGCGCAGGGCTTCACTGTCGGCGCCATATATCACTTCAGCAAGCCCCATTTCCGTTGAGGGCGGCCGCTAGCCGGATCCGGAATCTGCCGGGTTCTGCGCGGTTGCCTTCAGACGGGGCGGCCCGGCTGAAGTCGCGCCCTTTTACAAGACCGGTCGCGGAAGGCGATGGGGGAGAATAAGATGCGTTTACCCTGGATCTCCCACGCAGTGGTTTTCCTCCTGCTTGCTGGTGTGAAATACTGAATCGGCGCGCGGCGCGACGCGGAGTCATCAAAGCCCTGGCCAGGGCGCTTCCGCGGCGGATGTTTTGCCGCGCCTGTTTTCTCAATTCTCTGCACAGGAACGATTCAGGGAGATGCAACCGATGGCGATTCGTGATGCACACGTATTAGTCTGCGGGGCCGGCGGGTTTATCGGCGGCCATCTTGTGAATACGCTATTTGCCGAGGGCGCGGCCAGCGTTCGCGCAGTCGATGTCAAGCCGTTCGACGAGTGGTACCAAAGGAATCCCGCTGCCGATAACCGGGTGCTGGACCTGCAACTGCGCGACTCCTGCATGGAAGCGGCCAAGGGCATGGACGGGGTATTCCAGCTTGCCGCCGACATGGGCGGCATGGGTTTTATCGAGAACAACAAGGCCCTGTGCATGTTGACGGTGCTGGTTAGCACCCATATGCTGGTGGCCGCGCGCGAAGCGGGAGTCAAGCGCCTCTTCTACTCCTCTTCGGCCTGCGTTTACAACGGCGACAAGCAGAAGGAATACGAAGTGGTTCCGCTAAAGGAAGAAGACGCCTATCCTGCCTTGCCCGAAGACGGCTACGGCTGGGAGAAGCTCTTCAGCGAGCGCATGTGCCGTCATTTCCATGAGGATTTCGGCCTGGAGACACGCATCGCTCGCTTCCACAACGTCTATGGCCCGCTGGGCACCTGGATGGGAGGACGCGAGAAAGCGCCGGCCGCCATCAGCCGCAAGGTGCTGGAGGCTAAGCACTCGGGCAAGCACGAAATCGAAATCTGGGGCGACGGCCATCAGACCCGCAGTTTCATGTACATCGACGACTGCACCAAGGGCGTCGTCGATATCTATGAGAGCGATATCCTGGAACCAATCAACCTCGGTTCCAGCGAACTGGTGACCATCAACCAACTGGTGGACATTGCCGAGGAGATTGCCGGCGTCAAGCTGAAGCGGAATTACAATCTGAGCGCTCCCAAGGGCGTCAACGGCCGCAACAGCGACAATACGCTGATTCACAAGCTGCTCGGCTGGGAACCCTCCATTCGTCTGCGCGACGGCATGGAAAAGACCATGGCCTGGATTGAGAAGGAGATGCTCTCCGGAGCTGTCTCGAAGTAGTCGCCGCGCGGCCTGCAGCCGGTTAAAATGGATAGATAACGAAAGGATTGAACGGGATGCGGAAGGCTTTGATTACCGGCGTCACCGGCCAGGATGGCGCCTATTTAGCGGAGTTCCTGCTCAAAAAAGGCTATGAGGTGCACGGAATCAAACGCCGCACCTCGCTCTTTAACACGCAGCGAATCGACCACCTGTATCAGGACCCGCATTCCAGCCATCCCCAACTGGTGCTGCACTATGGCGACATGACCGATACTTCGAGCCTGGTCAATACCATCCAGAAGACGCAGCCCGATGAAATCTACAACCTGGCCGCGCAAAGCCACGTAATGGTGTCGTTCGAGGAGCCGGAGTATACGGCCAATGCCGATGCGCTGGGCGCGCTGCGCATTCTGGAGGCGATTCGCCTGCTGGGACTGACCAAGACGACCCGCTTCTACCAGGCCTCGACCTCGGAGATGTTCGGTCTGGTCCGGGAGACACCGCAGTCCGAGACCACTCCGTTTTATCCGCGCTCGCCCTACGGCGCGGCCAAGGTCTACGGCTACTGGATCACGGTCAACTATCGCGAAGCCTACGGAATGTACGCCTGCAACGGCATTCTCTTCAATCACGAGTCGCCCATTCGCGGCGAGACCTTTGTGACCCGCAAGATCACCCGCGGCCTGACCCATATCAAGGTGGGCCTGCAAAGCTGCTTGTACCTGGGCAACCTGGACTCGCTGCGCGACTGGGGCCATGCGCGGGATTATGTGGAGGCGCAGTGGATGATGCTGCAGCCGGAGACGCCGGGGGATTATGTGATCGCCACTGGAGAGCAGCACAGCGTGCGGGAGTTTGTGGATCTTGCGGCGCGTGAGCTGGAGATGCCGCTGCGCTGGGAGGGAAAAGGCGTCGAGGAACATGCGGTGAATGAGCGCGGCGAGATCGTCGTGCGCGTCGATCCTCGCTACTTCCGCCCCGCCGAGGTGGAGACGCTGCTAGGCAATCCCGAGAAAGCCCGCCGTGAACTTGGATGGAAGCCGCGAACTACCTTTCGTGAATTGGTGACCGAGATGGTGAGCGAGGATCTGAAGCTGGCCAAGCGCGATTTTCTGGTGCAAAAGCAGGGCTACGAAGTGGCCGCGGGTTTCCACGAACATTGAGTCCAGCCTGTCGCGCGGAGTGAGTTCATGAACAAAGGCAGCCTCATCTATGTAGCCGGACACCTTGGGCTGGCTGGTTCCGCTCTGATGCGAAGCCTGGAGCGCCACGGCTTCACGAGCTTCGTCTTCCGCTCCCAGGCCGAACTGGATTTACAGGATGCGGCGGCCACCGATGCTTTCTTTGCCGCAGAGCGTCCGGAATATGTCTTCTTGGCCGCGGCCAAGGTGGGCGGTATCCACGCCAACAACACCTATCCGGCCGATTTCATTCGTGACAACCTCCAGATTCAAACCAACGTGATCGACGCCGCGTATCGCAACGGCGTCAAAAGGCTCCTGTTTCTCGGCTCCAGTTGCATCTATCCCCGCGACTGCCCTCAACCCATCCGCGAGGAGTATTTGCTGACCGGGCCGCTGGAGGCGACCAACCGCGCCTACGCGCTGGCCAAGATTGCCGGCATTGAAATGTGCTGGTCCTACAACCGGCAATACGGAACGCGCTACCTGGCCGCCATGCCCACCAATATGTATGGTCCCGGCGACAACTACAACCTCGAAACCTCTCATGTGCTGCCGGCGCTGATTCGCAAGGTATACGAGGCCAAGCGCGCCGGGCGCAGCGAGGTGGTGGTGTGGGGTACGGGAAAGCCGTTGCGCGAATTCCTCTTCAGCAACGACTTTGCCGATGCTTGCGTCCACCTGATGACGCTCGACGACGAGGTCTACGGAACGTTGCTGAGCGAGAGCTTTCCGCCTCTGATCAACGTGGGTTACGGTAGCGACGTGACCATCCGCGAACTGGCGGAGACGGTTTGCAAGGTGCTCGACTTTCAAGGCACTCTGGTCTTCGACGCCTCCAAACCCGACGGCACGCCGCGCAAGCTGATGGATTCCAGCCGCCTGCGCGCGCTGGGCTGGCAGCCCAAGATCGATCTCGAGACCGGGATTCGCCTGGCCTTTGAAGCCGCAAAGCCCGTCTTGGACCGCAACCTGGCTTTGGCGGCGCAATAGGGCTGCTCTGCCCGGAGTCTTTCCGGGGAATGTCACGCCGCAGCCGCCGCGGGTTTCCGTATTCCCGCCGTTTGATGCACAATAGATAAGAATATGAGTATCAAATTTACACTGCCTCCCGAACTTCGCGGCGCCGTGGACGAGGCTGCCGCCGACTGGAGCGCCAACAACAAGGTTGCCCGCTTCTGGCAGAAGGACCCAACCCTGTGGACCAATGACGGCGAGGAGAAATGGCTGGGCTGGCTGGACATCGTCGAGCGCCAGCAAAAGGACTTGGCCACCTATGCCGCGCTGGGCGCGGAGGTGGAAACAGCCGATTTCCAGACGATTCTCCTGCTCGGCATGGGCGGCTCCAGCCTCTGCCCCGAGGTGCTGAGCCTCACCTTCGGCCAGCAGGAGAACTTTCCCGAGCTGCGCATTGTGGATTCGACTGATCCGGAGCAGGTCTGGACCGCCCGCAACGACGTCAACCTGGCCGATACCCTGGTCGTTGTGGCCAGCAAATCCGGTTCGACCCTCGAGCCGAATATCCTCAAGGATTTCTTCTTTCATGAGATGAAGGAGGCTGTCGGCCCGGAGCAGGCTGGCAACCACTTTGTGGCCATCACCGATCCCGGCTCGGAGATGGAGCGGGTGGCCAAGGAGGACGGTTTCCGTTACATCTTCAAGGGCGACCCGGAGATCGGCGGACGCTTCTCGGCGCTCTCGCCCTTTGGCGTGGTGGCGGCCACACTGGCCGGCCTGAACACGGAGAAGCTGCTGGCCGAGGCGGCCAAGGCAGCGGCAGCGGCCAAGCTGGCCCCGGCGGAGAATCCCGCAGTTCAACTGGGCCTGCTGCTGGGCACGGCGGCCAACGCCGGACGCGACAAGCTCACCATCTTCACCTCGCCGGAGATCTACGACCTGGGCGCATGGATGGAGCAACTGGTCGCCGAATCGACCGGCAAGCAGGGCAAGGGCATCACGCCGGTGGACCGCGAGGCCATCGCCGCGCCCGACGTTTACGGCAGCGACCGCATCTTCGTCTACCTCCGCTATGCGGAGACGATTGACAGCAGTCAGGACGGTCAGGTTGCCGCTATCGAAGCCGCCGGCCATCCGGTGGTGACCATCCAGATTGACGACCTCTACGAGATCTTCGGGCAGTTCTTTACCTGGGAGTTCGCTACGGCGGTTGCCGGCTCGGTAATGGGCATCAACCCCTTCAACCAGCCGGACGTGGAGTCGGCCAAGATCGAAACCCGCGCGCTGATGGCGTCCTACGAGCAGACCGGCAAGTTGCCCCAGCGGACGCCCGTGCTGGAGCATGAGGGCATCCAGCTCTATGCCACTGAAGCCTATGCCGCCAAGCTCAAAGCAGCCGCGCCCACGGAGACGCTGGCCGGCTATATGCGCGCGCATCTGGACCAGATTCGCCCCGGCGACTACTTCGCCGCGCTGGCTTATCTGCCCATGTTCCCCGAGCATGAAACGGACATCCAGGGCCTGCGCCGCAAGGTGCGCGACACCAAACGCGTGGCCACCTGCCTGGGCTTCGGCCCGCGCTTCCTCCACTCCACCGGCCAGGACTACAAGGGTGGTCCCAACACCGGCGTCTTCCTGCAAATCACCGCCGATCACGCCGTGGATGTCGAGATTCCCAGCCGGAAGTACAGCTTTGGCGTGGTGATCGACGCCCAGGCCGCCGGGGATCTGGCGGTGCTGGAGTCGCGCGGACGCCGCGCCCTGCGGGTTCACCTGGGAGCCGACATCGGCGCCGGACTAAGTTTGCTGACCGCGGCTGTCGACGCGGCGCTCGGGTAAGAAGATCAAGTGGCTCACAGGTCGATTCCAGGTGTCAGAATCGAGACCTGCGCCAGCCGGGCTGGAAGAAAGCCAGCCTACGCGCCCGCCGTGATAGCCTCCTAAGAAGCGATGCAGCGTGCGCGGAATTGGCTGCCGCGAACCCGGTCTTGGCCGCCTTCCCCTGGGCGCGCACGGCGCGAATGGGCTGGCCGGTTGACCCTGTTGCAAAGAGGAGATTCGATGAACTATTTGCGTCTCGCACCTGTCCTGATTCTGGCTGCCGCTTCCGCCCTGGCGCAGGCCCCGGCAACCCCGCCAGCCGGCCCGGCAAAACCCGATGCCGCCAAGCCCACGGCGGTCGATAACTCGAAGCCCACCCCCAAGCCGGCCATCCACAGCTTCGATCTGGCGGCCATCGACAAGACCGTCGATCCCTGCACGGATTTCTACCAGTACGCCTGCGGCAACTGGCTGAAAAACAATCCCGTTCCGGCCGATCAGGTGATGTGGGCGCGCTCCTTCTCGCAGGTGGATGAGCGCAACCGCTATCTTCTTTGGGAGGAGTTGGACGCGGCCGCCAGAAATCCGCAGAGTCCGCTTCAAAAGCAGTATGGCGACTTCTTCGGCGCTTGCATGAATACGGATCTGGTGGAGCAGAAGGGCTTGAAGCCGCTGGAGCCCGCCTTCCAGCGGATCGCCGGGCTGAAGAACGCGCAGGAAGTTGCCGCGCTGGCCAGCGAACTGGAGGGTGAAGGCAGCCCGATGCCGCTGTTCGACTTCGACGTAGAACAGGATGAGAAGGATTCGTCGAAACAGATTGCAACCGTCTCCCAGGCCGGACTTTCGCTGCCCGACCGCGACTACTATCTGGTGGACAACCCGCACCTCAAGGAGATTCGCAGGCAGTACGTCGAGCACGTAACGAAGATGCTCACGCTGGCCGGCGACTCTCCGGAACAGGCCGCCAAAGAAGCAGCGGCGGTCATGGAGATTGAGACGGCGCTGGCCAAGGCCTCGATGACCCGCACCGACCTGCGCGACCCGGAAAAGATATATCACATTTATGCGGTGGCCGACTTCCAGAAGCTGACTCCAGGGTTCGACTACTCGCTTTACTACAAGGCGGTGAAGGTGCGCCCCTTCGAGACGCTGAACGTTCAAACGCCCGATTTCTTCAAGACGCTGAACGAGTTGATTTCGACCGAGCCTGTCGATAGCTGGAAGGCGTACTTCCGCTGGCACACGCTGCACGGCCTGGCCCGCAACCTGCCCAAGGCATTCTTCGACGAAAACTTCGCCTTCTTCGGCAAGACTCTGGCCGGACAGAAGGAACCGACGCCGCGCTGGAAGCAGTGCTCCAGGATGACCGACCAGGCGCTGGGCGAGGCGGTGGGCCAGGACTGGGTGAAGCTGCACTTTCCGCCTGCGGCCAAGAACAGCATGGACCAACTGGTAGCCGCGCTGGAGAAGAGCCTGGGCGACGACATCAAGACCCTTCCCTGGATGACGGAGGCCACCAAGAAGGAGGCGGAGATCAAGCTGGGGATGATCCGCAACAAGATCGGCTACCCGGAGAAGTGGCGCGATTACTCGGGACTCAAGGTGGAGCGTGGCGACCTTATCGGCAACATCGAACGCAGTGCGGTCTTTGAGCGCAATTGGAACCTGGACCATCTGGGCAAGCCGGTGGACGAAAAGGAGTGGGAGATGACGCCTCCCACGGTCAACGCCTACTACAATCCATCGATGAATGACATTAACTTTCCGGCGGGCATCCTGCAGCCGCCGTTCTTTGACTTCACCATCGACCCGGCGGTGAACTTCGGCGGCATCGGCGTGGTGATCGGCCACGAGATGACCCACGGCTTCGACGACGAGGGCTCGCAGTACGACGGCCACGGCAACCTGCGCGACTGGCAGACGCCGGAGGACCGCAAGGCCTTCACCGAGAAGACCGATTGCGTGGCCGACGAGTACAGCGGCTTTGAGGCAGCTCCGGCCAAGGGCGATACTCCGGCGCAGAAGCTGAATGGCCGGCTGTCGCTGGGTGAGAATACAGCCGACAACGGCGGCCTGCGCCTCGCTTACATGGCGCTCGAGGATACGCTCGCGGCGCAAGGAAAGAGCATCGACGCGAAGATCGACGGCTACACTGAGGCGCAGCGCTACTTCCTGGGCTTCGCGCAGGTGTGGTGCGAAAACCAGACCGACGAGGTGGCCCGCCAACTGGCTCTGACCGACCCTCACTCCCCGGCCCGCTGGCGCGTGAATGGAACCGTGCGGAACTTCGACCAGTTCGGCAAGGCCTTCGGCTGCGCCAAGGGTCAGCCGATGCTTCCGGCGACCTCCTGCCGGGTCTGGTAGGCGAGCCTGGTGCCTGGAGCTGGAGAGATGAAGGAAAGAAAAGAGATGAGCAGCCGTGGGCCCGCGACCGGGGACCCCGCTTCCCGGCTAATCGACCAGCGGATCAGCGACCTTGGGGGATGGCGCGGGGAGACCCTGGCCCACATGCGGGCGCTGATCCTGGAAGCCGATCCCGAGATGACCGAGGAGTGGAAGTGGAGGGGCACTCCGGTCTGGTCGCACCACGGGATTGTCTGCACCGGGGAGGCGTACACCAAGGTCGTGAAGCTGACCTTCGCCCGGGGGGCCAGCATCCCAGACCCATCGCGCCTCTTCAATTCCAGTTTGGAAGGCAACACGCGAAGGGCGATCGACATCCACGAAGGGGACGAGGTCGACGCGGGTGCCTTCCAGGCGCTCGTGAAGGCCGCCGTGGCCCGGAATGTCCGTCCGGCGAAGAAACGGTAGACCCCGCGGCGCAGCTCCGAGCTGCGGCGAATGGATACAGCGCGAAGATGGGGATGCGGCCTCCCACCCTGGCCGCAAATTGTCAAGAAGCAGGTTCTTCGACTCCGCTGCGCTCCGCTCAGAATGACAGCGACAAGGGTGGGGTACCCTGCACGCATGATTTGCGGCGGTTGCGCGTTGACCTTTCGGCTCCGCCGGGCGTCCAAAGCGCAGCAGTGCCCTGAATTGCGGCGAAAAGCGGGAAAGGCGGGGATTTCGCGGCGCCCGAGGTTGGCAGGCGCGGAATAATTCGCTGTTTTACCCCGTCTTCCGCCAAAACTAGGCACAACCCACCCTCGGCTTTTACAATGCAACAGGGACCCGTCCCAACCCAGCTCTGCTGTGGAACTAGCCAACCTGGCGGCGCGCGCCTGACCAGGATGAAGGAATCGCATGAAGTTCAAGAAATTCGGCAAGACCCTTCTGATCGGCGCCCTCTCTGCGGGCGTTGTCCTCAGCGTCACCTCTTGCGTTCAGAGTTATACGGTCGGCTTTTTGTATGTGACGGGGACGGTGACGTCGGAATCCGAAGGCAACGGCTACGTCGCCGGCTTCAAAATTGACCACAATACGGGGAAGCTGACGCCTATCAACGGCCTGAAGCCTCCCGTTCCCTCCGGGGGAGCCAACCCGGTGCGCGCCCTGCTGCTGGTCAGCTCCCGCTTTCTTTATGTACTCAATCAGGGCGTGCCCCAGGCTGGTCAAACCGAGTGCACTACGGAGTATCCCTGCGTGAACCCGAATATCACCCAGTTCGCGGTCGGCGCCAACGGCGTCCTGACAGCGCAGGAGACCTTCACGACGCAGGGCAAGAACCCGTTCCGCATGGTCGCCGACAACTCGGGAACTTACCTTTATGTGCTGGACCACGATTCGCCGGACAACTATTCCGGCGCAACCGGCTTTGCGAATGGCTGCACACAGGCGCTGAACGGCGCTGCGACCTGCGGCGACATCACCGCTTTTACGATCAGCCAGACGACGGGCCGCCTGAGTCTGTTGCAGAATGCGCAGGTGAAGGTGACCACCGGAGCCAGCGGCACGCAGAACCTGACTTACTTCCCGGTCCCGGTCAACCCCATTGATCTTGCGTTCTCAGGCGGAACCCTTCTGACGCTGAGCGGCACTCCGGCGGCTGGAGATCTAGTCTTTCCTTACAGCTACAACGCCGGTACCGGGCAGTTGAGCGTGGAGTCGAACGGCTCGACCTTGCTGGGCGACGTTCACCAGGCAACGGCCATCGTGAGCGGCGGCGGTTACATCTGGGTGCTCGACAACGAGCCGATCACGTATACGCCGGCCGGCAGCACCACCCCCGTCACCGCGCCCAGCCAGATTCTGCCCTGGAGCGTTAGCGCGAACGGCTCGCTGACGATACTGTCCAGCGGACCCATTCCCGATGATCAGTACCAGTCCAACCCCATCTACCTGGTTGTGGAGAGCAAGGATAAGTGGTTCTACGTGGCCAACCAGGGGACCCCGGCGCCCTCAACCCTGGCGTTGAGCGGCATTGCCGGCTACGTGATGAACAATCCGTTTCTGCCCACCGAATTGGGAGGAAACCCGGTCGGCTTTGGCACTGGCGCAGGGCCGGTGTGCATGGTCGAGGATCCCTCGAATCAGTTTTTCTATGAGGCCAACTACGACGATCAAACCGTGGCGGGTCAGCAACTGGACCAAAACGCCGGCACCCTCACCCCGCTCAGCCAGTCGTCGAAAGTCTCTTCCACATATGCGCTTACCGGTCCGCCCACCTGGTGCCTGGTGGACGGGCGCATCAGCAACTAGAGGTTGTTTTATGCCGTTGTGCCTGGGGCGGCGGCCGGTCCCCGCTCCGGGAAAAGAACGGCCGGCGGCCTTCAAGAACGCAGCCGGGTTTCAGGACGCGATGCTTTCCTCGGAGCGTCCTGAAGTTCGATTCCAAACCTGTTTTTATGCGAGCCTGAGATGACGGCTCGCTGACGAAAGATGCGCATGAAGTTCAACAAATCGAGGCAGCTGCTGCTGACGACCGCGGCCAGCCTTCTGGCGGCCGGACTGATCGCCGCGTGCGGCACGGCCACAGCGGATTTCGTCTACGTGGCCAGTTCCAAAGCGGCGGGGCCGTACAATTACGGCGAAATCGACGTCTTCGAGATCAACCGGATCTCCGGCGCAATGCGCCAGATTCCCGCCTCGCCGTTTCCTTCGGGAGGACGCAACCCGGTGGCCGAGGCCGTCTCCAGCGACGACACGAATCTCTATGTTGTCAATCAGGACGACAACACGATCGTTCAGTTCCTCATCGGGAGCGACGGCAAGATCTATCCGCAGAACACCGTGAACACGCCGGGGGTGTACCCGCAGGCCGTGGCCGTGAACGGGTCGACTTTGTTTATCGCGGACACCTACCAGCCGCTGCCTACCTGCTCGAACGCGAACCCGTGCTCGGGGTCGGTGGCTGTCTTTCCCATCGAGCCCGCCTCCGGGACCGGTTCCAGCGCCAAGCGCGGCGGCGCGCTGGGAGTTCCGGCGGCCAACGGAAGCCTGAATTACTGGCCGCTCTGCCTCTACGGCTACGTACCGGCTTCCGGCAGCACACAATGCGTCGCCACATCGGCGGGTGGTGTGCATTTGCCCAAAGCGAGCGACGTAATGGTGCCGACCGCTGTCAGCGTCCTGAGCTCCGGCGGCAATGCCTATTTCTACGTCACCGCCTTTGATTGGACAGCCGGCGGCGGCGCGTTCACCGGAATCGACGACATCCTGGGAACGGTCAACGTCTGTAATCAGAAACCCAGCGCCTACTATGGCGACAACGGTTATATCTTCGGTTTCTCGGCCGGCTCCGGCGGCGCGCTCTCGCCCCTGAACGGCGGCGCACCCTTTGCCTCGGCAGGCCTGACTCTTCCCTGCGGCATCGCCAGCGCCTCCGATGCTTCAGGCGCGTATGTTTACGTGACGGATTCCACCAACGGCAATGTGCATGGCTACTCGGTTGCGTCGGGGGCATTGACCGAGTTGAGCGGCAGCCCGTACGCGGCCGGCAATCAGCCCGCCGCGATCGTCGCAGATCCCGATCACCCCTTTCTCTATGTGGCCAACGCGCTGGACGGCACGGTGAGCGCGTATTCGATCGGCAGCGGAGCGCTCACCGGCATCGGCACTTATGACGCGGGGATTCAGCCGGTGGCCATGGGCATCGATCCGTCGACCAGCCACTTTCTCTTTACCGTGAATTTTCTTGGCAGCAACGTCTCAGACTTTCAGTTAAGCACGACCGCGGGCACACTCATCAATACGCAGCGCTCGCCTTACGTGGCCAATGCCCAGCCGACAGCCGTGACCGCCATTCCGCACCACGCTACGCAATAGCGGTGGCCCGCGGCAGTGCGCCGTAGCAACACCCCGTACCGGGCTTTTAGAATAGCTACGGGGCAACCTAACCAGTTTTACTGGGCTCGCAACCTGACGAGCCCGCGACGAAGGAAGCGCATGAAGTTCAGCAAATCGAGCCAGCTTTTTCTGGTCTCTTCCATCGGCCTTTTTGTGGCCACACTCCTTATGGGCTGCGCGCTCACCACCATAGATCTTGTCTTCGTGACCAGCGCCTCCGGCTCGGGAACCTCGAGCGACGGCGCGATCTATACCTTGGCCGTGGACTCCAGGTCGGGCGCATTGCGTCCGGTGGCGGCCACTGTATCTTCGGGCGGAGTGAACCCGGTCTCGATGGCCACCACCCCCGACTATGCGAATCTATACGTCGCCAACCAGGGAGACGGCAGTATCGTCCATTTCGCCATCGGCCTCAACGGCGCCCTTACAAAAAAAGATGCCGAAAGCAGCTTGTCGCCCGCGCCCGTTGCTATTACAGTAAACAATGCCGGAACATATCTTTATGCGATTCTAGGGCCGAGCGGCAAGGCCGTTCTTCAGCCCTTTCCGCTCAAATCGGACGGCACCCTGGGTCCGCCGACTGCTCCGGCAAACGGCGTCGTACTCAGCGTCCCAGGGTACCCGAACGATGTCATCATTCCCACTGGCGTCACCGTTCTGGCCGACAATGGCACCGTTTACGTCGCGGCCTATGACCAGTCTGCCTATAATCCCGGTGGCAGCACGCCCAGCACCGCCAACCCCGGCTGGGTCTTCGGCTTTACCGTTGGCTCGGATGGATCGTTGACCGCAGCCAAGAACAGCCCTTACGAGGCCGGCGTCAAGCCCAGCGCCCTGGCCGCCGATCCCACCAACCGCTTCCTTTATGTCACCGACTATGCCTCCAACGAGCTGATCGGCTACACGATTCTGGACGGCAGCACACTGAACTTTCTTTCCAACGGCCCCTTCAAGACGGGGAACGACCCCTCGGCGATCGTCATTGACCCGCGCGGCAAGTTCATCTATGTGACCAACGCGCTGGATTCGACAGTTTCGGGCTACGCGATCACCCTGGCCACGGGCACGCCCACGGTCGCGATCGGCGCCGGCGGCACCCAAGGCGACGTCACCGACACCGACCCGGTCGCCATCGCCGTCGATCCGGCGCTGGGCCGGTTTGTCTACACCGCCAACTACCTGGGCAATTCCGTCTCCGGCTTCCGCCTGGATCCGACCGCGGGCTCGGTGAGCCCCAACCAGGCCTCGCCATACCCCATATCAGGTTCAGGGCCCACCGCGCTGGTGATCGTTCCACATGGCAACCATGCTACGCAATCTGTGACCCAGTAGCGCCCGATTCGGCGCAATTGAAATTGCGCCGGGTCTGCTAGAGCCTGTACCGAGCGAAGTCGAAGAATCCAGATTTCGAGACCTGGGAAACCACGAGCGCTCGATTTCCTCTACACGTGCATCCAATCGCGGAGTTTCCGCTGTGCCGGCTTCTCCACCAGGTATAGCGCCAGCAGGGCCGCCGCAATCAGCGCCAGGTAGCTAATCCAGGGATCGAAGCGGCTCACGCCCAGCCGCTCCGGCAGATGGGTGTCGTGAATCCAGTTCCACAGATTGAAGTGAAGCAGGTAGAGGCAGTAGCTGGCCTCGCCCAAAAAGACCAGCGGGCGCAGGCTGAACGCGGCTGCCAGCCAGTTCTCCCCGGCCAGCCCTAGAACGATGCAGCCGGACAGGGGCATCAGCAGGCCGTCGTGGAGCAGGACGTAGGGCACAAGCGGCCCCATCGACAAGATGCCGAAGACGCCCGCAAAGCCGGCCAGCCCGAGAGCGACGCGCAGGAGGCCGGTGCGCGGCGTCAACTCATGCAGGCCGGAGAGCAGAATGCCGAAGACAAAACTGGCCAGGTGGGGCAGCGGCGTGTACTTCAGCGCCCACAGCCAGTACCCGTAACTCCAGCGGTCGGGATGCGCGATGCCGTCGGGATTGAAGGCCATGTAGAGCAGGCCGGGAACCATGCCCGCGGTCCACACCCCGGCCAATTGCAGCAGCGAATCTCCAACCCGCGTTGGCCGCTTGATCCTGGCCAGCCAGGGAAACAGGGCGTACAGAAAGGCTTCGGCCGGCATGGCCCAGGCCGGCGTGTTCAGGAAGGTCGCCAGGGACGGAAACCAGCCCTGGAGCAGCAAAGGCGTCAGCGCCATGCCCGTCCAGAACATGGCGTGGGTGTGGGCGCCATACTCGGGAACCACCATCCGCCAACTCAGCAGCAGACTCAGCAGGTAAACGGGGTAAAGTCTCGAGAAACGCGCCATCCAGAAGCGCGTCTTGTCCAACTTGCCCAGCTTGCCGGCCCGCGCCGCGCCGCCGTAGTTGTAGGCCAGCACAAACCCCGATAGCAAAAAGAAGAGGCTCACCGCAATGTAGCCGGCGTTGACCTCCGGCGCCAGCCAGCCGAAGGTCTGTGGATTGGAAAAATGAAAGAGAACGATATCGAGGGCCGCGAAGAAGCGCAAACCCGTCAGTGCATTCAGCCGTTCTGGCTTGCGCGTCTCCACACAGTGGTCAGTGGTCAGTGAACAGCGGTCAGTCCCAAGCCCCGGGCTCTTACTGTTCACTGTCTGCTGTCCACTGTTCACTGTTTTATGCCGTCACCAGTGATCCGACCTTTTCGCCCATAACGACGCGCCGGATATTTCCCGGTTGGTTCATGTTGAAGATGATCATGGGCAGGTTGTTGTCCTTGCAAAGGCTTACGGCGGTCAGGTCCATCACCTTCAGCCCCTGGCGGAGGATCTCCATGTAAGTGATCTCGTCGTACTTGACGGCGTCTTTTACCACGACCGGGTCGGCGCTGTAGACGCCTTCCACTTTGGTGCCCTTCAGCAGCACGTCGGCCTTGATTTCCATCGCACGGAGACTGGCCGCGGTATCGGTCGAGAAGAAGGGATTGCCGGTGCCCGCGGCGAAGATCACCACGCGGCCTTTTTCCAGATGCCGCACGGCCCGGCGGCGGATGTAAGGCTCGGCCACCTGGTTCATGAAGACGGCGCTCATCACGCGGCACTGCACGCCGCGCTGCTCCAGGGCATCCTGCATGGCGATGGCGTTGATAACGGTGGAAAGCATGCCCATGTTATCGGCGCTGACGCGGTCCATCTCCCGCGCCTGCTCGGCCACGCCGCGGAAGATGTTGCCTCCGCCGACTACCACGCCGATCTCGACGCCCAGCGCGTGAACATCGACAATCTCGCCGGTGATTTCGGCGATCTTGCCGGCGTCCAGGCCGAAGCCGCGCGGCCCGGCCAGCACTTCGCCCGATAGCTTGAGAACGATGCGTTTGTACATGCCTTTTCGAGTATCGCATACCGGGCGGCTGGGGCCGACTCGCCCATTGGCAGCGCGTGAACGCAGAAAAGGCCCAGGGCTTGCTCCCTGAGCCTTCTGCCATCTCCGGAGGTTGTGTGCCTGTTACTCGACGGCCGCTTCGACGGGCTTGGTCGTGGCGACCGTCCACTCCGGCGCGCCGACCTTGAAGCGCGCGAAACGGCGAACGGTGATGTTCTCGCCCAGCTTGCCCACTTTCTGCCCGATCAGTTCCTTGATGCTGATCGTCTGGTCCTTGATGAAGGGCTGCTCGACGAGACAGACCTCCTCGTAGAATTTGGCCATCTTGCCTTCGACGATCCTCTCGATCACCGGGGCGGGCTTGCCGGTGGCTGCGGCCTGCGCGCGATAGATATCCTTCTCGCGCTCCAGATCGCCCGCGGTCACGTCCTCAGGCTTCACATAGCGCGGGTCGGAGGCCGCGATGTGCATTGCAATGTCTTTGAGCAACTGCTGGAAGTCCTCGGTGCGGGCGACAAAGTCGCTCTCGCAGTTCAGCTCGACCAGCACGCCGATCTTGCCGCCGGCGTGAATGTATGCGCCCACCGCACCCTCGTTGGTCGAGCGGGCGGCCTTCTTCTGCGCCGAGGCCATGCCCCGCTTGCGCAGCACCACAAAGGCCTCCTCGATGTTGCCCTTGGTCTCCTGCAACGCCTTCAGGCAGTCGCCCATCGGCGCCCCGGATTTTTCCCGAAGCTCTTTTACCAATTTTGCGTCAATCTTCTCGCTCACTGTGTTCTCTCTCTTCCTGAATTCTGTGTTGCTAGACTTCCCCACTGATTCATTCCTTTGGATCTCATCTACCTTGTTACTGGCCGGACTTGCGCCACCCACCGTTAGGATCAGGCTCCCAATCAGCCATATATGTGCCGGATTTAATTTCCTCCTCCTCCAATCTGCGCAGTCGCTCCTTACCTTGCTTTGTAATGTAGAACCAAAGCGTGCGAATATTCTGCGGATTGGCCTCGGTTGCAATAAGTCGATGAAGCTCTTCAGATTCCTCGTACGCTATGACATCACTGTCCGCAATGGATTTCATAAGCGATTGTTCGATCTCATTTTCGTCCGGAGCATCGTGGACTTTGCTCATACACCTCGCAATGCACTGGACAATCGTTGCGAATTCTTCGTAGTCGTCAGCAACAGCTTCCACGACCATGCGCTCGAGTTCGTCATTATAAATCGTCATCTGCGGTAAAAAAGGCGTGGCGCTCCAGTCTGGCGGCCACGCCTATCTCATTATGCGCAATGAAATGCGCCAGAATGATTAAAAGCCAACCTCGGCCACGTCGGCTTCGTCCAGCAGGGCCAGAACCGCCGCGGGCGCCTTGCGAATGCCGCCGCCCAGAGCCGCTTCCAGGTCCACTTCCTCGGGCAGCGCGGTCTCAGCGGCCACAGCCACCGGCTCGGGCTCTTCCACGAATGCCTTGTCGCCCACCAGGTTCACGCCCTCGGCCGCCGAGTCGGCGATCTTCGAGGTGAAGAGGCGAATGGCGCGCAGCGCGTCGTCGTTGCCCGGAATCACGTAATCGACCACCGTCGGATCGCAATTTGTGTCGACGACGGCCACCACTGGAATGCCCAGCTTGCGCGCTTCCTTGACGGCAATCGTCTCATTGTTCGAATCGACGATGAACAGCGCGTCGGGCAGGCGCTTCATGCTCTTGATGCCGGCCAGATTGGCCTGGAGGTGCTTGCGCTCCCGCTCCAGCTTGATGACTTCCTTCTTGGTCAGCAGGTCATAGCGGCCATCGGTGGCCATCTCGTCCAGTTCCTGAAGGCGCTTCACCGACTTCTGCACCGTCACCCAGTTGGTGAGCAGCCCGCCCAGCCAGCGCTGGTTGATGTAGGGCATTCCCGCGCGGGTAGCCTCTTCGGCCACGGCCTCCTGCGCCTGGCGCTTGGTGCCGACAAAGAGAATCGTCTTGCCGGTCGAGCACAGTTCGGTGACGAACTTGGACGCCTCCTTGAAGAGCTTGAGCGTCTTCTGCAGGTCGATGATGTAGATCCCGTTGCGCTCGCCGAAGATGTACTCCTTCATCTTGGGATTCCAGCGCTTGGTCTGATGCCCGAAGTGAACTCCCGCTTCGAGCAGCTCCTTCATTGTGATCGTGGCCAATGGGCCTCCTTCGTGGATTGCATCCGGGTGGTCGATGCCGGCGCCCGGATTGAACCCGCTTCTGCGGGAAATTGGTGAAACTCAAATTGCAGATGACAGCCAAATTTCGACCCGAATCGCCTGATCCGGAAAAACTGTCATCTGTAACCTGTCATCTGACAACTATCTCTTGCTGAACTGGAACCTTGCGCGAGCGCCCTTCTGCCCGTACTTCTTGCGCTCCTTCATGCGCGAGTCGCGGGTGAGCAGGCCCTCGGCCTTGAGCACCTTGCGCAACTCGGGGTTGAACTCGACCAGCGCGCGGGCGATGCCCAGCTTGACGGCATCGGCCTGCGCGGAAACGCCGCCGCTCCTGACGGTCGTGACCACATCGAAGCTGGAACCCAGCTCCACCAGGACCAGCGTCCGCTTGGCGGCCACCCGCTGCTGCTCGGTGACGAAGTACTCGTCGAATCCCTTGCCGTTGACCTTCCATTCGCCCGTGCCGGGACGCAGAAAGACGCGGGCGATCGCCGACTTGCGCCGCCCCGTCCCGTAATACTGAACCAAATCTGCCATGCTCCGCTCTCTCCGCCGGACTTCTTCCGCCCGGCCAAATCCTAGTCCCTAGTCCCTGCTCTTAGGAAATCTCCAGCGCCACCGGCTGCTGCGCCTCGTGGGGGTGTTTGTCGCCGCGATAGACCTTCAGCTTGGTGGCCATCTGGCGGCCCATCTTGCTCTTGGGCAGCATGCCCTTGATGGCTTGCTCCAGAATCGCCTCCGGCTTGCGGTTCAACAGGCGCGTGAACGACTCCTCGCGCAGCCCGCCGGGGAAGCCGGTGTAGCGGCGATAGAGCTTGCTCTCGGACTTGAGGCCGGTCAGGCGGACCTTCTCCGCGTTGATGACGATCACGTGGTCGCCCACGTCGATGTACGGAACGTATTGCGGATTCAGCTTGCCGCTCAGCACGTCGGCGGCTTTGGTCGCCAGACGGCCCAGCGTCTTGCCGCTGGCATCCACTACAAACCATTTGCGGCGAATATCCTTGCCGCTCGGAACAAAGGTACCCATCTCTCTCCTGCTCTCGAAACGCCTTCAATAAGACCCGGCACAACAAAAAACCAGCGCAAACCGCTCTGGCCCGCGCTTGAAAAATGCGCACAGGCCCAATTTCCACCCACTGCCAAACATGTCTGTTCGGGTGAGGATCGCGGGGGCTGGCCCCCCAAAGGGCTCTGGCTCAAGCCGGATCGGCGCCTAAAAGCGCCCATTCGGCAGCCGGCAGCCTGTACCAGCCGAACCTTCCGGGAATTCAACCCATGGCCTCGACCAGCCGGGTCCGAGTGAACACGCATCACCCCATCGACAGAGACCAGTCTCCGGGGGCCCCGACACACAGACCCCAGGCGCAACACCGCGCAAGGATTCCAGAATACCGGAATCGCGCCCCGGAGTCAACGAAAACAAGAACAGGGATGAGCGCGGATTGCCAGGGGAGTGCTTTCCCTAGTCCCTGATCCCGACCCCCTGCTTTTCCACGGTTTGCTCCCCTCGCCGGAGGTGTGTTAACCTTGATTTCTGTGCCGTAGTGCGTGCGGAGTGGTAGTGTGCCCGCACGGATTCTTGGTTTCCGGGGCGGTTTTCTCGGTGGGATGGGCTGGCGTAGCTCAGCTGGTAGAGCATCTGATTTGTAATCAGAGGGTCGGGGGTTCAAATCCCTTCGCCAGCTCCACGGAACGGAAAACGCAAACCGGGGCCTGAAGCGGCCAGAGGTTTTGCCGGCGCTGGAGGTTTTTCCTGTGCCGGGCCTGTCCTCCGCGGTGATTCCACTTCAGGTGCAGGCTCCCTATGGCCGGATGTTTTCCGGGTGGGGCCGGATTCGCTGTGGTGGGCTGTTAGCCGGGTACGGGTGAATGAGCACAGGTGGCCGAGCGGTTAATGGCAGCAGACTGTAAATCTGCCGCTCCTTGGAGCTACGGAGGTTCGAATCCTCCCCTGTGCACCATGATTTGCGAGGCTGGATTTTACGAGGCTGGATTTGAGGAATTGCAATGCAGCCTGGTGAGCGCAAGGACTTGAAGAGCGCTGCTTCGGATTTGGACCGGAAGTTTTGGGTGGCTCTGGCGTTGTATGGCGTTTTAGCAGTGCTGGCTTGGTTTACTCTGGGCGAGGACAAAGTTCTCGTACCGTGGTTTGATTTAAGCGACTGGAAGATCGTCGCCGCCAGCAAGCCGGTTCAGATGCGCTTGGTTCCGCTGATTGTTCTCGGCGGATTTGCTTTGAAGACGGTTTTGGCCCGTCAGGCGGAGAAGATTCGCCGCGGCGGGGATAGGAGCGGAGGTTCCGGCTCCTGAGGGTTTGTAAGAGGGCTGATGTAGCGGTAGGTCAGGGATTCATCCCTGACGCCCAACTCACTCCCGAAGCACGGGGGTGAGAAGTTTGTAAGAGGGCTGATGTAGCTCAGTTGGTAGAGCACTCCCTTGGTAAGGGAGAGGTCACCAGTTCAATCCTGGTCATCAGCTCCAGATTTAGTTGTCAGTGGTCAGTTTTCAGTTGTCAGTGAATGTGGTTGGTTGAGCTTTGAATGAGCCTTAAGTGTCCAGGAAGTAACTGACAACTGACGACTGAAAACTGACCACTGTTCAGCGGGAGTAACTCAGTGGTAGAGTCACAGCCTTCCAAGCTGTTGGTCGCGAGTTCGATCCTCGTCTCCCGCTCCAGATGTTGAAAGACAGAAGGCTGACGAGGGCGAGGGCGGGAGATGAAGTTCGAGCAGGCAGCAATAGCCGTCCAGGATGAGCAGGGATACGCGCGGCTTCATGCCTGCATCGACGCGGCCTTCGATCCCGGAGACGTGGAAGTCTTCTTGAACCGTGTGAGCCGCTCGAAGCTGCGGATTCGCGACTTCGAGGGCGCGTTGTACCACGGCCTGCTGGGCAAGGATGCCGAAGGGCTGTACAAGTCGCTGCCGGTCTCGGATCAGGCCCTGACCCGCGAGCGCTACCTGAAGAAGGTGGAAGCGGTGGCGCCGGAGCTGCGGCAAAGGTATCTGACGGTGTACGCGTACTATTGAGGCGCGCAACGCAAGTTTTTGCGCTTCCGGAACTCAGAGGCACTACAGAGAAAAAGTCTAACGGAAGGAACTGACAGCCATGGGCAAGGAAAAGTTTGATCGCAGCAAGCCGCACGTGAACGTGGGGACGATCGGGCACATCGATCACGGCAAGACCACGCTGACGGCGGCCATCACCAAGGTCTTGGGCAAGCACAACCCGAAGATTCTCTTCCGCTCTTTCGACTCGATCGACAACGCGCCGGAAGAGCGCGAGCGGGGCATCACCATCGCCACGGCGCACGTCGAGTACGAGACCAAGAATCGCCACTACGCGCACGTCGATTGCCCCGGCCACGCCGACTACATCAA